>NZ_QTQA01000009.1:0-291136 GCF_003853825.1 Burkholderia sp. Bp9012 | reverse complement strand
CCCTGTGCGGCCATCACGGCCGGGCTCGTGTAGTTTTCCGACGCGATCAGCTCGATGTGCTCTTCCTGGCGGCGGTTTTCCTGCTCGATCGCTGCAAAGATTTCGGGATCGACGTTCGCGATGGTGCTTTGGGCTCTGTCAAACATACGGTTTCCGTTAAGTGTGTACAGGTTGACCGGAGTGGCCGAGTACATTGCGCTGCTGGCGGAACCAGCCCGACGTGGCGGAAGAATCCGTATGACGCGAGGCAGGACAGCCACCGGCGATGCACGCGACGGCGCACAACGGCTGCCCAGGCGAACGGCAAAAACGGCGCCCCGCGCTTCACGGTGGGATGCTCCACCTTGAACCCGAAGGGTTCTATCGCCAGTCACGCAGGGGTGATGAGCGCGTTAGTGTATTGGATGCGTCATGAATAGGCAACCGCACGGCGGGACGCCCGAAGCAATTGGGGCCAGACTCTACGCGCCCGTACCGGAACGCTGTGCCGCCTTGCCGCGGTGCGGCAATCTCAGTAGGCTTGCGAGATACTATCCGCTACTTTGTTACCGACCAGGAGCAGCAATGATCGTGTTCGTCACAGGCGCGTCCGCCGGCTTCGGCGCCGCCATCGCCCGTGCCTTCGTCAAGGGCGGCCACCGCGTCGTCGCGACCGCGCGCCGCAAGGATCGTCTCGATGCGCTCGCCGCCGAACTCGGCGATTCCCTGCTGCCGCTCGAGCTCGACGTACGCGATCGCGCGGCCGTCGAAGCCGTGCCGGCCGCCCTTCCCGCCGAATTCGCAGCACTCGACGTCCTCGTCAACAACGCCGGCCTCGCGCTCGGCGTCGAGCCGGCCCAAAAGGCCAGCCTCGACGAATGGCACACGATGATCGACACGAACTGCACGGGCCTCGTCACCGTTACGCACGCGCTGCTGCCCGGCATGATCGAGCGCGGCCGCGGTCACATCTTCAATATCGGCTCGGTCGCAGGTTCGTACCCTTATGCGGGCGGCAACGTCTACGGCGCGACCAAGGCTTTCGTCAGACAATTCAGCCTGAACCTGCGCGCCGACCTGCTCGGCACGCCACTGCGCGTCACCGACATCGAGCCGGGCCTGTGCGGCGGCACCGAGTTCTCGAACATCCGCTATCGCGGCGACGACGCAAAAGCGGCGAGCGTCTACAACAATGTCCAGCCGCTCATGCCCGAGGACATCGCCGACACGATCTACTGGATCGCGACGCGCCCGGCACACGTCAACGTCAACACGATCGAGCTGATGCCGGTCGCGCAAGCGCCCGGCGGCCCGACCGTCCACCGCGGCTGAAGTCGCGCGGGCCCGCCCCCTCTCGGGGCCGGCCCGCAGTGTGCTACGGCATACTACATTCCGTTACGAATCGGTTACGAATCCGGCCTCGGCCTTCCGGTAAAATGCGCGCCATGACTCAGCCTACCCGCTCCCCGGACGCGCACTCCGGCTTCACTTGGCCGGTACGCGTTTACTACGAGGACACCGACGCAGGCGGCATCGTCTTCTATGCCAACTACCTGAAGTTCTTCGAACGCGCTCGCACCGAGTGGCTGCGCGCATGCGGCATCGACCAGCGTCGGCTCGCCGACGATACCGGCGCGATCTTCATCGTTCGCAGCACGTCGCTCGACTACCGCGCGCCGGCGCGACTCGACGACGCGCTGACGATCACGAGCCGGCCCGGACGCATCGGCCGCGCATCGGTGGAATTCACGCAGGAAGCCTGGTGCGGAGACACGCTGCTCGTGGCCGGACACATCCGCCTCGGCTGCGTCGACCGAACCGGCATCCGGCCCGCGGCAATCCCGCCGGTCGTGCTCGACGCGCTGCAACGCGGGCCCGTCATCGACGCCGGGCAGACTGTATTGTCAACGAAGCTCGGATGAGCACCGTTTAGACAAAGCCTATGAACTTGCCCTCCTGAATCGATACTAAGCAAGGTTCGGCGCCAGGCCAGGCCGGCGCGCCGCGCCACACGCATACCGTGCGCCCTCGCCGGACACCCCCGAAGGGACGTTACTCAAACCTCTATGAACACTTCTCAAGACCTGTCGATCATTTCCCTCGTCCTCAACGCGAGCGTGCTGGCCCAGGCCGTGATGGGGCTGCTGCTGCTGCTGTCGCTGATGTCGTGGACCTTCATCTTCCGCAAGTGGTTCGCGATCCGCCGCGCACGCGCGCAGACCGAACGCTTCGAAAGGGATTTCTGGTCGGGCGGCGACCTGCAGGCGCTGTATCAAAGCGCGGCCAACAATCGTCACACGATCGGCGCGCTCGAGCGGATTTTCGAATCGGGGATGCGTGAGTTCCTGAAGGGGAAGGAAAAGCGCATCAGCGACCCGGGCCTCGTGCTCGACGGCGCGCGCCGTGCGATGCGCGCGTCGTTCCAGCGCGAAATGGACGTGCTCGAAGCGAACCTCGCGTTCCTCGCGTCGGTCGGCTCGGTCAGTCCGTACATCGGTCTGTTCGGCACCGTCTGGGGGATCATGAACTCGTTCCGCGGCCTGGCTAACGTGCAGCAGGCGACGCTCGCGAACGTCGCACCGGGCATCGCCGAGGCGCTCGTCGCCACCGCGATCGGCCTGTTCGCCGCGATTCCGGCGGTTGTTGCGTACAACCGCTACGCACACGACATCGACCGCCTCGCGATCCGCTTCGAGACCTTCATCGAAGAGTTCTCGAACATCCTGCAGCGTCAGGCCCAGTAAGGAGCGCGCCATGGCAGGAAGTCCCATTCGATCCAGCATGCGCGGCGGCCGCTCGCGCCGCGCGATGGCCGACATCAACGTCGTGCCGTACATCGACGTGATGCTGGTGCTGCTCGTGATCTTCATGGTCACGGCACCGCTCGTCGCCCCGTCGATCATCAATCTGCCGACCGTCGGCAATGCCGCACCCCAGGAACAGACGCCACCAGTCGTCGTCAACATCAAGGCCGACCGCACGATGAGCGTCAAGTACAAGGGCGACTCCGGCGCGACGCAGGAAGACACGATGACCAAGGCCGAGCTCGACAGCTTCATCTCGGCCCGGCAGGCTGACCATCCCGACCAGCCCGTCGTGATCGCGGCCGACAAGACCGTGCAGTACGATGCCGTCATGACCGTGATGTCGGACCTGAAGGCGCGCGGCGTCAAGCGCGTCGGCCTCCTCGTCAAATCGCAATGAACCGGCAGCAATCCACGCGCGGCAACGCCTATCCGTCTCAGCCCCCTCGCGAGCGCGGCACCTGGCGCGCGTTCGCGCTCGCCGCGCTGATGCACGTGCTGCTCGCGTTGTTCCTCTATCACGGCGTGCAGTGGCAGAACAGCACGCCGGCAGGCGCCGAAGCCGAACTGTGGACCGAGGTGCCCGACGTGCCCGCGCCGCGGCCCGTCGTCACACCCACGCCGCCCGCGAAGCTCGCACCGCCCCCTCCCCCGGTCCGGGACGAGCAGGCGGACATCGCGCTGCAGCAGAAGAAACGGCAACAGGAAGCGGCCGCGCGCGAAGCGCTGCTAGAGCAGCAGCGCCGCGCGCAACAACTGAAGACCCAGCAGGAAGAAGCCCGGCGCGAGCAGCTTGCGGCCCAGCAGGCTGCTGCCCTCGCCGCGCAGAAGGCCGCCGAGCGAGAAAAGCAGAAGCAGGCGGACAAGCTCAAGCAACAACAGCTCGTGGAGCAGCAGAAGCTCGAACAGCAAAAACTCCAGCAGCAGAAACTGCAGCAACAGAAGCAGGCGCAGCTGGAAGCGCAGCAGGCGGCGAAGGCCAAGGCCGACGCGGCCGCGAAGGCGAAGGTGGAAGCCCAGGCAAAGGCGAAGGCCGAAGCGACGGCGCGCGCGAAGGCCGACGCGGCGGCGAAGGCGAAGCTCGACCGTGAGCGCAGCGCGCGTCTCGCGCAGATGCAAGGCATGTCCGGGTCCGGCGAAGGCGGCGGTGAAGGCCTCGCGAAAAGCGGTACCGGGACGGGCTCCGGCGGCAATGCCGCGTCGCCCGGCTATCCCGACAAGGTGCGTCGCCGTGTGAAGCCGAACATCGTCTGGGGCGGCGAGCGCGCGGGCCTGACGACGGTCGTCGCGATCCGCTGCACGCCGTCGGGCGACGTGCTGAGCGTTTCGATCCGCCGTTCGAGCGGAAATTCGGGGTGGGATCAAGCCGTGGTCAATGCGATTCAGGCGTCGGTCCCATTGCCGCCCGATTCTAACGGTCGTACCCCGTCCGACATTACGATTACCTTCAAGGCAGCGGAGTGATCGCAAATGCGCTTACACTCCGTGCGTCGCTGCCGGACGGGAACGAATCGGGTATTTTTACTGTCTCTGCGGTTGCGCAGCGATCCAAGTCACATGGGAAGCAAGAAGCATGAGTTTGATGACGAAACTAGGTTTCAGGGCACTCGTGGCCTCGTGTCTGATTGCGGCCGGCGGCGCCGCTAATGCGCAGGTCAACGTGCTGATCACCGGCGTCGGTTCGACCCAGTTCCCCATCGCCACCGCGAATTTCGTGAACGAGGCGAACCTGCCGCAGCAGGTCACGTCGATCGTCCGCGCCGACCTCGCGCGCAGCGGCAAATTCACCAATATCGACGCGGGCAGCACGCCCGTGCCCGAAACCGCATCGGTCGATCTCGGCGCATGGAAGGCCAAGGGCGCGAACGCGTTCGTCGCCGGCAGCGTGAACCGCGACGCCAACGGCCAGTACAAGGTGAACTTCATCCTGTACGACACCGTGAAGCAGCAAAGCCTCGGCGGCCTGTCGCTGACGGCGAACGACAACACGCTGCGCACGGCTGGCCACAAGATCGCCGACTACATCTACCAGAAGTTGCTCGGCGTGCGCGGCGTGTTCGCCACGCGTCTGTCGTACGTGATCAAGACGGGCAACCGGTACCAGTTGCAGATCTCGGACTCCGACGGCCAGAACGCACGCATCGCGCTCTCGAGCACCGAGCCGATCATCTCGCCGGCGTGGTCGCCGAGCGGGACGAAGGTCGCGTACGTGTCGTTCGAGCGCAAGAAGCCGATCGTCTACATCCACGACCTGCCGACGGGCCGCCGCTACATGGTCTCCGACCAGAAGGGCAACAACAGCGCACCGGCGTGGTCGCCGGACAGCAACACGCTGGCCGTTGCGCTGTCGCTGACGGGCAATACGCAAATCTATACGGTCAATGCGAACGGCGGCGGTCTGCGCCGGCTCACGCAGAGCAGCTCGATCGATACCGAGCCGTTCTACTCGCCGGACGGCCGCTGGATCTATTTCACGAGCGATCGCGGCGGCGCGCCGCAGATCTACCGGATGCCCGCGCAAGGCGAAAGCGCCGGCTCCGCGCAACGCGTGACCTTCACCGGCAGCTACAACACCAGCCCGCGCATCAGCCCGGACGGCAAGCTGCTCGCCTACATCTCCCGCACGGGTGGGGGGTTCAAGCTGTACGTTCAGGATCTGCAAACCGGCGCGGCGAACGCCATCACGAATACCAATCGCGACGAATCGCCGAGCTTCGCGGCAAACGGCCAGTACCTTCTTTACGCTACCCAGTCGGGTGGTCGCAACGTGCTGGCAGCAGTGCCCTCCGACGGCAGCGCGCCGCCGCAGATCCTGTCCGTCCAGGGCGGCTCCGTTCGTGAGCCGTCGTGGGGGCCCTTCATGCAATGACCACAAGGAGAGTAACCATGATGTCGAACAAAGCTCGTCTGGCCCTGGCCGTGATGATGATCAGCGCGCTCGCAGCGTGTAAGTCGGGCGTCAAGCTCGACGACAAGGCCAACGCGGGCGCGATGAGCACGCAGCCGAGCGCCGACAACGTCGCGCAGGTGAACGTCGATCCGCTGAATGACCCGAACAGCCCGCTTGCGAAGCGCAGCATTTACTTCGACTTCGACAGCTATTCGGTGAAGGACGAATACCAGCCGCTGCTGCAGCAGCACACTCAGTACCTGAAGAGCCACCCGCAGCGCCATGTGCTGATCCAGGGCAACACCGACGAACGCGGCACGAGCGAGTACAACCTTGCGCTGGGCCAGAAGCGTGCGGAGGCTGTCCGCCGCGCGATGGCACTGCTCGGCGTGAACGACTCGCAGATGGAAGCCGTGAGCCTCGGCAAGGAAAAGCCGCAAGCATCGGGTCACGACGAAGCATCGTGGGCGCAGAACCGCCGCGCCGACCTCGTCTACCAACAGTAAGTAACGGAAGAGTTGCCGTATGACGCACCGTGTATCCTGGCTGCGGATGGCCGCAGCATTCTGCGCCGTCGGCGCGGCGTGGTCGGCCGCGCCGGCGCACGCCGGCATGTTCGACGACAACGAGGCGCGCCGCGCCGTGCTTGATCTGCGCAGCAAGAGTGACAACCTGTCCAGTCAGTTGTCGGCCGCCCAGCGTACGATCCTCGATCAATCCGGCCGTATCGACCAGCTGAACCAGCAGGTCGCGACGCTGCGCGGCGAGAACGAAGATCTGACGAACCGGCTGACGACGCTCGAGCGGCAGCAGAAAGAGTACTACCAGGATCTCGACACGCGGCTGAAGAAGTTCGAGCCGCAACAGGCGACGATCGACGGCGTGGAAGGCACCGTGCAGCCGGGTGAAACGGATGCGCTCAACGCGGCGCAACAGCAGTTCCGCAACGGCAACTTCAAGGCGGCGGCGGCTTCGTTCCGCGCGTTCATCGCGAAGTATCCGCAGAGCCCCTACCAGCCGACCGCGCAGTACTGGTACGGCAATGCGCAATACGCGCTGCGCGACTACCGCGGTTCGACTGCAACGTGGCAAGGGATTGTGAGCAAGTTCCCGCAGCACCCGCGCGCGGCCGACGCACTCGTGGCAATCGGCACGAACCAACTCGAGCAGGGCCAGAAGGCGGCTGCAAAGAAGACGTTCGAGCAGGTCGTGTCGCAATACGCTGGATCGAACGCCGCGCAGACGGCACAGGGCAAGATCGAAAGCATCAAATAAATTATGGTGACGGGTTGTTGACAGACCAGCGATCCGCCGCTATAATTTTTTGCTCTTTGGGTCGTTAGCTCAGTTGGTAGAGCAGCGGACTTTTAATCCGTTGGTCGCGTGTTCGAGTCACGCACGGCCTACCAAGATGTCAAGAAGGGGCTTCCGGGAAACCGGAAGCCCCTTTTTCATTGTTGTTGCCTCGCGAGCAGGTGTGCGCCGCGGCACGCAGACACTTCTCCCCTCTTCGATTTCGCCAACGGTTCGTCGTCGAGCGCGACGCCCCCGCCGGCAACCTCACGAGTCGCGCTGCGCGCGCCGCCAGCGCCCCGGCGTCGTGCCGAGCACCGCGCGAAACGCCTTGCCGAACGCCGCCTCCGACTGATAGCCGACTGCCTGCCCGATCTCCGCCTGCCCGCGCTGCGTGTCCTGCAGCAGCGCGCACGCATGCATCATCCGGATCTGCGCGATGAACGCGCCGACACTCATCCCGGCCCGCTCGCGGAAATGCCGTGCATATGTCGCGCGCGACATCGCGGATGCATCGCCGAGCGACTCGACCGTCCACGGCTTCTCCGGCGCCTGCAGCACGGCCTGAACCGACGGGCCGAGCCGCGCGTCGGCCGCAAGCGCGAGCCAGCCGGACGGCACGCGCGCACCACGACCGTATGCGCGCAACGCATACGCGAGCAGCGCCTGGCCGAGCGCGTTCACGATCGCGCCGGCGCCCGGTTGACCATTCGACGCCTCGGTGCGCAGCACGCTCGTCAGCAGCTGCAGCGGCGCGAACCCCGACGCCTCGCGCAACCCGACATGCAGTACATGCGGCAGCGTGCGCATCAGCAGTTCGCCCGCCCCGCGCGCATAGACGAACCGTCCACACAGCAGGTCCACGCTCGCGCCGCCCGGTTCGGCCGGATCGAGATTCGACTTGACCGGCAGCACCGTGCCACCGCCGGTCCCCAGATCGCGCAGCGCTGCAACCGGCCCCAACCGGCCGGCCCCTGCGTCGAGCAGGTCGTGCGCGCCACCCGCGGGCAGCAGTACGAAATCGCCGTCGGCGAGCTGCAGCGTGCGCCCGTCCGCGGTACGCATCCGGCACGTTCCGGCCAGCACGAGGTGAAACGCGGCCTCGCCGGGCGGCAACGGATCGTGCGGCATCGCGAACGGGCCATCGAGCAGGCAGCGCACGTCGAGTTCGACATGGCTGCGGCCCAGCGATAGTAGTTGACTGAGGGCATCCATGAGACGATCTCGCTAAAAATTGACACTCTAGCGTATCGAAACCCTCAGCGCGAACGCTCAGAATAGGTCTGCATCGCCCGAGATCGCGGCGCCCGCCGCCCTCCTCACCTCTTCTCGAAAGGACGCATCATGCTGAACTGGAACGAATACCGGAAGGAACTCTCGACGCGCATCGGCGACATCGCCAAGCTGTCGCCCGATACGCTGGCCGGCTACAAGGCGCTGTCCGGCGCCGGCGCCAAGACGGGTCATCTCGACGCAAAGACGCGCGAGCTGATCGCGCTCGCGGTGGCCGTCACCACGCGCTGCGACGGCTGTATCGCCGTGCACACGGCGGAAGCCGCGAAGCATGGCGCGACCAAGGAGGAAGTGGCGGAAGCGCTCGGCGTCGCGATCGCGCTGAATGCGGGCGCGGCGCTCGTCTACTCCGCCCGCGTGATGGACGCGCTCGGCGACTGACGCGTGCACGAAGGATGCGGCACCCGCCGCATCCTTCATCGACGATCGACCGGCGCAGTCTGCCAACCGGCGAGCGTGCGGCAGCCGCGTATAACGGCGCCGCGAAGTCGGCTACCATGCGCGAGAGGATTCATCGCGAAGGAGCGCTCCATGTGCCGCTGGCTCGCCTATACGGGTAATCCGATCCATCTCGAGACCGTACTGTTCCGCGCGAAGCATTCGCTGATCGACCAGAGCCTGCATTCGGAACTGGGCGCCACGACCACCAACGGCGACGGGTTCGGCATCGGCTGGTACGGCAACCCCGACGAACTGCCGTTCCGCTACCGCTCGGTGCATCCCGCGTGGAACGATCGCAACCTGCGCGAAGCCGCGCGCGCGATCCGCTCGCGGATGTTCATCGCGCACATCCGTGCGGCAACCGATACGCCCGTGCAGGAAACCAACTGTCACCCGTTCCGCCACGGCCGCTGGCTGTTCGCGCACAACGGGCTGATCCGCGATTTCCACAAGCTGCGCCGCGACCTGACGATGAAGGTCGACCCGGCGCTGTTCGCTACGCTCGAAGGCTCGACCGATTCCGAGCTGATGTTCCGTCTCGCGTTGACCTACGGCCTCGAGCAGATGCCGCTGCCGGCGCTCGAACGCATGGTCGGCGTGATCGAGGAAACCGCCGCGCGATACCGCGTCGCCGAGCCGCTCAACATGACGATCTGCGCGACGGACGGCGACCGGATCATCGCGGTGCGCTACTCGAGCGAACGGCAATCGCGCTCGCTGTTCCACAGCACGTCGTTCAGGCATCTGCACGAACTTTACCCGCACAATCCGCGCATCGTCGAAGCGGGTGACGACGCGTTCATGGTCGTGTCGGAGCCGCTCATCGACCTGCGCGACGCATGGGAGGAAGTGCCCGAAAGCACGGTGATCGTCGCGCATGGGGCGGATGTGCAGCAGCGGCCGTTCAATCCGCGGCACAAATAGGTTGAAGCGGCGTTTAACGTTCACGCCACACCAAGTGAAATGAGTCCGAATCGGACCGGATTTAACGAGAAATACGACAGGCACGTCACCAGCCACGACGCCACCCGCCATGTCGGTAAAGTAAAAATATTGCGATTCCAAATCTCGATATAAAACGGGTGATTCGCGCCGACCAAATCGAGCATGATATAGTTCATCGGTTTTTAGTATCGAAAAACCATCACCGCATTCGGCGTCGACTTCCGCTTGCACTCTCCTTGTCGCGGCTTTGCGCAAATGTTTGCGTGCGATAGCACGTCTGATGAATCCCGCGCAAGCGTACGGAGAATCGCGATACACCGCACACGACCGGCATCATCCGAGTCCCGCGGTATAGAGAATTAATAGTCTTTCAACGCAGACTGTGCGGTTGATACATGCGTCGCCTCGAAGGAATACCCTAGAATATGCGTGCAACGCAGCACCCCCAGATCCGTCGGGGCAGCACGATTTCTTGATATTCTTCGTCCTGCGTCAATCGAGGGCGACGCGCACGAACGAGAGCAAGGCAGGACTCACTGCCGTTAACATAAAAAGAGGCTACATGATATTGGTTACAGGTGGCGCCGGCTTTATCGGTGCCAACTTTGTGCTGGATTGGCTGCGTCAATCCGACGAATCGGTTCTGAACGTCGACAAATTGACCTATGCGGGCAATCTCGGAACATTAAAATCGGTGCACGGAAACCCGAAGCACGTGTTCGCGCAAGCCGATATTTGCGACCGTGCGGCGCTCGATGCGCTGTTCGCAGAATACAAGCCTCGCGCAGTCCTGCATTTCGCCGCGGAAAGCCACGTCGATCGCTCGATTCACGGGCCGGCGGATTTTGTTCAGACCAATGTCGTCGGAACATTCACGCTGCTTGAAGCTGCACGCCAGTACTGGAATACGCTGCCTGCGGCAGACAAGGCCGCATTCCGCTTTCTGCACGTTTCCACGGACGAAGTATTCGGTTCGCTGTCGCCTGCCGATCCGCAATTTTCCGAAACGACTCCGTACGCACCGAACAGCCCCTATTCGGCAACGAAGGCCGGCTCCGATCATCTCGTGCGCGCCTACCAGCATACGTACGGCCTGCCTACGCTCACCACGAACTGCTCGAACAACTACGGCCCATACCAGTTCCCCGAGAAACTCATTCCGCTGATGATCGCCAACGCGCTCGCCGGCAAGCCGTTGCCCGTGTACGGCGACGGCCAGAACGTACGGGACTGGCTGTACGTCGGCGACCACTGCAGTGCGATCCGCGAGGTGCTCGCGCGCGGCCAGACCGGCGAGACGTACAACGTGGGCGGCTGGAACGAGAAAACGAATCTCGAGGTCGTGCACACGCTGTGCGACCTGCTGGACGAACTGCGACCGAAATCGGCGGGTTCGTATCGCGACCAGATCACTTATGTGACCGACCGGCCGGGCCATGATCGACGCTACGCGATCGACGCACGCAAGCTCGAGCGAGCGCTCGGCTGGAAGCCCGCCGAAACGTTCGAAACCGGTCTCGCGAAAACGGTGCGCTGGTATCTGGACCATCAGGAATGGGTCGACGAAGTCGCTTCGGGCGACTACCGGAAGTGGGTCGCAACGAACTACGCGCACCGCGCGTAAGGGGAACGGACATGGCGCGCAAGGGCATCATTCTCGCCGGCGGTTCCGGCACACGGCTCTATCCGATCACGCATGCGGTCTCGAAGCAGTTGCTTCCGGTCTACGACAAGCCGATGATCTATTACCCGCTCTCGACGCTGATGGTCGCGGGCATTCGCGACGTCCTGATCATCTCCACGCCGCAGGACACCCCACGCTTCGAAGCCATGCTCGGCGACGGCAGCCAGTGGGGGATGAACATCCAGTATGCGGTGCAGCCGTCGCCCGACGGCCTTGCACAGGCGTTCATCATCGGTCGCGAATTCGTGGGCAACGATCCGTCGGCGCTCATTCTCGGCGACAACATTTTCTATGGTCACGACCTGGCGAAACAGCTCGAGCACGCAGACGCGCAAGACGCGGGCGCGACGGTGTTCGCCTATCACGTGCACGATCCGGAACGTTACGGCGTCGTCGAATTCGATCAAGACTTCCGTGCCGTATCGATCGAAGAGAAGCCAGCCAAGCCGCGTTCGAACTACGCCGTGACCGGTCTCTACTTCTACGACAACCGCGTGTGCGACATCGCCGCCGACATCGAGCCGTCGCCGCGCGGCGAGCTGGAAATCACCGACGTCAATTCCCGCTATCTCGCGGACGGCGCGTTGAACGTCGAGATCATGGGCCGCGGCTATGCATGGCTCGACACCGGTACCCACGATTCGCTGATCGAGGCCGCGAGCTTCATCGCGACGCTGCAGAAGCGGCAAGGCTTGGTCGTCGCCTGCCCCGAGGAGATCGCGTACCGCCGGCAGTGGATCGATGCCGAGCAGGTGCAGAAGCTCGCGCAGCCGCTGTCGAAAAACGGCTACGGCAAATATTTGCTGAACATTCTCACGGATCAGGTTGCATGGCCATCACGGTAACTGCTACGGCGCTCCCCGAAGTCAAGATCGTCGAGCCGAAGGTATTCGGCGACGCGCGAGGCTATTTCTACGAGAGCTTCAACGGACGCGAATTCGCGGCGCTCGTCGAGGCCGACGTCGAGTTCGTCCAGGACAACCACTCGCGTTCGGTAAAGGGCGTGCTGCGCGGGCTCCACTACCAGATCGAGCACGCGCAGGGCAAGCTCGTGCGCGTGGTCGAAGGCGAGGTATTCGACGTCGCGGTCGACATCCGGCGCAGTTCACCGAACTTCGGCAAATGGGCCGGCGTGACACTGTCGGCCGACAACCATCGCCAGCTCTGGGTGCCGCCCGGCTTCGCGCACGGTTTCGTGGTGCTGTCGGAGTCGGCGCAATTCCTCTACAAGACCACCGACTACTGGTTCCCTGAGCACGAGCGCAGCTTGCTGTGGAACGATCCGGAGATCGGCATTGATTGGCCGCTCGAAGGCGAGCCCGTGCTCGCGGCCAAGGATGCGGCTGGCAAGCGGCTCGCCGAAGCCGAGTACTACAAGTGAGCGGCGCCGTGGAACAGAAAAAACGGCCCGAGCAACGGACCATCCTGCTCACCGGCATCAATGGCCAGGTGGGATTCGAGCTGGCGCGCAGCCTGCAGGGTCTCGGCAAAGTGGTCGCACTCGATCGCGGCGCGCTCGACTTGTCGCGCCTCGATCAGGTGCGCGACGTCGTGCGCCACGTCAGGCCGGACCTCATCGTCAACCCGGCCGCCTATACGGCCGTGGACCAGGCGCAAAACGACGTCGCGTTGGCCACGCGCCTGAATGCGGAAGCGCCAGCCGTGCTCGCCGAAGAAGCGAAGCGCATCGGCGCGGCGCTGATCCATTACTCGACGGATTACGTGTTCGCCGGGACGAAGAACGGCCCGTACATCGAGGACGATCCGGTCGATCCGCAAAACGTGTATGGCGCGACCAAACTCGAGGGCGAGCAGGCGATCGCGGCATCCGGATGCGCGCACCTGATTTTCCGTACCAGCTGGGTGTACGGAACGCGCGGCAAGAACTTCCTGTTGACCATGCTGCGCCTCGGCGCCGAGCGTGACGAACTGAAGATCGTCGCGGACCAGATCGGTGCTCCGACCTGGTCGAAAACGATCGCTGCGCTCAGCGCGAACGTCGCTGCGCAGGCCATCGGCGCCTCCACGAACGAACGGGACGGACAGCACGAATGGTGGAACACGCATTCGGGTGTCTATCACCTGTGTGCGGCCGGTTCGACTTCATGGCATGGATTCGCCGAAGCGATCTTTCGTCTCTCGAATCTGTCGAAGAAGCCGTCGTTGTCGCCCATTCCCGCCAGCGCTTATCCGACACCCGCATCGCGCCCGGCCAATTCCCGCATGTCGAATGCAAAACTGGCGGAGCACTTCGGCTTGTGCGCGCCGCATTGGGAAGCCGCGCTCGAACTGTGCATGAAAGAGATTTGATGCGCGCCGTCACCCACGACGCGTGAGCCGCATGCGTACCGTATCAAGCTCGGCGGGCAGCTGTCGCGAGCGCTGACGCGACCGCGTCAGCGCGACAAAGCCGAGCCGCTCGTACAGTGCGCGGGCGCGCTCGTTGCGGGTCAGCACGTCGAGCACGATGTCGCGGCTGTCGTCGTCCGGCAACGCACCGGTCTCGAGCGCGTCACGCAGCAGTGCGGTGAAGATGCCCGTGCCGCGCCGCTGCTCGTCCGTCGCGCAATGCGCAATGAGGATCTGCCCACGCTTGGGCGCCGGAATCTCCGTTTCGAGCACCAGCCCGCGCAGCAGCTGGCCGATCGTGCGGCGCACGCCGAAAAAGCGCGCCAGGGCCCACACGACGTGAACGTCGTCGAACAACGTCCGGCGCCCGTCATGAATGGCCATCACGGCATGCACGGTGCCGTCGGCGCCGAGCGCGACCCGATGCCTGCGCCACGAGAACCGGCCGTGACGCGACCGGAACGCCTGTTGCAGAAACGCGATGCAGCGCGCGTCGCTCTCACCGAGGAAGAAACCGAATTCGCCGACGCCGGATGCGAACACGAGCGGTGCGCATGCCGCCGCATCGTCCGCGCATGCGGCGCGAAACGGCGTCGACGCGCCGGCTTGCGGCACGTCGAACGACGGCGCAAGCACCGCGGCGGGCATCATGCCGCCCGCCCCGCCAGGCGGGCCAGCACATCGACCGTCCGGCTGATCTGCCCCGGCTCGTGCGTCGAGCAGATGAAGAACCGCAGGCGCGCGGCCTTCTCCTCGACGGCCGGATAGAAGATCGGCTGCACGTTGATCCCTTCGTCGAACATCGCGTTGGCCCACTGCGCGGCTTTCAGCGAACTTCCGGTGATCACCGGCACGACCGCATACCCGGCGCTCGTGCCGGTGTTCAGCCCCGCCGCGCGTGCCTCGGTCAGGAATTGCTGCCCGCGCGCCTGCAGTTGCGCAACCCGCTCCGGTTCGGCCTGCAGGCGTTCGAGCGCGGCCAGCGACGCTTCGGCGAGCGTCGGCGCGAGTCCGACGCTATAGAGAAAGCCCGGCGCCAGATGGCGCAGCATGTCCACGAGCGGCTGACAGCCGGCGATGAAGCCGCCGCAACCGGCCAGCGTCTTGCTCATCGTGCCCATCCACACGTCGACCTGGTCGGGCGCGACCGCGCAATGCTCACGGATGCCCTTGCCCGTCGCGCCGAGCACGCCGAGCGAATGCGCTTCGTCGACCAGAAGGAACGCACCGTGGCGCGTCTTCACGTCGACGAAACGCTGCAGGTCCGGGAAATCGCCATCCATGCTGTACAGCCCCTCGATCGCGATCAGCACGTGCCGGTATTCGCGACGCACGCGCGACAGCAGTTCGTCGAGCGCCTGCCAGTCGTTGTGCGCGAAGCTCAGCCGTTTCGCGCCGCTCAGCTGCGCACCCTGCACGATGCTGTTGTGCGCGAGCGCGTCGTGGACGATCAGGTCGCCGGGGCCGAACAGTGCCCCGATCACGGTCACATTGGTCGCGTGGCCGCTCACGAACGCGACGCAATCGTCGGTCTCGTAGAACGCGGCCAGCGCCCGCTCGAGGTCGCGCTGCACCGGACGCTCACCCGCGACCATGCGGCTCGCGGACGCCGACGTGCCGTAGCGGTCAATCGCGGCCTTCGCACGTTCGGATACGGTCGGATCGCCGGCGAGACCGAGGTAGTTGTAGTTCGCGAAGTTCACGTACTCGCGACCGCCGATCTGGGTGGTCGCGCCGGCAACGCCATCGTGCACGCGGAAGAACGGCGAGTCGACGCGCAGCTTCTCGCCCATCTCGCGCATGATCCTGACTTGCTGATACTGCGGCATCGATTCGAAACGGCTGCGCGCCGACGCGGCCTGCGCCGCCGGCGTACCGGGCACGCCGGGCGCCGCGGCAGCTTCCGTTGCGCGCTCAAGCTGCCGCTTCAGCGCTTTCGCCGCCAGTTGCTGGCGAAGGTGTTCTCCGAGTGCCATGTCTTTGGTTCCGGGCAGTCCGTCCGTTGTGTCCGCGTTACGCGGATACGTCGACCCATTCGTACGCGTCGGGCGTACCGAGCAACGCGCTGAGAAGTCGGTAGTTCATTTCGTGGGTAGGGCGATGCGCGATGACGCGCCCCAGCAGCGGTGAGCCCGCGAGCGCCAGATCGCCGACGAGATCGAGCACGCGGTGACGCACGAATTCGTCGGGCGCGCGCAGTCCGCCGATCACGTGATTGCCGATGATCGACGCCGTGCAGGACGGCCTCGCGCCGCGCAGGATCGGCGTGCCCGTCAGGTAGCCGACCGCGATCGCCGGCACGGCCCACTTGATCCGCCCGTACGAACGCGACGACGAAATCTCGCTGGCGAACGTCCCCGGCGTGAGCTCGCCGTCCCACTGCATGTCGCCGAACCCCTTGAGATCGTCGCGCACGCTGAATTCGTATCGCTCGGCGGGCTCGACGCGCAATTCGCGCCGTGACGCGCCCTCGCCGTCGGCCACGCTCACCGGCTTCAGCACCCGGAGAAAGCGCTTCGAACGCTGCAATTCGGCACGGCCGCCGGCCGTGATCGCGTCGATCCACGGCCGCGCACTACCATCGAGAATCGGCACTTCTTCCGCATCGAGTTCGACGATCGCGTGATCGATCTCGCAGGTCAGCAGCGATGCAAGCAGGTGCTCGACCGTACGCACGCCCATGCCGTCGTCGGCACGCAGCATCGTGCAGAGCGGCTGCGCGCGACGCACCGCCGGACCGGCGGCAAGCATCCCCAGTTGATGATCGCCGCGCATGCGGCGAAACACGATCCCGTGCCGTTCGTCCGACGGCGTCGCGGGCAGGATCCGCACCTGGACCCGGCGCCCGGTGTGCAGACCATGTCCGGTCATCGTCACCGGCCGGGCGACCGTGCCTTCGTTGGCCTGCCATCCCTGCGGTGCTTTCACCCGGCATGAACCGGCGTCGACTTGCATGTTGCTGCCCCCTGGTTTTTTTCGTGATCCTGACGACGTGCGAGCGTCGCCCGCGCCTCATCACCCAATGCATGCCGCGCGACCAGCGCTTGCGCCAGTTCGTCCACGGCTGCGGTCTTCTGGTCGCCGCTACGCTCACCGAGCAACTCGACGATGCGCTCGGCCAGCGTATGCACCGTCGCGCCTTCCGCGATCGCCATGATCGACAGCTTGACGCCGAAGGTCTCCTCGACGGCCATGCCGAGCTCCATGCCCATCAGCGAGTCCATCCCGAGATCGAGGACCGACCGGCCTGCATCCACGCGCTCCGGCGACATATGCAGAATCCGCGCGATCTGGCCGCGCAGCGCGGTCTCGACGAGCGCGACCGCCTCGGCCGGCGGCAACGTACGCAATTGCTCCAGCAGCACGCGATCGTCGCTCGACGTTTCGGCCGTGCCACCCGTGTGCAACGCCGTGTAACGCTGAGCGTGCGCGGCCGGCATGCCGCGAGAAATGGCACCCCAGTCGAGACGCACGACGGCTTCGCCGACGGTCCCTTGGGCAAGCGCGCGTTCGAGCGCGGCCATCGCTTCGTCCGACGTGATCGACGCACCGCCGATCCGCGACTGCAACGCCTCGCGCGTGCCAGCGTTGCGCGCCAGGAAGCCGACGTCCTCGATCGGCCCCCACGCCATGAACATAGCCGGCTGGCCGGCCGCGCGACGATGCGCGACCAGCGCCTCGAGGAAGCCGTTGGCGGCGACGTACGCACCCTGCCCCGGGTTGCCGAGAAAGGTCGTCGCCGACGAATACACGATGAAGAAATCGAGCGTGCACCGCTGCGTCGCGCGATGCAGGTTCCATGCGCCCGCCACCTTCGGTTCGAGCACGGCCGCGAAGCGCGCGTCGTCGACGTTGCGCAGCAGCCCATCGTCGATCTGCATCGCCGAATGCAGCACGCCCTTGAGCGGCGTTCCGCGACGCTCGATCTTGTCGACGAGGCCGTCGAGCGCCGTGGCGTCGGTCACGTCGCATCGCGCGACCGACACGTCAGCGCCGAGCATGTCCCGCCAGCGGTCGGCTTCCGCCTGCATTGCCGCGCCCAGCGCGCCGCCGCGACTCGCGAGCGTCAGGTGCCGCGCGCCGCGCTCGATCATCCAGCGCGCGGTCGCGAAGCCCAGCCCGCCGGTGCCACCGACGATCAGGTACGCCGCGTGCGGGTCGAATCGCAGCGCCGGCACCGCAACGCCACGCGTCGGCGCCGGCGTGCCTGACGGATAGGTGACCAGCACCTTGCCGATCTGGCGTGCCTGCTGCATGTAGCGGAATGCTTCCTCCGCACGTGCGGCCGGGAATGCGCGGTATGGCAACGGATGCAGCACGCCCGAGGAGAACAGGTTCATCACATCCTCGAACAGTCGTGCCGTCAGCGACGGCAGCACGCCCATCAGTTGATCCGCGTCGATGCCGAAATAGCTGATGTTGTTGCGGAACGGCCGCAGGCCGATCTGGCTATTCTCGTAGAAGTCGCGCTTGCCGAGTTCGAGGAAGCGGCCGAACGGACGCAGCGTATCGATGCTACGCACCATCGCTTCGCCCGCGAGCGAATTGAGCACGATGTCGACGCCTTCGCCGTGCGTGCGCGCACGGATCTCGTCGGCGAACGCGAGGCTGCGCGAATCGAACACGCGGTCGACGCCGAGCAGGCGAATGAATTCGCGCTTCTCGTCGCTGCCGGCAGTGGCGAAGACTTCCGCGCCGAGATGGCGCGCGATCTGGATCGCCGCGATGCCGACCCCACCCGCGCCACCGTGCACGAGCACGCGCTCCCCGCGTCGCAGTCGCGCCAGTTCGCACAACGCGTAGTACGCGGTGAAGAACGTCGTCGGAACCGTGGCGGCCTCCTCGAACGACATCGTGTCGGGCTTGTGTGCGATCGCGGTCGCGCGCGTGACCACGCGTGTCGCGAACGATGCGGGCGCGAAACCCAGCACCGCGTCGCCCGGTGCAAACCCTTCGACGTCGGCGCCGACCCGCGCGACGCGTCCCGACATTTCCATGCCGATCGTCGCGCCCGCGAAGCCCGTCTCGACGGCTTCGTCGGACAGCAGCCCCATCGCGTACATCACGTCGCGGAAATTGAGCCCCGTCGCCATCGGCTCGATCTCGACCTCGCCGGCGGCGAGATCGCGTGCCGGCATCGCGAACCATTCGAGGTTGCGCAACGAACCCGGCATGTCGAATGCGAGCCGAGCGCCCGACCGGCCCGATGCGCGTGACAGCGCGCCGTCACGCTCGGCCGCCTGCGCGGCCGGCAACATGCGCGGCACGTAGCGGCCCTGCGGCGCCAGCAGCACTTCCTCCTCGCCATCGTCGCCAAGCAGCGCCATCGCAAGCTGCGATGCCGGTTGTTCGACGGCGCGATCGACGTCGATCAACCGGAGCGGCAGCGCCGGATACTCGTTCGCGATCACGCGGCCGAGACCCCACAACGTTCCATGCTCGGGGTGTGACGACGTGCCTGCGGCAAACGGCGCGCCGCCACGCGTCACGACACACAGTCGCCCGCGCTCCGTCGCGCCGGCTGCATCGAGATCGCGCACGATCGATGCCAGCGCGAGCGCGCCACCGCGCTGCGCGCGCATCATGGCCGCACCGTCGGCGGTGTCGAGCGATGCAAGCGGCGCCACGAACACGACATGCGCCGAATGCCCGGCCGGCTGACGCGCCGACCATGCCGCGGCGTCACGCACCGCTGCCGACTCGACACGGCAACCCAGCCGCTCGAGCTCGCCCGACAGGGCGATGCCGAACGCGTCGACATCGTCCTGCACGATCAGCCAGTGCGCGTCGTCACTCTGCGCCATGCGACGCGCCCGATCCTCATCCCGCGATGCGCCGGCCGCTTGCTCGCGGGCAGCGGGCTTGCGCGCGACGACGAACGTCGGCGTGCCCTCGAGATCGAGGCCTTGTTCGGTATCACGCACCACGTCGACCAGCCCGGCGCGTTCGCACATCGACTCGATCGCGGCTGGCGCCAGCGCACCGCACGCGCCGGCGGCGCCCGCGCCACTGGCCGTGCCGAACACGATGTCGGAGAATCGACTGCGGCGCGCATCGGCAATGACGACGAGCCCGCCGGGCGCGAGCCGTCCGGCGATCGCCGTCAGCGCGGCGAGCGGATCCGGATGATCGCCCAGCATCCGGTTGACGATCACGACGTCGAACGGCGTCGTATCGCGGCATTGCGAGAACAGCGGCGCGTCGGTCGCGAACGCCAGCGTCCGCACGTGCGCGTGCGCTTGCGCATCGAATCCGGCGAGCTGCTGCGGCGTACCCGCCAGCAGGTATTCGCAGCGATCGGCCGGCACGTCCACGTCGAGCGGCTGCAGCACGTCGCCGCTCGCGGCACCGAACTCCAGTACACGCAAGCGGCGTGCGTCCGGCCACGCCGCGACGGACTGCGTCACGCAGGCGGCGAGCAGCGCGCGCGCATGCGCCCAGGTCGGCGATGCATCGAAGAACTGTTCGACCAGACTGCGCCCGGTCGACGACAGCAGCGCGCCCCCGGGCGACGCATCGCGCAGCACGCGCGGCAGCGCCGCGCCGACGTGTGCCAGCAACGTCAGTTCGGCGACATGGGCCGGCGATGCCGCCAGCACGTCGCGCCACAGCGCGTCACGCGCGGGCATCGCCGCGCAGGCTTCGTCATCGCGAACCAGACGATCGCCTTCGAAGCGCGCCAGCCCGTCCTCGACGACGATTTCCGCCAGTCGCGCGACCTGTTGCGGATGCGTGTTCGTCAGCAGCGCCGGCTGGGCGAACGCGCCGAGCGCATCCAGCGCACCGAGCGCATGCAGACCGGCAAGCACGTCGAGCAGCGGCAGCATTTCGGTCAGATGCTTCGTGCGGCGCTCGAGGTCCTCACGCGCCGCGACGTGCGCATTCGCACGCTCGACGAGCACGCCCGGCGGCGGCAACGCGTCGGCCGTGTAACCGGCCGGCAGCGGCCGCGCTTCGAGCACGTAGGCAAAGCGCGCGGGCGCGCCGTGACAGCGCCCGGCGAGATCGACGCGGCGGAAGCGGCACGCGGAAAGGCGCGCGACGATCTTGCCGTTTGCATCGATGAATTCGAACGACGCGAGGATGGAATGCGGGCTGCGGCGATGAATGCGCGCCAGCACGCGACGAATCGCTTCGCCGCTCAGGAAATCGACACGACCGATCTGCACGGGGACAAACGCCGACTGCGCATCGTTCGGCGTGGCACCGGCCTGCGCCAGCACCGCGAACAGCGGATGGAAGCCGCTGTCCATCAGGGCGGGATGCAGCAGATAGTCCGACCGCGCACGCGCATCGGCAAGGACCGACGGCACATCGAGCTCGGCAAGCGCGTCGTCGCCCGACACGCGCAGCGACCGCACCCACCGGAACGCCGGCCCGTAGCTCAGGCCGATTGCCATCGTGCCCGCATACAGTGCATCGCCGGACAGCGCCGGACGCGACTGCAGACGGGTGACGACGGACGCATCCGGCGTGCTGTACGCATCGAGCGTATTGCCGCTTTCGAGCAGGCGCCCCGTCACGTTCAGGTTCCATGGGCCGTCCGACATCCGGTCGCGAGTTTCGATCGTGAACGACGCGGTGCGCACGTCGATCGCGAACCGGAACAGCTTCGCATGCTGCGGCTGGAACACGACCGGCATGCGGATCTCGACGTTCTCGATGGCCACATCCGGTGTGCCGAAGAACGTGCGCGCCGCCGCGAGTGCCATCTCGACGTAACCGGCGCCCGGAAACGCGATGCCGCCGTCGACCACGTGATCGGCGAGCATCGGCACGCGCTGCGGATCGAGCTGATTCTCCCAGGCGAACGCATGCTCGTGCAGACGATAGCCGAGCAGCGGATGATCGACGCGACGATTCACGAGCCCGTAGCCCTCGACGCTCGGCACGAGCCAGTAACGCTCGCGCTGCCACGGATAAGTCGGCAGCGCGGCGTGCGGGACATCGGGAACGAGACGGTCGAGATCGACACGCGCCCCCTGCGCGACCGCCGACAGGAACGAATGGGCGAGCATTTCCGCACTATCGTGCTGACGCTTGAGCGTCGGCACGACGACGCCCGGCGCGACGCGTGCGGCAAGCGTCTGCTTCACGTAAGTGCGCAGGATCGAATGCGGGGCGATCTCGACGAACACGCGCACGCGATCGTCGGCCAGGCGAGCAATTGCATCGCCGAAACGGACCGGCTCGCGAATGTTGCGCCACCAGTAATCCGCGTCGAGCGCGGTACCCGGCAACGTGTCGCCGGTGACCGTCGACACGAATCGCGTATGCGTATCGCGCGGCGCGAGATCGGCCAGCCCGTCGCGCACGACCGGCTCGATTACATCCATGCGGCTGCTGTGGAACGCATAGTCGAGGCCGAGCATCTGATAGAAATGGCCTGCGTCCGCGAGCGCCGCACCGATTGTTTCGAGCGCGGCTTGCGAACCTGCGAGCGTCACCGAGTCGGGGCTGTTGGTGCCCGCGATTTCAATGGCCGCAGCGAGATCGAGACGCGCGATCCAGTCGCGCGCCGCGGCTTCGCCGATGCCGGCCGCCGCCATCCTGCCCGCGCCGCGCGTCAGGCCCTGGGCACCGCTGCGAATCCTGATCACGCGCACGGCCTCGGCGAGCGTCAGCGCGCCCGACACCCAGGCCGCCGCGATCTCGCCGACACTGTGGCCGACCGCCGCATCGAAGCGGATGCCGCGCGCGGTCAGCACACGCGTGATGCCGACCTGCATCGCGAACAGCAGCGGCTGCGCGTTCTCGGTCGCGGCGAGCCATTCGGCGTCGACACCCTCGCACATGACTTCGACGAGCGACGCATTGCCGTCCGCGCGCCACAGCGCATCGACTTCGTCGAGCGCCGCGCGAAACACCGCATCCTCGGCATAGAGCCGCTTGCCCATCCCGGCCCATTGACAGCCGTTGCCCGCGTAGACGAACGCGACGGGCGCGTCGCCTTCGATGGCCTGCCCCTGCACGGCGCATGCCGGCAGCCCGCGCTCCGACGGCTCCGCGAGTGCGGCGAGCGCAGCCAAGCCTTCTTCGTGATCCGCCGGCGCGACGACCGCGCGATGCTCGAGCCATTGACGACGCCGTGCGGCGGCGGCCGCGAGTGCGGCCCAGTCGGCACCCGACTGCAGGCGCGCGAGATGGCGTGCGGCAACGGCTGCCAGCGCGGCCGGCGACCGTGCGGTGAGGACGAGCGGCGGCAACGCAGCATCGATCCTTGCCGCCGACTGCGCGACTGGCGTCGGCGCCGCCGCTTCGGTGACGACGACGTGTGCATTCGTGCCACCAAAGCCGAACGAATTGATGCCGATGGTCAGCGGTGCATCGCCGCGCTCGAGCGGCGTGAACCGATCGACCACCCGCAAGCGGCCGCCTTCGAAATCGATATTGGGGTTGGGTGTGTCGAAATGCAGCGAACGCGGCACCGCGCGGTGCTTCAGGCACAGCACGGCCTTCAGCAGACCGGCCATGCCCGATGCCGTTTCGAGGTGTCCGATATTGGTCTTGACCGAACCGATCAGCAGCGGATCGGATTCCGGCCGGCCGCCCGACACCGCATCGATCAACGCACGCGCCTCGATCGGATCGCCGACCGCCGTGCCCGTGCCGTGCGCCTCGAGATACGCGAGCGTGCGCGGATCGATGCCCGCGCGCCGATACACGGCGCGCAGCAGGTCCGCCTGCGTCGCTGCTGCCGGCACGTTGATGCCGCCGTGCGAATGACCATCCGAATTCACGCCCGATCCTGCGATGACCGCGTGGATCGTATCGCCATCGGCCAATGCCTGGTCGAGCGTCTTGAGCAGCACGAACGCACCGCCTTCGGCGCGCACGTAGCCGTCGCCGGTCGCGTCGAACGCGCGGCAGCGGCCGCGCGGCGACAGCATCGACGCCTTCGAGAAACTGACGAATCCGAACGGATGCAGCAGCAGGTTGACCCCGCCGGCAAGCGCCATCGCCGTCTCGCCGGACTGCAACGCGCGGATCGCCTGATGAAGCGCGACGAGCGAGGACGAGCACGCGGTGTCGACCGACATGCTCGGGCCGCGCAGGTCGAACAGGTAGGACACGCGGTTCGACGCGATGCTGAGCGTGTTGCCGGTTGCCGAATACGGATCGATCGTGTTCATGTCGTCCATATTGCGGTTGCCGTAATCCATGCCCGCCACGCCGACGAACACGCCGCAGTCGCGGCCGCGCATCGCGGCCGGACGCACGCCGGCGTCTTCGAACGCCTCCCACGCGAGTTCGAGCAGCAGCCGCTGCTGCGGATCCATTTGCGCCGCCTCGCGCGGCGAGATGCCGAAGAATTCGGCGTCGAAGCCCGCGACGTCGTCGACGACGCCCGCGGCGAACGTGTAGCTCTTTCCCGGCTCCCGTTTCGACGGGTGCTGGTAGAACGCCGTGCCGAATCGATCCGGCGGAATGGCGGTCACGGCATCGCGTTCGTCACGCAGCAGGTTCCAGAAGTCGTCGGGTCCCTCAACCCCACCGGGAAAGCGGCAAGCCATCCCAACTATTGCAATTTTCTTTTCCATCATCACGCCGGCGTCTGCAGCATCCCGGTCGGCGAAGCGGCGCGAGTGCAATCGACGTGCACCATCGCGCGCTGTATCGCGGCACCGAGACTCTCGACGCGAACGTTTCGGTGCTCGCCGAAATCGTTCGCGAAGTTGCGCCAAATAAAGTAATCGCTATTGGTCGGTTCGGTTTCGAGCGCGTCGAACACCGAAGTCAGAGCAGGAACATGGTCGCCGTAAAAGCACAGCACGGTCGGCCGCTCCCGCTTGCGGAGATAATCAGTCAGCTTGCCGATCATGCGGTCGGCATTCTCGACGTGTCGAAGATAGGCGGTCAGGTCGCGCCAGCGCGCGTCGTCGCCGAGCGTATGCCGCGATTCGGATTCGCCCGGTCCGACCGGTTCGAGATGCAGCGGGCCGTGGTTTTCCATCGTGATCGCAAACGCGAACACCGGCCCGTCGCCGTGCTCCTGGAGGGCCGCGATGATCGCATCGGCCACCGGGCCGTCTCCGACATACGGCCCGATTCGCGCCGCACCGCCGAAGTCCCGAATGTCGAGAAAGCGGTCGAAATGCATGAACCGGAATGCCCGGTTGCGCCCGAAAAAATCGGCGTGGTAAGGATGAATCGCGAGCGTGCGATATCCGCCTCGCTTGAACCAGCCCGCCAGCGACGCACATGCGCGGCGCACATACATGTACGGGTAAAAGCGCGAATAGCCGAGCGATGCCGACGGCAATCCCGTCAGCATCGCGAATTCGCTGCGCATCGTGTTGGCGCCCCAGGCGGGAACGTCCAGGCTGCCCTGCGTGAATGCCTCGCGGCGGGCGCGATCGAGATTCGCGTACGGCTCCGACGACACGCATGCGCCAAGACGACGCGCGTCGAAATAGGATTCGCTCTGGATGACGATCACGTCCGGCGTGCTGTCCGGACGGCCGCGGACGAATGGCCCGGCGTCGACCGCGCGAAAGAACGCACTGCGCTCCGCACGCCGCAGCCCGTTGACGAGATAAGCGACGAATGCCGCGAAGAAACCCGTCCGACGCTGGTCTGCCATCGGGTCGAGCGTCAGCGGCATGCGACGTGATAGCACGACACAGACCGGCACGCAAGCGACCGCGATCAGTGCGGCGGCGCCACGCGCCAGCATGCCGGCTGGTTGTTCGAGCAGAAAACCGATCGTCGCGACCACCACGGCGGCAACGATGCCTAGCACCTTGCCCGCACTCAGAAACGGCAGATAAAGACGCGGATGGGCGAAAACCTGGCTGAACAGGCTCAAGTCCGTAAAGACGAAGGGCTCGCGCAGGGATTCGTATTTTGCGTTGCTGATGACGGCCAGCAACGCGATCAGCACGAGGGCGACGGATGCCGAGAAAAGCGGCCGTACCGTCACGGCGAAAGTCGCGCTCGCCACGATCGCGAACGCGCAGACATGCAGTGCGATCGCCACCGGCGAACGGGTGAGCGACGCGCGCGGATACGCGATGGCCTCTACGAGAAACGAGAGTGCGGCTGCGGCAGCCGCGAACGCGAATCCGGGCAGCACGTCACGCCTTCCCGCGCGGGAGATAGGACAGACGACCGAGAATGGCATCCGCCAGCGTGGCCGGCAGCAGGCGCAGCAACTTGATGCCGAGGGCAAGACTGAACGGAAAGGCAATTTCCACGCGGCGTCGCGCGAGACGCTTCTTGATGTACCCGGCAGCCTTGTCCGCACTCCACATGAACGGTTTGCTGCCCGGGAAGACGTCGCTCATCGCCGTGCGGACAAAGCCCGGCATTACGACCGACAGGCCGATGCCCTCGCGTGCGAGGATCGGGCGCACGGAATCGCAGTAGGCGACCAGCGCCGCCTTGCTCGCGCAGTAGGCGGGCGAGATGGCCATGCCCCGCAATGCGGCGAGCGAACTGACGACCGCGATCTGCCCGCACCGGCGCATGCGCATCCGGTCGATGGCCGGCAGCACCGCATGCAACGCGCCGTACAAGTTGGTATCGACGACGTCGGCGGTGCGCGCCATATGCTCCCAGTCGTCGACGGACTGCAGCGTGCTGGCCACGCCCGCATTCGCAATCATCAATTCGATTGGATACCGCGTATCGAAATCGATCATCCAGTCCTGGACGGCGGCCGAGTCGCGCACGTCCATGCAGCCGATCACGACGCGGGCGCCGCGCGCACGGCATTCCGCGGCGACGGATTCCAGCCGCGCCGAATTTCTGCCGATCAACCCCAGCGTGGTATCGGGCGCGGCATAACTCAATGCCAGCGCACGTCCAAGCCCGGCACTGCTGCCGGTTATCACGATTGCTCGCGGCCCGCTTGCGCTCACCTGCCCTCCCCGGTTGCGTATATTGCTGCTTGCCATCGTTTTAAACAGACTTTGTTTTTCAGCGATGTCTGGTTGTCGATCTTCAAGCGCCAAGCGCTGCCTGATATTTCGATCAAGCAGCAGGCAACATTTTCGATTTATTGCGTTCGATTATTTCGTATGATTTGACCACGCCCGCAACACGTCACGCATTGGCATCGCACATCGACGTAAAGATGTGCGACCACCCGAATCAGGGTTGCGAAAAAATGTGCGGGCCATGCAGCGGAACGACACCGCATGGAAATTTGCGCGGCGCGTAAGGTTGTTGGCCACAAGCTTACAAGACGCCGACGCGATCATACATCAATATTAGTATTCGCGTAATACCTTGCATGTTACGACCGCTTACGTAACACATGTTCTCGGTAATCGGGACCATGCAAAAGACGAAACTCGCATTGCTTGCAATCGTCGGGGGCCGGTCGCACGCCGATCTGCGAAGTGCAAGCATCGGAAAAAACTGCCAAGTCATGCACTTGGCCGTCCGGCACCGGCCGATTTGCACGACGTTTCAGTCGCATCGATTACCGATGCTTGCGTCACCGCCTGACCGACTTCATGCGGCAATCCTGCAAGCCGTTGTTAAAGTCTCCCGGTTACTTGTCAGACATGAATCTCCGACCTGGCGGTTTCGATGAGAGACTGTCTGGTGGCATTCTGCCCCGTCCAATTTGGACGTACAGGATTCCTCGAATGTTCTTTGCAAATCTTGATGATCCTTCGACTCGCTTGATGTGCCGAGTCATGTATGCAGATCGTCAAGGGCGCCTCCGGATCGGTGCCAGACCGGAGAAGCGAGCGAAGCCGGGCGGCCACGCCATCGGTAAAAGTGAACGCACTGTGCCGATTCGATCGAGCGAGCCCAGTCGGGCAACGCTCGACGGTCTGCTGCATCCGTCGCACGAAATCGTTCGTTAGCTTTCGCTCCCTCGTCGTGCAAACATTTTCGTTTCTTTCGATACTGACAATCGCTTTACGTGGACCATATGCGCGAAAGGGAGGCGTCCTTGACGAATCGGCATTCCGTGCCCGTCATTCTGGTCGATTGGACGGCGCTCACCCTGAAATCACGATTGCACACGGACACGATGCTCTTGCCACGACCAATAGAGAACCATACCGAAGCCGACGCAAACCGTTACGTTGAGCGGAATCAGAATATAGTTCTTTTTCTGAATCGCCAGCAAAACCGTCATGAGTGAATAGGCGAACGTGGCGATTTCCCCGGCCAGCAGAACTGCATTGATGCGCGGCATCGTCGAGCGATAGGCTTCCTTGCCTTTTGGCGTGCGATGAAAACCGCTATACACGCCGAAAACCGCACGCACGCCCCCCGCGAAGTAATACCAGGCCATCGGCAAAAACATCGCGATATAAAGGTAGGTCTCCCATACCGCTTTCAGAACACTCGGCTTGTCGTCGAATCTCGCGCCCTTGCGCGAACCAAACGCATTCGCAAGCGCCCAAACTGCCACGAGAACGAAAAAGACGAATGCGCCGAGATGAATCCCCTCGCCGTCGAAATGCACCAGGCAAGTCAACGGCATGCTGAGCAGGATCAGCACGTAGATCGAAGCCAGCAGCACGGACGAGAACATCACCGAGATCGCGTGCATCCGCTTCATCAGCGGCATGCTTTGCGACAGCATCTGTCCGACATGCTTGAACCCGCTGTGGATCAGGCCGCGCCCCCAGCGTTCCCGTTGAATGCGAAACGCGCTGATGGTCTCCGGCAGCACCGACATGGAAACGACTTCTCGCATATACGCGTATTTCCATTCGCCGAACTGCGCGCGATAGCCCAGGTCCACGTCTTCGGTGACGGTCGACGCATTCCAGCCGCCCAGCGCATCGACGCACTCCTTGCGCCACACACACGAGCTGCCGCTCAGCGAAGCCATGTCGCCGTCCTCGCTCAGCCCCACCGTCACGTACTGCTGGTGGCCCATTTCCATGGCCTGGAAGCGTGTCAGGAACGACGCGTCGCGATTCTCGTAGCCGATGCCGGTCTGAAGGAAGCCGAGCTTCGGATCGGTGAAGCACGGGATGGTCTTCAGCAGGAAGTCGGCGGGCGGCACGAAGTCCGCATCGAAGATCGCAAAGAACTCGCCGGACGACTGCTGGATGCCGTTTACCAGGTTGCCGGCCTTGTAGCCCGTTCGCGACTCACGCTTGACGAGCCGGATGTCGATTCCGTCGGCGGCGTAGCGATCGACTTTCGACCGCGCGAGCTTCGTCGTCGCATCCGACGAATCGTCGAGCACCAGGATCTCGATCTCGTCAGGCGGATAGGTCAGGCGGCAGGCCGCGTCGATCAGCCGCTCGACCATCTCGGACTCGTTGCAGATCGGCAGCAGCACGCTGACCCGAGGATGAAACCCGTCTTCGGAGATCCGGACGGGCTGCGCCAGATCGGTCAGCTTGCGCCGTTCGACCTTGCGGGAAATCAGCAGCACGCGCAATTCGAGCAGCACGTACAGCGCGAAATAGAGCACCACCAGCAGGAAAACCAACTGGGCAGCGTAGGAAAGCAGCGCGAGCATCGTGACCGCTTCCCCCTCAGATCTTCACGACGGCGCAGATTTCTTCCAGCCGGTGCGCCCACGTATGGTTCTCCCGTACGTAGCGCGCGCCTGCCTCGGCTCGGTCCAGATCATCCTGCGACGGGCCATGCCGAAGCCGCGAAAACAACTCCCGTGCCTCGTCATGCGTATCGATCACATGGCAGAACTCGCGGAAATACCGATCGACCGCGCGGCTCGCGTTGGTCACCGCGATGCCGCCGCACGCGAGAATCTCGAGCAGGCGCCGCGAGAACATCGTCTCGGAGCCCGTCACCGAATTCACATTGATCGAGATCGCATGAGACTTGTACACGTGCGCGGTTTCCCGATGCGGCACCTTGCCGTGCACGCGCAGCCCGTTCCTCTTCGGATAACGGAACTCGAAGAAGCGCGACAGGCGATCGTGATTGCGATCGAACACGTTGAGCTGCAGATTGCTCTGCTCGCAGGCGTCGAACACCATGTCGAGAAAGCGGCGACGTTCGTTCAGGATGCGCCGGTAGTAGCTGCCCGTGAAGCACGCCTCGTTGCGGACGAAATTGAAGCCCGAAAAACTATGCGACGCCGGTTGATACGGCATCACCAGCGTGTTCACCGGCACGTGCGCAGGCACCTGCTGCCGATATCGGTCGAGACACTCCTCGTCGGTCGTGAACACGTAGTCGAACACCTTCGCCACATCGATGAACGTGTCGAAAAAAGCACCGTCGTCCTTGTTCCAGAATACGGTCGGAACACCCGCGCGCCTCGCGAAGTCGACCAGGCGAAAGATCGCCGTCGGCTTGCTCAGCCGCATCAGCGGCGATTGTCGCGCCAGCTCGTAGCGCCAGCTCCCGTCCACGCCGTGAAACGCCGATTCGACGAGCACGAGATCGGGTTTCCAGTTGCCGATCACGTCCGCGTAGTTGGCAGGCGTCATGGTGCGCACGCGACACTCCGCCGACAGGCAGTCCGCCGTGAAGTAATCGGTAACGAGCGCGATCTTCAGGCGCCCAAAGCGTCCGGCCTGCTCCACATCCTCTGCAACCGTCGGATAGTCGTAGACCAACGAACCCAGTTTTCTAATGACCCTGCCGACCATTTAACCCCTCACCCTGCGACATTGGCAGTGCATTCATGACAAATTCGCGCCAGCGGCGCTGTGTGGCCGCGTATTCTCTCGCCTGGTCACCGAACGCCGCGAGCGTACCGCGATCGGACAGCGCCACATCGATCACCCGTGCCAGGTCGACCGCATCGCCGGCCTTGAAAAACCAGCCGGCCGGACTCGGACCCATTTCGTCGCGAAACACCGGCAGATCCGGCACGATCACCGGCTTGCCCATCGCGAGCGCTTCCACGAGCTTGATCGGCGGCACGATCTCGCAAACCTTGAACGGCTTGCGCGGGATGCACACCAGTGCGCAACGGCCCAGCGCCCTGCGCGCCTGCTCGGGCGAGGTCCGGCCCAGAAAACGAATCTGCTCCGACAATCCGAGGCGCTGGACCTGCGCTTCCAGCACCGGCCGCGCCTCGCCTTCTCCGACGATCTCGACCCGCACCGCGCGCCCTTGCCCGTTCAACCGGCCGACCGCTTCGATCAACGTATCGAGTCCTTCATAGCCGATCAACGAGCCCGCATATCCGATCGTGTCGGCGTCGATCTCCTCTGGCGCCGAAGGTGCAAACCGCTCGGGGTCCACGCAATTCGGCAGCAGATGCATCCGCTCGCCGGCAATCCCCCATCGGTCGCGCGCGAACCGCCCCAGTTGCGCCGAGATCACGAACAGCTTGTCCGCATGCCGGGCCACCAGACCCTCCAGCTGCAGCCCCTGCACGAACCCCTGCCGCCCCTCGTATTCGGGCATGCGCGAGATGCGCGTCAGCTCCCACAACCCGCGCATCTCGTACTGGAACGGAATGCCCAGTTGCCGCGCCGCCAGCAGGGCCGGCAGCGCGTTCACGTGATTCGACGCGGCATGGATCACCGACGCGCGATGCTGCATGGCCACGCGCGCGATGACGGGCGCCGCCTGCAACGCATACATCAGCACCGGCCGGTTGTTGAACGGCGCGCTCGCATGCAGATACCGGACCTCGCTCACCTGCGTCTCGCTTCCGGCGACATCCGTCAGGCGATCCACGCGATCGCCGGGATAGCCGGGCCGCGTCAGCGGATGCACGCGACCGCCCGCAGCTGCCAACGCGCGAACGACTTCGTGCGTGCGCGTCGTATAGCCGCTCGTGTGATACGGCAATGCGCTCGCCGCCACGTACAGCATGCTGTCCGGATCGCCGACGAACGGCACCCCGCGCGAACGCTGCTTCAATTTGCGCTCGAGCACATGCGCCGTCAGTCGACGGCTCATCGCGAGCAGGGGCTCGGTCAATGTCGTCTGCAACGAATCGAGCATCGTGCTCATGCTTTTGCCGCCCCGGCCGCCTTCAGTTCGGCAAGGGAGAGATCGGTCGTATGCGTGGTCCGGATCTTGCCGCGGGACTGCAGGTCCAGGAATTCCGACGTCGTGATCACGTCGTAGTCCTTCGTGAGGCGCGACAGGAGTTTCCGGTAGCCTTCGACGCGCTGGTCGTCCCGGTACGTCGCGTGCCCGTTCTCGTCCCAATACAGCAGCGACCACGAATGGAGCAGAAAAATCGAGAACGTCGGACTGCCGCTGAACGCGTCGAGCAGCAGCTTGCCCCACCACGGACGAAACCGGAAATACGGCGATTCAGGGTAAGTCAGGCGTGCCCACCATTCGTCCTTGCCGACCTTCGGCAGGATCTTCTTTTCCGTCATCGGCACCTCGATCACGCCGTTCGACCACTGGAACGGCAGATTCGTGGGCTCGCTGTAGTTGCACTGCCCGGCATGGACCGCGCACAGGGAATTATTGAACGACAGTCGTACGCCGGTGGACTTCAGCGCCCGGATCGTCGACGCATTCCAGCGAAATGAACCGGCACGATGCGCCAGCACCGGCTTGCCCGTTTCCGCCGCAATCAGCTCGCCGAAGTGGCGAATCACGAACTCCGCACGCGCATCGTCCGTGTATTGATTCATGTATTGCGGCCGCCGCGCAAGGCCGTGCTCGGCCCAGAACGAGTCCGGCAGGTATTCCGGATGCGTATGCAATTGAACGTCCTGCCCCGCCGCATCCAGCCGACGCACGACCTCCTTCGTTTCGTCGAGGTACGCATACGCGCCGCACTGGTCCACGAAGAACACGTGCTTGACGCCGAACTCGTCGCCGATGGAAGCCATTTCCGCGACCCCGGCCCGCCCCTTCTCGTGCACACCCCACATCAGCCGCTTGACGTGATCTTCCGTGGCGCGCTTGGGCAGCGCCTCGGTATCCACCGTCAATATGGCATAGCGATTTCTATCCATCATGTTCAGTTCACTTCCACCAATGCCTTCCAGTCTGCGTCGCTGGCCTGCGCCGCGGCCGGCGGCACGATCCGCGCCCCGCGATAGCGCCACGCGAGATACGCGCGCTTTCTTTCGTGATACGAACGATCGTCACCGCTCAATTCCGGCAGGTATTCCACCAGCCAGCCCAGCCGTGAATAGAAGGCGAAATCGGCTACGTCGGTCACCAGTACCGGCGCCAGCGTATCGTTGCCTTTCAGCCGCGCGGAAAAGTCTTCGCACGCACGGCGCAGTGCATCGCGCTCCGTACCCGGCGCCCAGATCAGCAGCGTGTTCGCTTCGGCCGAAACCGGTGCATGCTTCAGGGTCGGCAGCCACGGATATTTCGTCACGTGAGGCGGAATCACGCCCAACGTGGCCAGCACGCGCTTGGCACCGCGCCACGCGCGCTCCTTCAGCGTGGCCGGCGGCTTTCCGGCGAGCAGGTCATGGCGCGTCAGCAAAGTCCAGTCGGGCTTCGCCGCCAGCGCGCGCAACTCGCGCCTCAAGGTCCGGGTTTGGTCGATGATGCTCAATGCGTTCGCCTCTTGTCAGCAATCCTGGCGAGGATCTCGTCCGCCGCGAGCGACGCACCGTTCATCGGCACCGCGCGCCGCGCCGTAACGGGCAACATGCCCAGCAGCGCGTCGACGGCGGCCTTGCGCTCCGGTTCGGTCTCGCACGCCGAAACGACGGCCGGCATCACGTCGGCGACCATCCGCGCGCGGCGAACCTGATCGTCCACCAGTTGCGCGTTGGGCACCAGCAACGCAGGAACACCCGACTGCACCAGTTCGCAGCAGGTGTTGTAGCCCGCTGCGCCGACAAATGCATCGAACGCGCGCAGATAGCGCGCCAACGGATAGACCGAGACCGGCAACACGCCGGCCGGCAATTCGACGTCACGCACCGAGATGGGCGCCCGCGCCCACACCACCTGAAATCCGGCCGCCTCGAACGCGGCGATCAGTCCGTGTCCGATGCCGGCGACATCCTTCAGGTTGCCCGGGCCAAGCGAAAAGAGGACGAAGCGACCCGTCTGCGGCAGGCCAAGCGCGTCTCTCGCGGCTGCACGGTCGAGCAACTCGTCGTCCTCCAGCAGGCAGACCGGCGGAACCGTCAGCCGCGTGCCGCCGTTCGTCAGGGACCCGCGCGCCTCGGTCGCACCCAGTTCACCAGGCTGGATCACGAGATCGAACAACGCTTCGTCCACCGGCACCGTCTTGGTATCGGCCTTGAGCAGCCCGCGATTGGACCACACGAGGACGGGTGATCCATACATCTCGCAGGCCGTCAGCAAACCCTTGAACGGCCACGTTCCGTCGAATACGACCGCATCCGGGCGAACCCGCTCCAGCATCAAGCCCAGCCGTACGGCCAGTTCGCTGTTCCAGCCGAACGTCGAACTCGACGACCAGTAATGCGAAACGAAGTAGTCCGCTTCGAATCCCATCTCCTCGATGATCTCGATCGCCGACGCCAGCGAAAAGAAAAACGGGCGCGCGCGGCCCCGCAGGCGACGCGCGTACGCGAGGCAACGGTTCAGATGACCCATGCCCGAGCCGTTCACGTTGAAGAACAGGATGCGCGGCAATGCGCTCGCCGCGCGCGCCGCGTGACCGGACTTCGGGTCGATCATGCGTCGCCGCCGAACAGGTCGCGCGTGTAAACCTTGCCTGCGACGTCGGTCAGATCGTCGGTCAGGCGGTTTGCAACGATCACGTCGGCGGAGCGCTTGAACTCGGCCAGGTCGTGAACGACCGACGAGTTGAAGAACGTCGATTCGTGCAATGCCGGCTCGTACACGATGACCTCGACGCCCTTGGCCTTGATGCGTTTCATGACGCCCTGGATGCTCGACGCGCGGAAATTGTCGGACCCCGCCTTCATCACGAGGCGATAAATGCCGACGACCTTCGGCTTGCGCTTGAGAATGCTCTCGGCGATGAAGTCCTTGCGCGTGCTGTTCGACTCGACGATCGCGCGGATCAGGTTCTGCGGCACGTCGCGATAGTTGGCGAGCAATTGCTTCGTGTCCTTGGGCAGACAGTAGCCGCCGTAGCCAAAGCTAGGGTTGTTGTAGTGCGCGCCGATGCGTGGATCGAGGCAGACGCCGTCGACGATCTGGTGCGTATCGAGACCGTGCTGCGCAGCGTAAGTGTCCAGTTCGTTGAAATAGGCCACACGCATCGCAAGGTACGTATTCGCGAAGAGCTTGATCGCCTCGGCTTCCGTGCTGCCCGTGAACAGCGTCGGAATATCCTGCTTGATCGCCCCCTGCTTCAGCAGGCCGGCAAACGCTTCGGCTCGCTCGGAACGTTCGCCGATCACGATCCGCGAAGGGTGCAGGTTGTCGTACAGCGCCCGGCCTTCGCGAAGGAATTCGGGCGAGAAGATCAGGTTGTCGGTGCCGAGTGCCGCGCGCGTACGCTCGGTGTAGCCGACCGGAATGGTCGACTTGATCACCATCACCGCCCGCGGGTTGATCGCCATCACGTCGCGGATGACTACCTCGATCGAGCGGGTGTTGAAGTAGTTCGTGTCCGGATCGTAATCGGTCGGCGTGGCGATCACCACGTAGTCGGCGCCGGCGTACGCGTCTTCCTTGTCCAGCGTCGCGCGGAAGTTCAGGCGCTTGTGGCGCAGGTAGTCCTCGATCTCGGCATCCTCGATCGGCGACTCCTTGCGATTGAGCATCGCCACCTTCTCGGGGACGATGTCGAGCGCCACGACTTCATTGTGCTGCGACAGCAGGACGGCGTTGGACAGGCCGACGTAGCCTGTGCCGGCGATAGCGATTTTCATGCAAACGTCTCTCAGACAGATAAAGAAATCCGCTGCCCTCCTTCCGGCCAAGACAAGCGCGCCCGTAGCGCGATCTGTGCCAGGAAAAGCAACTTCATTCCATTGCAGACGTCCCGTAACGGCCGAGCCCAACGGGCTGTCGTCCGGGGGAAGTCTGTTCACATTCAGCGGTGCCCGGCATTGCGTTCGAATGCCGCGCTTTCAAAGCCAGTCTGGTGTGCCAACAGGATCAAACCGACCACATCGACACGCTCGACTGCGAAGCGGGAGCCTCCCGATATGCGGCAACGCCCCCGCTTCTCGCGGCATGTCCCACAACCTCCACAATCCATGGCTGCTGCTTCATTCACTCGTCCGAGGCGTCACGCGACGTTCGAATCGATTTCAACATCAGATCGGAGACAAAATTACACGGCACCGCAGATTTGCAGTCCCTCGGACGATCTCTATTGTCCGCAGGCAGGCTAAACCACGAAATCGCATAATTGGCGTCGGCGCTATCAGGTGCCGAATCTCCAATGGCGACAGGACGAACATTCAGCTCGGCTCCCTTCGGGGCCTGACGATCCTTGATTGCAATTGTCGGCGCCCATACGCTTGCACCAAGCACCTGTCGAACCTTGAGCGAATCGCCATCGTAGACAAACGTCTTCGTACCGATATCCCGTTGATGAACCTGTTCGATCAAGCGTCCGTTTCTCATCTTCACGCCCGAGAAATTGATCTCACTCGGAATCGTCCCACCGCCCCTCGGGTCCCACCGATAGGTCCATTGGGTCGCTGGCACAGACTTCCATCCGTTGCTCTCTCGTCTGGCGTGGAACAACTGTGTAGCACCGGTCGAATCGAATTTCAGGTATGAGATGACCGGGCGACCCGCTGCATCGAACCCGATCCGGACGTTGTTGATCAGTCCGCTACCCTTCGGAATGGCGTCCACAACTTCAGCTGTGGCTGGCGTGATGGGCAACTGTACAACCTCTCCTCGGCTATTCCTCCAGGTGCGCAGATCAGAGCTCTTCGCATAACTGACGTTAAAGTTGGTTTCGACTCTGTAGGTCTCTCGCCAAACCCAGGCTACGTGGAAAAAGCCGTCCGGCCCTAACTGGTAATCCGAATGGTACGCGTTGACTGTACTCTTTCCCGAGTTCGGAGCGAAGATCGGCTGCTCTGTCCAACGAACCCACCGCGAACCTTCCAGCCGGTTGATCAATTCAATACCGTTGCCACTTCGGCCAGATCGGTATGAGTACCCCAGTGCGCCGTCAGCGAAGCGGAAAAAGTACGGATAGGTGGTTCGAGTCTCGTCCGCTCCGGTCATCGGCCGGAGCGCATCGAGTCCAGCCAATCTATCCGGGCCGTCCGTTCGGGCATAAATCAACGGAGATACATGCATATTCCCCGATACATGGAGCCGGTTCTTGTCGTCGAGGACGAGGGAAATATAGTTGTGCTCGTCCCACCCCTCGAAGCGGGACGGAACCCTGATTTTTTCTTTCTCACCAGTGCATTTATTGATTTGCGCAACCGTGAGCCAACGATCAGCGTCGTAGTAGGCAACGTAGATGAACTTCTTGCTCTCGAGAGAAGCGAACTCGACGTGCGCGCTCCCCCAGACCTGATCGATCGGCAGTTCCGGCTGCAGAGCCTTGCAGGAATCGATGTCGCTGTCTGCAAACGACGAGGTGGAAAAAGCCATCGTCGCTGCAACCGCAAGACATCCAATCAAATATCTTGGCATCTCAACCCCTCTTTTGAGAAAAACCACTTTTCCCATCGTTCAAGAACTATTCCAACTTTCGCTATAAATTTCGCAAGCATTCCACTCACTGCCCACTGCGACTTGCCCTTACCGATTCCTGCGTTTAACCAAGCTCCGTAGCTCGCAGATCGAGTTCACGAACTGCCGCCTGAACAGCACTATGCAGATCTCTAATTGCCGAAGACGAGAATGCCTCCCGAACTCGCCCCGGATAATCAGGATGAAGTTTTTCGAGCGCGGCATTGCCTTCGGCGACCAGCTTGGCCTTCTCCCCCTTGAAGCTGGCAGTTCGCACGTGGAATACGAACGACCACGGAGAAAGCAGATTTTTATAACCTACCTTTAGTCCACGCATGCAGAAATCATTTTCCTCTCCATAGCCACGCGGAAATGCCTCCTCATCAAAGGTACCTATTTTGTCGACAAGCTCCCGTTTGATGTACATACAGAACCCATTGCCGGTCGGAAGCTCGATCGGATCTTTGGGGGCACTCCCTGAGAGAACCACGGAAGCATATTCGTCATATGACATCCTGTCCGGTTTCGGATTCGCTCGGCCTGGGACGGGAAACGAAAATGCACCCGCGTTATCACTCATGGCAGTCACCGTGCCGACCGAGTCGGGCCCATACGCAGCGATTCTCAGTCCAAGTAGCCAATTCGACGTCACCACCGTATCGCTGTTCAACAAAACGACGTCATCCGTACCGGCAAGCTTCAACCCTCTATTGACCGTTTTCGTATAACCAATGTTTTGCTCGTTGCGAACGACGGTCACATTGCCAATGCCGTCGAACTTCGAGAGCGCAGGAAATACATGCTGGTCCGGGCTTCCATCATCGATGACTAGCAAGCGCGTATGTTGCGGGTCCGTATTTGCGATAACGCTTTCGATGCACGCTATCGCCTCGTTCAGTGCGTTATATACAGGAACGATTACCGTGACATCCCGATCAACTGCATGCGTCGGGAAACGTCCGTATTTTTCCGTCGCGCGCTTGAGCATCTGTTTGGCCTGATCCGCGGCCCGCGATACTTTATCCACGACCGGATCTCGTTCGAGAATTTTCGAGAACGCCTTGCCGAGGTTGCCCTGAAGCGTTGCAGGCGTGTATTTCTCGAGGACAAATTGCCGCCCTGCCTCACCGAAGGTAGCGATCAGTGCCGGGTTCGCGCAGAACGCCCTAACCTTCTGTGCAACCTGAGCGACATCCCGATACGGAACCAGGAATCCCGTTTTCCCGGATTGGACGAGTTCGCCTAATGCACCCCAGTCATACGCAATAACGGGGCGTCCTGCCGATAGCGCTTCGGCTACCGTTCGTCCGAACGATTCGGCAAACAACGACAGGTTGAGGACCACATTGACACCCGCTAGCGCCTCACGCGGCGTTTGCTTGTAACCAGCAAAAACCACATTTCGTGGAATCCGGCCACTCTCCTGCAACGCCATGAGGTCGCTTATTTCCTTTCGCTCGGGACCAACCAACCAGAATCTCGCCGCCGGGGCGATCCTTTCGCAAATTCGCGCGACCTCGACGAGATCGTAGATTCCCTTTTTCGGGATATTGCTGCTGATCAAGGCAAATGTGATCTCATTCGGATAAATGCGGTTGGGCACGTCGAGGCACGTCAGGTCGATCACGTTTGGTGCTACGAACGTGCGATCCGGATGTCGCAACGCCTCAGCAGTCGTTCTCGAGTTCGCCACGACGTAGTCGACGCTCGCATACACATGGCGCACAATGTCCTCCGGCGACATCCCGATCGCCTTCGAAAGATGCTCGTCGCTCGAAATCATCTCCCGCACGTGAACGACGCTGGGCACGCCACACTCCCGAGCAGCCTGCAGCGGCTCCCGGATAACGATCGTGTTGACGTATACAGCGTCGATCGAATGCTTTTTAATGATGGCGGAGAATCGTTCCACGGCAGATCGCGACATCGGTACTTCCTTTTGCCAGTGGTGATACTCGAAAACATAGAGCACTTGGACGTACTGTAGAACCTCTGCCAGATATTCCTCGTTGCCGAAACCCGGGAAGGTGGCAACGACGTTGAAGCCGCATCCGTTCAATGCGACTAGCATGTCCAGGAAGCTTCGCTCACCCCCGAACAACTGCGTTCCGGCCGCGTGTGCGCACAGGAGCAGCCGCGGCGCATCCTTCCGGATCGCCTGCTTGCCGGCGACAAACGTGTCTCGCTTAGGCACTACAGCGTCACCCGATACATCCGCAATAGGCCAGGACACGGCTTGCTCCAGGTCGCGGGAAGCCCGAGTCTCGGCGGGAGCGACCGCTGGACGATAGACCGCAATGCCCCTCTCCAGATTTCTTTCCGAATCGACTCGCCACTCCTTCACGACGTACCCATCCTCCGCATAGTAGGAGAAGTCGTCAGGCGTGTGCTTTTCCGACCATCGCGCAATAAATTTCGCTCGATTGTGCGCAATGTATTTTCCACGTCCGGGCGTCTTGCCTTCATAGTGAATCACCGTGGCGCCTGCCGCATACCAACAATGTCCACGAAAGCGCTCTCTGAGCCTGAGGCACAGATCGATGTCCTCTTGCCCGTTGATGAATACAGGATCGAATCCGCCGATTTCAGCAAAATCCTTGCTGCGCAGCGCGATACAGGCAGCTGTAATGGCCTGGAACGGCCGACTCTTGTTGACGCACTCAGCATCTCCCGGAAATTCCACGTATATCGGATAGCCGAGGGCACTCCATCGCGAAAATACCACCCCGCCACATTGCAGCGTTCCGTCCGGGAACAAGAGCTTGGGTTGAACGGCCATGACCTTTGCATCCGCAAGAGGCTGTACCAGTTCTTCCAGCCATCCATTCGTGACCGTCGTATCGTTGTTCAGAAATACGACCGACTTCCCGCTTGCGTGCGCAAAGCCGACGTTGCAGCCGAGCGCAAAATTCAGGTTCTCCCAGTTTCGTACGACTTTGACCCGCGTACCGCTCTTGAGCTTTTCAACTTGCGCGGCCGTAACCGGGTCGCTGCCATTGTCGACAAGAATGACTTCCCATGACAGCGTGGAATCCACGGTCAATATCGACTGCACGCATTTCACGGTGAGCTCGGGTTGGCCATACACCGGAATCACGATAGACACGTCGAGCGTGCGGGGCTTTTGAGATTCCGCGGCGAGCCGATCCCAGTCGATCAGCGTCCGGTTCAGCACTTCGAACCGGAACTGCGGCTCCTTCTCCGGCTCACTGAACAGCAACCTGCCCTCCCGCGCACCGCTGGACAGATAATGGAACAGCGGCTCGACCCTGTGTCGCCTGACATCCTGATTCTGAGACAGATATTGTGTCGGACTGAACGACTTGACCGGACGCTTTCCGCTGAAGCAGCCAATCAGAATGTAATGCATCAACGCATCGACATCCGTCGGCAGTTCTTCGGAATACTGAGATCTGTAAAGAGCTTCGTCAAAGATCCCTGCCTTGCAGATCGCGTTCACATATCGCGCAAGACCAGCTCGGTGCGCAAGAACGGCACCTACGTCGGCCTTGCCGACGAAGGCGGGATTGTTCGTCAACTGAAGCGTGCAATTTACTTCGCCGCCGCTCGACCCGTGCAGCAGACCGACACTGCCACCGTAAATGGTCGGCAGGAGCCCGAATGCGCGCTCCAACGCGTGCTCAAGCTTTCCGTCCTTTTCGTTCGCGGCATGCTGGTCCGCGATATGAAAGGTTGCATACCCGCAAATTTTTTCCAGTAGTTGAGGACGAACCCAAAACATAGTTCCTGCAAAAAATCCCCAGTCCGTCTCGGGAATGTCCCTGCCGTAGCTCTCTCTCAAGATGCGTGAAACGTTCGTCTTGTTCTCGTACATCAGTCTGGGTGCCGACTGATACAGCATCGCTGGTCCTGCCAGGCAAAGCTCAGGATGCTCCGCGAATGCGCGAACCACGGAGGAAAAGGTGTCGTCAGAACCCAGCAAGCTGTCGAGCATCACATTGCGCCACACGACCGCAGACTCGTCATAGCCGCGCTTGGTGTGTATCTTGCACACAGCCATGTATCGCTCGTTGATCAACGTAGGAATCAACGAGAGAAATGGGAGGATGTCCATCCCAAGATTGGGACCAAAGGCGAATCGCGCATTCGGGAAACTTGGGAGAATATTTTCGTGCGCGCTCGAAGCGAGTTCGACAGGCGCCGTCACAAAAAGATCGAAAGCGGTACCGATTCGCTCCAATCGTGCACAAATTTCCGGCCAGATCTCTGGATAAAAATAATGGACGACAACGGCAATTCGCCCAGAGACGCCGCCGCGTCCTGCGTCCGCCCACGGATGACCGTTTGCCGATCCAGCGACGCCCCAGGTCGCGAGTTGGCGTGTGTTTACCCCTCCCCGATCATCCGTTGTCGCAGATCCCGGATTGCCGGCGCCTGCTGCGTTCGACAGGTATTGCAGCGTTTCGCGAACCTTCTCGTCCAGGTTGTTGATGAGGAGTTCACAGTCTTTCGACAGCGGTAAATTGCGGTGTTGCTCGACAGCCTGACGCAGGTGAAACACATTCGTATCGTGGCCAAGCTCGCTATGAAAATAGGCACGCCCGGACTCGCTCAAGCGGTTAGCAGTATCGGAATCGCTCAATACCTGCCCCAGCCGGGCACTCAACGTTTCTGGCGTGACCGCCAGAAGCGCGCCTCGCGCGATGACATCGGCCAGCGCCTGGGTCTCACTTGCCAGAACAGGCATGCCGATGGCCAACGCGTCAGAGAGCTTGGCCGGGATCTGACGCTGTGCAGCGGCCGAACCGACATCCTGCAACAGAACGCAGACGTCCCCTAGCGCAACGATTTCCGGAGCACTTTCGATAGGTTGATTCCCGATAAAAAGGTATTCAACACCGGCAATCGCTTGCAATCTCGCCTTCAGTGCCGCATCGGAAAATTCACCGGCGATGACGAACACCATGTCATCCCGCTTGAGTGCTGCAATAGCCGCGGCGGTTTCAAGCAACCCCTTGTGCGTCCTGGGCGTACCGAAAAACAGTACGACCTTCTTCTCTTGCGGCACACCGTGCTTTTCCCGACACTTTCGCTTGAACTCTGGAGATGCATCAAAGAGCTTTTCATTCCGCGCATGCTGAATGACTTGGCCACCGTAGCGTTGCTTGAGAACGGTGTTCGAAACAGTAACGCCGTCGAAAGACCCGACAAGCCCGACGGCCAAGCGCGTCCAGTTCTTCCCCGCCAGGTCCGCTAGCGCAGGCAGTTGATGGTGTTTCTCGATGAATTCGTCAATGCCGACAGACGCGTCCTCACCGAAAAAGGCAAGTTCGTCGTCGTCGACATCTACGATGACCTTGGCACCCCAAATCAGCTTGTAGAGAATTCCCAGGAAGATATTCGGCGCGCGCGGCTTGGACAGATGCACGATGTCGCAAGGATGGTCCGCAACAAGTTCGATCGCCTGATCGATATAGCACGACTCATCGTCCGCCACGAAGCAGTGCTTCTCGATCCGACTTCCTCGAATAGGCTCCCAGATCTGTCGCCCGTACCTCGGAAATATGCTGCCGACGATTTCCACGTCCGCAAAACCTTCGTACAACATGGCCAGCGTGTACGCACGCCCGGCAGGATTACGCCCGAGATCCCAACCGCACACACCTACGCGCGGTCTTTTGACGCATTGGCGCTCTTTCAGATACTTCCTCCGCGCCAAAACGAAATTCGCCGAGATGTGCTTGGCCAACCCCGGAGCCTTGAGCAACACCCTTGCGTAGTGACTAATAGCGTCTTCGAAGTTTCCCGCCCGCATCGACGCGTTGCCAAGTGCGAGAGACGTATCCAGGTTATTCATCTTTTTAGAATTGGTTTTTAAATTTGAATTGGATGTCCAGCAGTGTGACGGGCCCATTCGTCTGCCGCCAGCCGATGTCATGACTGGGTTGCTCGTTGTACTGCAGCAACATACTCAATACGTTTTCCTGCTCCCACCGCAATCGGTCGATTACGGGTTCCGCGAACCCGAGATCCTCATCCCACAGAACCCGGGTGTTGTCTTGATGCCAGATGTACTCGGGGGCGGCCAGTACTGTCGCAACCATTCTTCCGTCGCTGTGATCTCCACGGGTGATGATGTACGCGTTGTCCTGGCGGTCGATAACGATTTCCGGCCGACTGATCGGAATCTGAAGCGTTCCACCACCTTCCAACGCAAACGACTCAACGCGTTGGGAAACTACCTGGTGATGCCATTGCTTGCCGTCGTACCGCAAATGTTGATACTGCGGGATGCCGTTCAAATCATCGGCATAAAAAACAATATGCGGACGATTGCTGCTGTCGAGCGCCATGCTGCATTGATTAATGAGGTTGCTGCCCGGGGACACCGGATGTACCGTTTCAGCATTTGCCGGCGTAATCGGAAGCTGGTAGCGCCGCCCTTTGGACGTTACCCAACTGATTCCATTGTCCAGCGAGCAGGCGTAGCCGATATTGATGTTGTTGACCCGCTCCTCCACGCCCAGCGTATGTGTACGCCAGACAAAGCTCAGGTGAAGGCTGCCGTTTCGACCAATAGCCGGGTGGTTCCAATAGGCGTTGCTGGTCCACGGTTTTGACTCGCTACCGCTCAAAACAGGTGTCGGATGGTCCTTCCAACACGCGGATGCCTCGTCATATGTCTTGAGACGCGCGGTGCCATTGTTGTGCACGCCATCGCGATATAGCAGCGTCAACGGAAAGCCATGATGCGGCTGCATGAATGTCGGGTAGGTTACCTTCGTTTCCGCAGTCCCAGTCATGGGCAGTTCATCGGTCCAACTCGATATATCGTTGGGTCGGGTGCTTCGGCGATATCGCAACTGCGTAGCGTGGTGATCGTAACAAATGTGCAGATGGTCAGCGCGATCGATACCCAGGCTGATGCTGTTGTGAGCGTCTGCCAAATTGTATTCACCGCACAGGTCAAACGTCTGTAAATCATCTGTCTCCAGATCACGGCGTACGACACGCAGCGTATGCGCATCGACATAAAAGGCCGTGATCTGCTTTCCCTGATGCGTCAGAACACCGTGGTGGCGAAAGATAACCGTATTGATCGTATTCCCGGCCCAAGCATCGCCTAGATCGAACTCAGCCAGCTTGACGACGTGAAAACCTCGTTTGGCGTGCGAGGACGGTCGATCCGATCGCGCAACGCTCTTCAGCTCTCTTTCAAGATGACCTGGCGCTACGCCAAGCTCGCTGCACTGCTGGTGGATTCGTGCCTGGGTCAACAGCGATCTGTCGGCCTCCGGTGTACCGATAGCGATGGAGGATTCGAAATGCGTGAGCGCCCTCGGCAAATTACCGGTCATGACGGCAGCGCGCCCCAAGCTGTTGTGAACGCCTGCTGCCAGAATCTGGCAAAGGAGCTTCTGGCTGATTCCCCAATCCTGGGCGAGTCGAATGAACTGTTTGGCTTCGGCGATTTGCCCAGTTTGCAGGCGCCCTGCCGCTGCGAGCAGGGCCAGCTTGGCTCGATCCGGATGGTGCTGCAAGACACCGCGCCCGAGTTGGGCGAGGCTGTGCCAGTCGCCGAACTGCCATTGCGTGCGCGCACGCTCCAGCAGATTCTCGTCGTAAGGAACAGAAGTATGTGCAGAACGGACCTCGACAACCGTGACGGGCTGCGCGGACTCCTTTACCGGGGTTTCATAGCGAATGGGCGCGGACTTCTTTCTCATAACCCGGACTCTCGAAGCAGAATGTCCTTGATCAGATCGAGTTGAGCTTCGGCCCGAACCATCTCCTCTTGCACAATCTTCTGGCGCGCCGCCAGCTCCGCCTCGTACACCTGACGACTTTGAATCAGGTGTTCCAATACATTGACTCGCGCGAGGCGTTCAGTCGCCTGCCTGGCAGAGTCATTGTGTTGCCCAGCGAGCACTGACTTCTCCTGCTCCAGCTGTGCCCTGGCTTGCTTCAAGGCTTCGATTTCGTGACTGCGCTCGGCCATCTGCTTGGCTGCCTGTTCGTACCGACCGGTGAGCGCTGCCATATCCTGCTCCAGTTGTGCCTTGGCCTGCTTCAGCGTTTCAACTTCTCGGTTGCGCTCTCCCGACTGCTTCGCGGCCTCTTCATACTGGCTTGCAAGCAGGAGCTTGCTCTGCTCCAGTTGCGCCCTAGCGTGCTTCAGCACCTCGACCTCCTCGCACCGCTCGGCAACCTGCTGCGCAAGCTCTTGATGTCGGCTTGCAAGTGCAATCTTGTCTCGTTCCAGCAGTGCATTCGTCTGCTTCAGCGCTTCGATCTCACGACTTTGCTCGGCCGCCTGCTTCGCTGCTTCTTCTCGCTGTCCCGCCAGCGCGAGTTTCTCCTGCTCCAGCCGAGCATTGGCATTTTGCAGCGCTGCGACTTCCTGACTACGCTCAGCCACAAGTCTGGTAGCTTCGTGATGCTTACCGATCAGGGTCGCGCGGTCTTGTTCCAGCTGAGTATTGACCTGCTTGAGCGCATCGATTTCCCGACCGCGCTCATCCATCCACTTCGCCGCATCTTCACGCTGCCCCGCCAGCGTCGCCTTGTCCTGCTCCAACTGCGAGGTGAGTTGCTTGAGTGAGTCGATCTCGTGGCTACGTTCGACAATCTGCTTCGCAGCTTCTTCACGTTGCGCCACCAGCGTCGCCTTGTCCTGCTCGAGCTGCATATTGCGTTGTTTCAGTGTGTCGATCACGCGGCTGCGCTCGGCCATTCGCTGCGCCGCTTCTTCGCCCTGCTGCGCCAATACCAGCCTTTCCTGCTCCAGTCGGGAGTTGACACGCTTTAACGCATTGGTTTCCTGAACACGTTCCGCGGCTTGCTTCGCGACATCTTCATGCCGCTCCAACAAGGCTGCGTGGTCCTCTTCCAATCGCGTTTTGATCTGTTTTAATGCATCGACGTCGCTGCTGCGCTCGGCCAGCAGCTTCTCGGCCGCCTGATGCAAACCGGCCAAAGTCGTCTTATCCTGCTCGAGCTGCGTGTTGAGTCGCTTCAGTGCTTCGACTTCGCGGTTGCGCTCGGACGCACGCTTCACCGCATCGTCGTGCAAATTGGCCAGTACGATCTTGTCCCGCTTGAGTTGCGCCATGATTTGCTCCAGCGCATCGACTTTCCGCGTTTGCTCGGCCGCCTGTTTCGTGACCTTTTCGTACCGCATCTCCAGCGCCGACTTCTCCTGCTTGAGTTGCACCTTCGCTTGTTTCAGCACTTCGACCGCACGACGACGGTCCGCAGCCTGCTTCGCAGCTTCCCGATGCTGCCACGTCAATGCCACCTGCTGTTGCCCAAACTGCGCGTTGGCTTGCTTCAGGTTCCTGATTTCCAGGGCATATTCATGCGCTTGAGTAACGACCTCTTCGTACCGGCGCGCGAGAATCAATTGGTCCTGCTCGAGTCGAGAATTGATCTGCTTCAGTGCCTCGACCTCGCCTGCCCGTTCGCGAACCTGCCGAGCAAGCTCGCCATGAAGATTCGTCAACGACTGCTTGTCCTCCTCAAGCCGAGCGTTCGCCTGCTTGAGCGTCTCGTTTTCGTCGCGAAGTGCTCCGAGTTGCTTCGATTGCTCGTCCCTTTCCCGTACCAGGCCGCTCAACTGACGTTCGATCTCGGCGCGACGCTCGGAAAACCCGGTCTTCTGCCTGGCCTCACGCTGCAGCGCATGGTGCGCCTCATGGCGCAACTGGGCAGCCTGCCGCCCTTCCGACTCGCTGAGCTGAGTGTCGGAAGGCAGTACGTCCAGCATGGCGCTCGCTTCGATAACGTCACCCGCTTCATGAAGCCGGAACGCAAGCCATTTCAATCGGTAAGACTTCGGATCGAGTGCATACGCGCGACGCGCAGCTTCGGCCGCGCGCACGCGATCGCCCTTCATCAGATACCGCGCCAAAGCGGTGTAGCCGTTGGCCTGCATGGCGGGTGAACTAGACTTCTGCGACATGAGTTTGTCGACCGCGTCGAAACTCCCCTCACCGTATGCGTCGATGACCTTGTCGAATCCTTTTCCACCCAGCGATTCCGGAGGCGTCTGCCGACTATATGACCGCCAGATCTTCCAGAGCTTTCCAGGCAACGTCGCAATCGAGCCCGGGGAATCCGCGCCCTTGATCAGCAAGTCCCCCAGCTTCGAATTCAATGCGTTGCGCGTCTCGGTCTCATGGACATACCGCTGAACGTCCACCAAAGCGAGCAAACGCCGACCTTCCGCCAACGCTTCGGGCAGTTCGTCGTCCACCCACCCCCTGCCGATCGCATCACCGGCTTCCGGCGCGGCAGCAAGGTCGGTCGCAGGCGATTTGTTCAGCAGATGGTGATGCTCGAGCGCCTCCTGAACTTGATGGAGCTGCAGGAGTAACAACTCGTTTTCTTCTCCCATCTCGTTGAGACGAGACTCGAGATCAGCCTGAATTTTCTGGTCCATTATCATTTTATTTTGCGTCTTTCCAGATACCACGCGTGTCGACCAGCACTTGCCTGCCGCCAAGCTCGGGCTTCAAGTTTTTGAACTCCGCATGATCGACAAGCAGGACGAGGACGTGAGCCTCCGCAACCGCTTCATCCAGTGTGGACAATGTCACTCTTTCCGCCGCCAGCTCATCGGGCAACCTTTGAAGGTTCGGTTCCACGATCGCGATTTTTCCGTGGTGGCAATTCGCGAGCGCCTGCGCAACTTCAAGGGCCGGGCTTTCGCGCAAGTCGTCAATATCCGCCTTGTACGTAATGCCGAGGCAAGCAACACTAATTTCCTCGGCGGGGACACCCGAACGGGCCAGCGCTTCGACAGCCTCACCGACCTTGCGAATCACCCAGTCCGGCTTCGCGTCGTTGACACTGCGTGCAGCCCGAATGAGCTTCGCGTCCTGCGGTGCGCCGTCCACGATGAACCATGGATCGACCGCAATGCAGTGCCCCCCCACGCCGCACCCCGGCTGCAGGATATTGACGCGGGGGTGTCGGTTGGCTAGCTTGATCAGTTCCCAAACGTCGATACCTTGCTTGTCGCAAATCATCGACAGTTCATTCGCAAAGGCGATATTGACGTCACGGAAACTGTTTTCAGCAAGCTTGCACATTTCTGCAGTGCGAACATCCGTGACAATGCAGTCGCCTTGTACCACCAAGCTGTAAAGCGCAATCGCCGCCCTGGAACAACTCGCGGTCATGCCGCCGATCACACGGTCGTTCACGACCAACTCATGCACGATGCGGCCAGGTAGAACGCGCTCGGGACAGTGAGCGATGCGAATATCGGATGCGTCCCCAGTCTGCTGCGGAAACGTGAGGTCCGGGCGGATTTCCGCCAACCAGTTGGCCAGCAATTCGGTCGCACCGACCGACGACGTCGATTCGAGAATGACCAAGTTTCCCTTGGCCAGCACAGGCGCAATCGAGTTGGCAGCAGCCTCGATGTAGCTCAAATCCGGCCTTCGGTCTGCCGTCAGCGGCGTCGGCACGGCAATGATGAACGCATCGGCAGGCTCGACGCGTGTCGTCGCGCGTAGATAGCCGGCACCCACCGCGGCGCGAACCAGAATATCGAGTTCTGGTTCGACAATATGGATATTCCCCCGATTAATGGTATCGACGACATGCGAAGACACATCGACGCCAATAACCCGCATCTTTCGCGACGCAAACAACGTAGCGGTCGGCAGGCCTATGTAACCGAGGCCAATTATCGAAACCGTATTCAACATGCGTTCACCAAAATATCGCGGATGCGGTGGGCAGCATTGCCATCACCATAAGGGTTGGCCGCCCGGGCCATGGCGGCATATCCGATCGGATCGTCGAGAAGTCTGCTCGCCTCAGCGACGATCGCTGCTTGGCTAGTACCGACAATCCGCACCGTGCCGGCAGCCACCGCTTCCGGACGCTCCGTGGTCTCACGTGTCACAAGCACCGGCTTGCCCAAGGCCGGTGCCTCCTCCTGAATTCCACCCGAATCCGTAATCAGCAGCGCGGCTCTGTCCATCAGGTAGACGAAGGGCAGATAGTCCTGCGGCTCCATCAGATACACGCCCGGAACGTCGCCGAGAAGGCGATATACACACTGTCTCACCCGAGGATTGAGATGGACCGGAAAGACGATTTCCACATCGCCACGCCGGGCAATTTCTCGCAACGCGTGACACACGGAGTCGAGGCCACCGTCCAAATTCTCTCTGCGATGTCCGGTGACAAGAATCAAACGCTTCTTTGGATCGAGAAAGCAGAAACGCGAATCAAGCTCGCTGCGCTGTGCCGTGCCGTCACGCATCTTTGCTGCAGTGTTCAGGAGGGCATCGATAACAGTGTTGCCGGTTATGTGGATATTCGATTCAGCAATGCCTTCCCGCAGCAGATTGTCACGAGCGCTGGATGTCGGCGCGAAATGGTATTTGGCCAGAACGCTCGTCAGCCTGCGATTTGCCTCCTCCGGCCAAGGAGCCAGCATGTCACCGGTCCGCAGACCAGCCTCGACGTGTCCGACTTCGATCTGTCGATAGTGTGCGGACAGAGCCGCGGCAAGCGTGGTCGACGTGTCGCCCTGCACCAAAACCAGATCCGGCCGAGCCTCGCTCAATACGACGTCGAGGCCAACCAGCGCTCTGCTCGTCATTCCGGTCAGCGTTTGATCCGGTGCCATGACGTCAAGATCGTAATCGGGACAAATGCCGAAAAAATCGAGCATCGAGTCAAGCATCTGACGATGTTGTGCCGTAACGCAGACTTTCGTCTCGATCCCAGGTTCGTTCCTCAGTACACCGACCAGTGGTGCCATTTTTATCGCTTCTGGCCGGGTTCCAAGGATAATCAAGGCCCTCATTGAATCCCCCGAAATTCAATCTACGTGATCACGAATGATGCTTTCCAGCAATTTCAAAACACCAATCAATGAGGCAGCAAGCAGCAGAGTCAGAAATGCGTTATAGAGTCGCTTCGGCTGCAATGGATAGCTCGGTCGGGTCGGTGCTTGCAGGATTGAAACCATCTTGAGCGTGCGGGCTGCGTCCATCCGCCCTTTCTCAAGGGCCGAAAGCGCGGTTTTGTACATGTCCTGTGCAAAGCTCACCTGCATCTGCAAGCGCTGAAACTCGTCTACGGTGTAGTTGAGCGTTCCTTTCGACGGTGACGCCAGTTCAGCCCGCTTCTGGGCGATCTGCTTTTGAAGCGCGTTGAGGTTGTTCCGAAGCATCACCACGGTGGGCTGATCCGGACTCAACGTCGGAGGTAACGAAGCAATTTGCGTCTGCACGTCAACCTTCTGCGCTTCGAGCTTGTCGATCAGCGCATTCTGGCTCTCGGCCGTTGCCTGTGGCGCCATTAACCCCTTGCGGTTCTGAAAATCGATCAGCGTATGCGTCGCATCTAGAAGACCGCCATGCGCAAGCTTCACTTGCCGCTCGAGGAAGCGCACCTGCGACGAAGCCAACTCATGATCAATCTTATTCATGTGTGCTTCACCTTCGTGAACCATGAAATTGACGATTTCCTGCGCAGTTTTCGAATCATAGGCTTGTGCCTGGATACGCAGTACGCCGCTGTAGTCGTCGTACTCGACATCGATACGTGACAGCCAGTAGCGATAGAACCACTCCATCGGTGCATTCTTGAACCACATCCGCGAAATGAGATCTCGATGCCCATCGCTGAAATGAGAGCGCAAGTCCAAAGCGGCATCCAGCTTCTCAAGAACATCTTCCGACAGAAGATATTCGCGCAACAGCAGTTGATCGCCGCGATTGGGACCACCAGCACCGGAAACGAGCGTTGATACGTCGATACTTGGGCTGCTGATCTGATCGGTGGATCGGATGATCACATTGGCATCCGACACAAATCGATCGGAAGCGATGAACAGCCAATACGCGGTGGCAAGCACCGCATAAATCAAGATCACCTTGATAATCAGTCGAAATGCCCCCATCGAAAAAAGCGTCGACTTCCCTTTTCCATACGCTGCAGCCAGCTTGGCACCAATGCGCCCACCTCTGCTCACTGTTAGTTCCTTCATACCAAGATAGCTTCCTTATAAGCCCTCAATGCTTCATCAAGTTCATCGAACCAATATGCCTTACCACCATTGATCCAGATACCGGACTGGCAAAACTGTTTTAGCGTGCCTTCGTCATGAGACACCATGATCACGCTTGCCCGATCAACTCTACTCTTGAAAGCATCAGCAGCCTTTTTTCTAAATCTAGCATCGCCTGCAGCCGTCACCTCGTCTGAAATATATACATCAAACTCGAAAGCAATCGACAGTGCAAACTGGAGACGCGATCGCATCCCAGACGAATACGTCTGCACGGGCTCATCGAATGAATCACCCAGTTCGGTGAAGTCCTGAATAAACGCGAGTCGATCCTTCAACTCTTCTTCACGGCCGTACACCCTGCAAACGAATTTCGCATTCTGACGCCCGGTCAGCGTCCCTTCCAACCCCCCTCCACCTACCGGCCAGGACACGCGACAACGCCGTTCGACCCGTCCTTTGGTCGGGTAATCAACGTTCCCAATAATACGCAGCAGCGTCGACTTTCCTGCACCGTTCACACCGATCAGAGCAATATTCCGTTTTGGTGGGATCGTCATGCTGATACCCTGCAATACCCATTTGCCAGCCCCGTGCTCTGTCAGATATCGCTTATGAACATCTTCGATAATGATCATTTCATCACCAGCTTTTTTGCAAATCGCCGATAGAGCATCAGACCCGCAAGCAAAAATACGATCCCGCCTTCATATAGATAGGCAAGACTCACTTCGGGCAGTGTGTGATATGAGGGCAAAAATCCGAGCCGCAGCAATTCAACGCCATGGACAACCGGATTTATCAGCAATATTTCACGATAAGGCGTTGGCACCAGTGCAATCGGAAACATCGCCCCGGAGATGTAAAACAACGGCAGAAAAAGTATTTTGAAAACGTGATCGAGTTCCGGAACGAATTTCATCGCAACCGAAGTAATCAGACCAAAGCCTAGCGCAAACAACCACAGTCCAAAAATGCTGGCCATCATCAGCAACGGATCTACCGGCAGAAAAACCGGGTTAAGCATACCCGGCGTGATCATTCGGCCCGCAGCGATAGCGATGAAAAAGATGATGATTGAAACCGGAATCATCAAAAATAACTCGAGAACGGCCCGCATGAACGCCGCATCGAATGGCTTGACCTGCCGGTAGACGAAGAAGGCCTTGTTGCAGTCGATTCCATGCAATACCTGGACCCAAGTACGCCGCCAGAGCAGGAATCCGATGAATCCCGCGATGATCCACATGGTTATCTCGATTCCACCAATCTGGTGAATGTGGAATGTGATATATCCAAATGCGTGGATCGCGATATAGAACACGGGCTCGATCAACAACCACAACCACGCCGCACGCGCCTCGAACAACCGATCCAGTGCCTCGCGCAGGAACATGGCTCTCCAGACGGAGACCGTGACCTCGAACGGAGTACGCACCTTTCCCGACATGGCGCCTTACTCCAGTTCCCGATTGAGCGTCGCCGCCGGGCTGGCCACCATCACGACGAGCGTAAGGAACTTCTTGAATTCAACCTCGGGCGAGTTCGAGACGTAAATCACGTCGCGATTCTGAATCGGGAAGTTCTGCGTCACGAAGAATGCGGCGGGATCCCGCAGGTTGATCTCGTAGACCACGGGCACGGTGCCATTGATGGCCCTGACCGTCTTGTCCTTCGCATCGACCAGCTTCGCGTCTTCGAACCGGAACACGAACACGCCGCGCGCATCCGCACGGCTGTCGTTGAGCCCGCCCGAACGTGCGAGCGCCTGGGCCAGCGAAATGCCTTGTGCTTCGAACGGAATCTCATCGTTCTTGCCCGTTGCGCCCAACACCGAGAAGCTCTGCGACTGGAAGAGCGCCGTCACGACATCGCCCGGCTTGAGCACGACGTTCTGGTGCGGATCGCGAATGACCGAATCGAGCGGCATCGTCGCGGTGACACTGCCTCGCGAGAGCTGCACGGCCATGCGGTTGACCGACTGCTTCACGCCGCCGGCAAATGCCAGCGCATCGAGCAGACGCTCGCCCTTCGGGGTCAGCGGCATCAGCGCGCTCGTGTTGACTTCGCCTACGACCGTGATGTTCGACGCATTGTTCTTGGTGACGCTGACGAGCACCTGCGGCAGATTCGCCTTGCCCTTGAGATGGCTGACGATGCTCGCCTCGATCTGCGCTGTCGTGCGCCCTTTGACCAGGATCCGCCCCGCGAACGGAATGGTGATCGTGCCATCCGAAGCCACCATCTGGTTGGGCAGCGTGACGCTATTGGACGTGCTCGTCGTCATCGGCTGCGCGGGCGCCAGCGTACTGAACAGCATCGCCGGCGGTGCCTCCCAGATCGTCACTTCGATGACGTCGCCCGGGCCGATCAGATAATTGTTGGTAACCTCACTCTGAAAGATGTCCGCGAATTGGCCGAGCTTCTTGCTGTCGGCAAGTTTCCTCGCCAACGTATCGTTGACGTCCACCAGTTGAATACCTTCGATCCGCCCGCCCGTCTCGGGCACTTCCTGCACTTTCTGGCGAGACGCGCCGGACGCGGGAATCCAGTCCGGGAATGTCCCACACCCCGAAAGCGCCAAGGCGGCAAGAACGGAAATTGCCAATAAACTCTTTTTCATGGATCTTGAGGCCAAGACTTTTTACTATTGATTTGCAAGCGTCATTTCCCGGGCGCTCAATCAACGCATCCCCCGAACACCCGGTCGCTCTTTCGTCAGTCGATTAGCTCGATCAGGCCATCGACCTCTCAAAAATTCTTCACTTAAATTTGCATTCTTTCGGCCATTGGCGACCGAAAAAGCAACAAATCCCCTCTCTGTGACAGCAGAAGAAATGATGACTGCATGTCAATTTCCGCCACGGATACAGGCTCGATGGCGAACGAACTTCAGAAAACCACGGGAAATAACCAAAACAACGGCGCGCCTGAAAAACGCGCCGGCCTTGCCAGCCGGCTCTCTGCGCCTGTTATCGGGGTGATCGATCCTTCTCAAGCAATCGCACTGTCCACTCAGGTTCTCGCAATTTTCCGCGCGAGGTCTCCCAAACGCCGGCATTATCGCACGGAAGTCGGACGCGTCCGAATTCAGTCCGAAAACTACAGGATCAGTCCGCATCCGCGATCCCGTGGTAATAAGCGGTAATCGACTCGGATTGCACTCCGGATTTAACAATGCTCGTGTCGCCGCAAACGGCATGCGTCGCACCGATTGAAACGTGCTCGATACTGGCGTCCAAGCAAGCGCGGTGGTTGTCTCGGTCTCACAGGTCGGTTATAACCGTGCGACGAATATCGGCCGCACGCCATTCTTTAAACCCGCCTTGGAGCCCTGATGCTGAACCTGGAATCCGCCCAGCAATTCCTGATGACCCGCGGCCTCGACTTTGGCCTCAATCTCCTCGCCGCGATCGTGTTGTGGTTCGTCGGTCGCTGGGCGATCCGCATCGCCACGCGCCTGCTCGGCAAGGTCGTGCGCCGCAGCGGCAAGGTCGACCCGACGCTCACCGACTACCTGACCTCCGTGGTCGGCGTGCTGTTGACGATCCTGCTGATCCTCGCGATCCTGCAGATCTTCGGCGTGCAGACCACGTCGTTCGCCGCGCTGCTCGCCGGCCTCGGCCTCGCGATCGGCACCGCCTGGGGCGGCCTGCTCGCCCACTTCGCCGCCGGCGTGTTCATGCAGGTGCTGCGTCCGTTCAAGATCGGCGACGTGATCAGCGCGGGCGGCGTCACCGGCACGGTGAAGGAACTCGGTCTGTTCGGCACGACGATCATCACCGCCGACAACATCGTGACGATCGTCGGCAACAACAAGATCTTCTCGGACAACATCGCGAACTACAGCGCGACGCCGCATCGCCGCGTCGACCTGACCGCCAAGATTGCGAACAGCGTGGACGCGGTCGATGCAATCAACCGCCTGAAGTCACGGATCCAGCAGATCCCGAACGTGCTGCCCGATCCGGCGCCGGACGTGGGCGTGCTGCAGTTCACGCCGGAAGGCCCGCTGCTGTTCGTGCGTCCGTCGACGCAGCCGGAGAACTACTGGCAGGTGTACTGCGATACCAATCGCGTGATCCTCGAGACGTTCCGCGACGCGCAATACCCGACGCCCGAAACGCCGATCTTGCATCGCACGACCTGACGCATCGGTGTCGCCCGTCGGTCCGCGGGATTCTGACTGAAGCAGCCGGCGTCGAGCAGCCGGATCGGCCGATACCGCAAATCGGCAATCGGTCGGGCCGCACGGACGAAAAAAAAGCGTGGCAGCCGCCACGCTTTTTTATTGCGCCGAAGCGAACACGTGCGGCTCAGTGACCGCCAGCCTTCGGCGCTCCGTCCGATCGCCGCCCGCGCACCAGCTTCCACAGCGCGCCCAGCGCAACCGGCACGATCGCCGCACCGATCCCCGCCAGCACGATCACGTTCAGATACTGGCGGATGAACGGAATATTGCCGAAGAAGTAGCCGAGCAGCACCAGCAGCAGCACCCAGACCAGCGCGCCGATCACGTTGAACAGCTGGAAGCGCGCGACGCTCATCGACGACGCGCCGGCGACGAACGGCGCGAACGTGCGCACGACCGGGATGAAGCGCGCGAGCACGATCGTCTTGCCGCCGTGCTTGTCGTAGAACGTGTGGGTCTTCTGCAGCGCCGCGCGATCGAGGAAGCGCTCGAGCACCGGAATATGCGTATTGAACACCTTCGGCCCGATCCAGCGGCCGATCAGGTAGTTCACGGTATTGCCGGCAATCGCCGCGACCAGCAGCAGCACGATCAGCGCACCAACGTTCATGTCGCCCGTCGCCGCGAACGCGCCGCCGATGAACAGCAGCGAATCGCCCGGCAGGAACGGCAGCACGACGAGCCCGGTCTCGCAGAACACGATCAGGAACAGCACCAGATACACCCACGCACCGTACTGCCGGATGAAGTCGCCGAGGAACGCGTCGATATGCAGGACCAGGTTGACGAAATGAAGCAGCGTATCCAAATGCGATTCCTCGAAGGCGAAAGGGCCGGAACGGCCGAAAAAGCGGAAGTGCCCGCCGGACAAGGCGGCACGCGGAACGGAGCCATCATACCGAAACTACCTTAAGGCTCCGTGAAAAAACGTAACCGGCACCGCCCCGGCACGCCACCGCCGCCTCGCTATAATTCGGCCATGTCCGAAATCACCGAAACGGCCGCGGGCGCCGCGCCCGCCCCTGCTCCGCGCCCGCTGCGCGCGATCCAGCCCCTGCCCGACCAGTTGATCAGCCAGATCGCTGCCGGCGAGGTCGTCGAACGCCCGGCGTCGGTCGTCAAGGAATTGCTCGAGAACGCGATGGACGCCGGTGCGACGACGCTGCGCATCGTGCTTGAGGAAGGCGGCGTCAAGCGCATCTCGATCACCGACGACGGCTGCGGAATCCCGCCCGCCGAACTGCCGCTCGCGCTGATGCGTCACGCGACGAGCAAGATCCGCTCGCTCGAGGAGCTGGAGGCGGTCGCGACGCTGGGTTTTCGCGGCGAAGCCCTCGCGTCGATCGCATCGGTCGCCGAGATGTCGATCACGAGCCGCACGGCCGACGTCGCACATGCGACGAAGATCGACGCGACCACGGGCGCGCTGTCGCCGGCCGCCGGCGCGGTCGGCACGACGATCGAGGTGCGCGAGCTGTACTTCAACACGCCCGCGCGCCGCAAGTTCCTGAAAAGCGAGCAGACCGAATTCGGCCACTGCCTCGAAATGATCCGCCGCGCGGCGCTCGCGCGGCCGGACGTCGCGATCTCGGTGCTGCACAATGGCAAGGCCGTCGAGCACTGGAACGCGACCGAGCCCGCGCAGCGTGTCGCGAAGATTCTCGGCGACGGCTTCGCCACCGCGCACCTGCCGCTCGACGAGCAGGCCGGGCCGCTCGCCGTCTACGGCTGCGCGGGCCTGCCGACCGCGAGCCGCGGCCGCGCCGACCAGCAATACTTCTTCGTCAACGGCCGCTTCGTGCGCGACAAGCTGCTCACGCATGCGGTGCGCGCGGCGTACGAGGACGTCCTCCACGGCGACCGCTACCCGTCGTACGTGCTGTTCCTCGACCTGCCGCCGGAAGCGGTCGACGTGAACGTGCACCCATCGAAGATCGAGGTGCGCTTCCGCGATTCGCGTTCGATCCACCAGTACGTGTTCCACGCGGTGCAGCGCGCACTCGCGCGCCACGCGGGCGCGTCGCCGGAAACCACCGCGGGCGGCCATGCCGCGCAACTCTCTCCGGCGCCGAGCGGCCCCGCGTCGTTCCTGAATACGCCACTCGGCCAGGGCGCGGCCACCGGCACGGGCGGCAGCGGCTTCTCGTCGCCGTCATCGTCGTCGGGCAACACGTGGATGCGCCAGGCTCGCATGACGCAGGGCACATTGCCGGTCGCGCAACCGCTCGCGCTCTACGACGCGCTGTTCGGCCGCAAGGACACGAGTGCGGGCACGCCGGACGGCACGACGATCATCGCGCGCGATTCGGCGGATGCGGCCAATGCGCCAGCCGCGCCGCTGCCGGGCTTCGCCGCGTCACCGCTTGCCGCCACCGTACACGGCGAGCAGCCGCTCGGCTTCGCACTCGGCCAGATTCACGGAATCTACGTGCTCGCGCAGAATGCGCACGGCCTCGTGATCGTCGACATGCACGCGGCGCACGAACGGATCCTCTACGAACAGTTCAAGAACGCGCTCGCCGACCGCACGGTCGCGGTGCAGTCACTGCTGCTGCCGATATCGATGACGGCGACGCCGGTCGAGATCGGCACGGTCGAGGAAGAACGCGACACGCTCGAATCGCTCGGCTTCGACCTCGCGGTGCTGTCGCCGACGACGCTCGCGGTCCGCGCGGTGCCCGCGCTGCTGAAGGACGCTGATTTGCAGTCGCTCGCGCGCGCGGTGCTCGCCGACCTGCATGCGTTCGGCGGTTCACGCGTGCTCACCGAGCGCCAGCACGAGCTGCTCGGCACGCTCGCGTGTCACCACGCGGTGCGCGCGAACCGGCGCCTGACGCTCGACGAGATGAACGCGCTGCTGCGCCAGATGGAGGCGACCGAACGCGCGGACCAGTGCAATCACGGCCGGCCGACGTGGTATCAGCTCACGCTGAACGATCTCGACCGTCTCTTCATGCGCGGCCAATGAGCGCTTCACCGCAGTCTCGTCCAACGACGATCGCCTGCCTGCTCGGCCCCACTGCTTCGGGCAAGACGGCCGCGGCGCTGGCGCTCGCCGCGCGCCGTCCGATCGAGATCGTCAGCGTCGATTCGGCGCTCGTCTACCGCGACATGGATATCGGCACCGCGAAACCGACGCGCGACGAGCGCGCGAGCGTGCCGCACCACCTGATCGACATCATCGACCCGGCCGACGCCTATTCGGCGGCCGAATTCCGCGCGGACGCACTGCGCGTGATCGGCGAGATCGTCGCGCGCGGCCGCACGCCGCTGCTCGCGGGCGGCACGATGCTGTACTACAAGGCGCTGACGCAGGGCCTCAACGACCTGCCGACGGCCGATCCGGCCGTGCGCGCGGAGCTCGATGCCGACGCCGCGCGCGACGGCTGGCCGGCACTCCATGCGCGGCTCGCGCAGGTCGACCCCGCGACGGCCGCGCGGCTCGCCCCGAACGATTCGCAGCGGATCCAGCGCGCGCTCGAAGTGTTCCTGCTGAGCGGGCAGCCGATGTCGGCGCTGCTTGCCGCGCCGCGGCGAGCGGACGATGCGGCCGCCGCGTACCGCTTCGTGCCGGTGGCGCTCGAGCCGTCGGACCGTGCGGTGCTGCACGCGCGCATCGCGCAACGCTTCGACGCGATGCTCGACGCAGGCTTCATCGACGAAGTCGAACGGCTGCGCCGCCGCGAGGATCTGCATCTCGGCCTGCCGTCGATGCGCTGCGTCGGCTACCGGCAGGCATGGGAGTTCCTCGACGGCGACACCGACTACCGGACCATGCGCGACAAAGGCATCTTCGCGACGCGCCAGCTGTGCAAACGACAGATCACGTGGCTGCGCGCGATGCCCGAGCGGATCGTCGTCGACTGCATCGCGCCGGATTCGACCGACCGGGCGGTTGACGCGCTCGAACGCGTGCTGGACGGCCGTATCGAGGATCACTAACGGGGCCGGATCGGCGCGCGTCGCCCGCTGCACACGCGTGATGCCCCTGCCCCGCTCAGTGCGCGAGCATGACGAGATTCGCGTCCCGCGCGAGCTGCCATCGGCCATCCGACTTGCGGAAGATCGTCAGCGTATGGCCGGAGCGGCGCACGGCATCACCACCCGGCGGCGTCACATCGATCTCGATGAAATTACGCATGTACGCCCAGTCGCCCATCACGCGAAGTTCGTCGATCCGGTAACGGCCATCGACTTTCGGCCCATTGCCAGCCGCCGCATTTGCGTCGCGCGATGCGGCCGCGAACGCCGCCTTGTCGAACGGCGGCTTGCCGGCCACCATGAAAATCGCGTCGTCGGCGATCAGGTCGAGCACGGTGGCCAGATCGCCGCGCCGGCTCGACACGAACCAGGTTTCCACCAGATCGCGAATCGCGCGTTCGTCTTCGGTCATCGTCGTTGCTCCTTCGGCGGCCCGCCGATACGCCGGGCCACGCCAGAAAAAAAGCCGCCCGGATCGACTCCGGGCGGCTTTACTTGCTGCATCTTGCGTGCGGTGCGTCAGACCACGACCGTCTGCGCCTCGCCTTCGCGGCTCGCACGCACGGTGCCGATCTTCCACACCTGTTCGCCGGCGGCCGTCAGGTCGGCGATGGCCGCGTCGGCATCGGCCGCCGCGACGATCACGGCCATCCCGATCCCGCAGTTGAACACGCGGTGCATTTCGGCGTCGGCGACGCCGCCGTGCTCCTGCAGCCACTTGAACAGCGGCGGGAGCGGCCACGCGTTCTGGTCGAGCTCGGCCGTCAGGCCATCGCGCAGCACGCGCGGAATGTTCTCGACGAGGCCGCCACCGGTGATGTGGGCCATGCCCTTCACCGGCAGCTTCTGCATCAGCGCGAGCAGCGGCTTCACGTAGATGCGCGTGGGTGCCATCAGCGTGTCGGCCAGCGAGCGGCCGTGGAAATCGGCCGACAGGTCGGGGTTCGCGCGCTCGATGATCTTGCGCACGAGCGAGAAGCCGTTAGAGTGGATGCCGCTCGAAGCAAGGCCGAGCACCACGTCGCCCTCGGCGATCGTGCTGCCGTCGATGATCTTGCTCTTCTCGACCGCGCCGACCGCGAAACCGGCCAGGTCGTATTCGCCGTCCGGGTACATGCCCGGCATTTCGGCCGTCTCGCCGCCGATCAGCGCGCAGCCCGACAGTTCGCAGCCGTGCGCGATGCCCTTGACGACCGTTGCGGCCGTGTCGACGTCGAGCTTGCCGCACGCGAAGTAGTCGAGGAAGAACAGCGGCTCGGCACCCTGCACGAGGATGTCGTTCACGCTCATCGCCACCAGATCCTGGCCGACGGTGTCGTGTTTGTTCAGATGAAAGGCCAGCTTGAGCTTGGTGCCCACGCCGTCGGTGCCCGACACGAGCACGGGCTCCTTGTACTTCTTCGGCACTTCGAACAGCGCGCCGAACCCGCCGATGCCGCCGAGCACGCCGTCGCGCAGGGTTTTCTTCGCAAAAGGCTTGATCTTGTCGATGAGCGCGTCGCCTGCGTCGATGTCGACGCCTGCGTCGCGGTAGGACAGACCCTGAGCGTCGGGAGCGGATTTCGGAGGATTCATGGGGGAATGCGAGAAGGTCGGTAAAATGCGATTTTACCCGAAGCCGGCCCGTTGGCCGGAATTCCCAGCACCGAATCGTCAGGGATTGCATCTTGCTCGACACGTCCCCGTTTTCATCGCTACGCGAGCCGCGCCGAAACCCGCGCGCCGCCGTGCGTGCGGCCGCGTGTGCAGGCACCGGAGCAGCCCCCCGCGCGTGCCCGGCGTACGGCGCGCGTTTCATCAACCGACCCGCATTGTGACTGTTGTGTCCCGTCAACTGACGCTCGATCTCGGCACGCCGCCGCCCGCCACGTTCGACAACTTCATCATGAATGAGGAGAACGACGAGCTCATCTCGCGGCTCCAGAAGCTCGACCTCGCGCTCGCGGCGGGGCCCGTGCCGGACCGGTCGTTCTATATCTGGGGCGAGCCCGGCAGCGGCCGCACCCATCTGCTGCAGGCGCTCGTGAGCGACGCGTCGTACGGCAACGCGCGCTACCTGACGCCGCAAAGCCCGCTCGGCGCGTTCACGTTCGACGCGCGCATCGGCATCTACGCGATCGACGACTGCGACCGGATGAGCGACACGCAGCAGGTCGCGCTGTTCAACCTGTTCAACGAGGTCCGCGCGCACCCGTCGAGCGCGTTCGTCGCGGCAGGCCCGGCGGCGCCGCTCGCGCTCGACGTGCGCGAGGATCTGCGCACGCGCCTCGGCTGGGGGCTCGTGTTTCACCTGTCGCCGCCGTCCGATGCCGGCAAGATCGCCGTGCTGAAGCTCGCGGCGAAAGAGCGCGGGATCGCGCTCACCGACGACATCGCCGCCTACCTGCTGACCCATTTCCGCCGCGACATGCCGAGCCTGATGGCGCTGCTCGACGCGCTCGACCGCTTCTCGCTCGAGCAGAAGCGCGCCGTCACGCTGCCGCTGCTGCGCCGGATGCTGGCCCGCCCCGGCGATGACATCGCACCGCCGGGCACAGGCCCGAACCGCTTCGAGTAAAATGCGCATCCATGACTAATCTGGCACTCTTTGACCTCGATCACACGCTGATCCCGACCGATAGCGACCACGAATGGGGCCGCTTCATGGTGAAGCTCGGCATCGTCGACGCGGAAAGCTTCTCGCGTCAGAACGATCAGTTCTTCGCCGACTACAAGGCCGGCAAGCTCGACATCCATGCGTACCTGTGCGCGATGCTCACGCCGCTCGCGAAGTATTCGCGCGCGCAGCTCGCCGAATGGCACGAGCAGTACATGCACGAGGTGATCCGCCCCGCGATGACGCCCGCCGCGCTCGAACTCGTGCGCAAGCACCTCGATGCCGGCGACCTGTGCTGCGTCGTGACGGCCACCAACGAATTCATCACGCGTCCGATCGCGACCGCGTTCGGCGTCGACACGCTGATCGCGTGCGAGGTCGAAACGACCGACGGGCATCCCGATTCGCCGTACACGGGCCGGCCGACCGGCACGCCGAGCTATCGCGAAGGCAAGATCGTGCGCACCGAAGCATGGCTCGCATCGCTCGGCAAGCACTGGGACGACTTCGAACACAGCTACTTCTACAGCGACTCGCACAACGACATCCCGTTGCTCGAGAAAGTCACCGACCCGATCGCGACCAACCCCGACGACACGTTGCGTGCGCATGCAAGCGCGCGCGGCTGGCGCATCCTCGATCTCTTCTGAACGTCGTGATCAAAAAATTCATTCGCAAGCTGCTCGGCCAGGACGGCGCCGAACAAACGTCACCCGCCGAGGCGCCCGCCGCCGACACGGCCCTTGCCCAGCGCCCCGCGAAGGGTAGCCGCGGCGGCGCCGCCAGGAAGCCGCGCAGCAATCACGAACCGACCGTCGTGCCGGCCAGCGTGCACCAGATCGATCCGTCACTGATCTCGCGCAATGCCGTCCGCGTGACCGACACGCTGCAGCAGGCGGGCTTTCGCGCATTCATCGTCGGCGGCGCGGTGCGCGACCTGCTGCTCGGCATCGCGCCGAAGGACTTCGACGTCGCGACCGACGCGACGCCGACCGAAGTCCAGCGCCTGTTCCGCCGCGCGCGCCTGATCGGCCGCCGCTTCCAGATCGTCCACGTGCAGTTCGGCCAGGAACTGATCGAGGTGTCGACGTTCCGCGCACTGGTCGATGCGCCGCCCGAGGCTGCCGCGTCGGCCGAGCCGCCGAAGCGCCTGAAGCGCGACGAACTCGATCGCCGCACGCACGCGGTCGACGCCAGCGGCCGCGTGCTGCGCGACAACGTGTGGGGCGAACAGCACGAAGACGCCGCGCGCCGCGACTTCACGATCAACGCGATGTACTACGACCCGTCGACGCAGACGGTGCTCGACTACCACGACGGGATGGCCGACATGCGCGCCCGCCTGCTGCGGATGATCGGCGACCCGGCCACGCGCTTCCGCGAGGATCCGGTGCGGATGCTGCGCGTCGTGCGTTTCGCGGCGAAACTCGGCTTCGAGATCGAGCCGCATACGCGCGAGCCGATCAAGGCGCTCGCCGACCTGATCAACAACGTGCCGGCCGCGCGCCTGTTCGACGAAATGCTGAAGCTGCTGCTGTCGGGCCACGCGCTCGCGTGCCTGCAGCGGCTGCGCAAGGAGGGCCTGCACCACGGGCTGCTGCCGCTCCTCGACGTCGTGCTCGAACAACCGCAGGGCGAGAAGTTCATCACGCTCGCGCTGAACAACACCGACGCGCGCGTGCGCGCCGGCAAGACGGTATCGCCGGGCTTCCTGTTCGCGACGCTGCTGTGGCACGACATGCGCCAGCGCTTCGAGCAATACACGGCGGAAGGCGAATTCCCGGTGCCGGCGCTCCATCGCGCGATGGACGACGTCATCGACATGCAGACCGAGAAACTCGCGATCCACAAGCGCTACTCGGCCGACATGCGCGAGATCTGGGGCCTGCAGTTGCGCCTCGAAAAACGCTCGGGCCGCAGCGCGATGCGGCTGCTGGAACACCAAAGGTTTAGAGCGGGGTATGATTTCCTCCTGTTACGCTGCGAATCCGGCGAGCTCGATGCGGAAGTCGGACAGTGGTGGACGGATTTCATCGAAGGCGACGCGGCCGCGCGCGAGGCACTCCTCACGCAGGGCGGCTCGAAGGAAAAATCGCCCCGCAAGCGGCGCCGCCGCGGCGGTGCGCGAAACCGCAATCCGGGCGAAGGCGCCGCCGAGCAGGCGCCGGACACCGCGGGCGGTTCCGACGACTGACGCGCGCGCCGGCGAACGACGTAGGAAGTGATGCCATGACGGTTGCATATATCGGACTGGGGGCGAATCTCGGCGATGCGCGCCAGACCCTGAAGGACGCGGTGGTGTGCCTCGCGCAGCAGCGCACCATCTCGATCCTCGGCAAATCGAGCCTGTATCGCACGGCGCCCTTCGAAGCGGGCGGCGACGATTACTACAACTGCGTCGTCAAGCTCGACACGACGCTGTCGGCCCGTGAGCTGCTCGCGCTCTGCCAGAAGATCGAACATCACTTCGGGCGCGAGCGCCCGTATCGCAACGCGCCGCGCACGCTCGACCTCGACATCCTGCTGTTCGGCTCCGATTCGATCGACGAACCCGACCTGATCGTCCCGCATCCGCGCCTCACCGATCGCGCATTCGCGCTCGTGCCGCTCGTCGAGATCGAGCCGGCGCTCGACATCCCCGCGCGCGGCCGCGCCGATGCGTACCTCGCCTCTGTCGCGGATCAGCGCGTCGAGAAGGTGCAGACCTGTCAATGCCTGATGCAGAAGGCCCTTGCCGCCGGCGCTGACGCCGACAAGAACCGCTGCCGATGAACATCACTCCGCTGACCGTCACCGCGCCCGACCTGCGCGCCCCGCATCGCTATCTGGTGATCGAAGGGCCGATCGGCGTCGGCAAGACGACGCTCGCGCGCCTCTTCGCCGAGCGCTGGTCGATGCAGACGCTGCTCGAGCGCCCGCAGGACAACCCGTTCCTCGAACGCTTCTATCGCGACACCGCGCGCTACGCGCTGCCCGCGCAGTTGTCGTTCGCGCTGCAGCGCGCGCAGCAGGCGCGCGAACTGATCGGCGCGCTCGATACGGGCCGGCCCGTCGTCGCCGATTTCATGCCGCAGAAGAACGACATCTTCGCGCGGCTGAACCTGCCGGAAGACGAATGGCAGTTGTACCGGTCGATCGCGACGCACCTCGACGTCCCGCAAGCCCCCGCGCCCGATCTCGTCGTCTATCTGCAGACGAGCCCCGAGGTGCTGTTCTCGCGCATCCAGAAGCGCGGGCTGCCAATGGAGCTGCAGATCAGCGACGCGTACCTGCGCTCGCTCGTCGATGCGTACAACGAATTCTTCTATCACTACGACCGAACGCCGGTACTCACGGTCGCAGCCGAACACCTGAACCCGCAAGACTCCCCCGAAGACCTCGCGCTGCTGATCGAGCGCATCGACACGATGCGCGGCCGCAAGGAATTCTTCGTCAAGGGCGAAACGACGCGCTGACGCGTCCTCGCCTGTCGTTCCTCCCCCATCGAACCGGATTTCCCCATGACCTATCTCCAGGAATCGAGCCGGCCTGCCGTCACTGTGCCCAAGCTGCAGGCAATGCGCGAGGCCGGCGAGAAGATCGCGATGCTCACCTGCTACGACGCGAGCTTTTCCGCGCTGCTCGATCGCGCCGGCACCGACGTGCTGCTGATCGGCGACTCGCTCGGCAACGTGCTGCAGGGTCACGCCACCACGCTCCCCGTGTCGATCGACGACATCGCGTACCACACCGCATGCGTCGCGCGTGCGCAGCCGCGCGCGCTCGTCGTCGCCGATCTGCCGTTCGGCACGTACGGCACACCGGCCGAGGCGTTCGCGAACGCGGTCACGCTGATGCGCGCCGGCGCGCAGATGGTCAAGCTCGAAGGCGGTGAATGGCTCGCCGACACGGTCCGCTTCCTCGTTGAACGCTCGGTGCCGGTGTGCGCGCACCTCGGCCTCACGCCGCAGTCGGTGCATGCGTTCGGCGGCTTCAAGGTGCAAGGCCGCACGGAAGCTGGCGCCGCGCAGCTGCTGCGCGATGCGCGCGCGATCGAGGACGCGGGCGCGCAGCTCGTGGTGCTCGAAGCGGTGCCGACGCTCGTCGCGTCCGAAGTCACGCACATGCTGAAAATCCCGACGATCGGCATCGGCGCGGGCCTCGAATGCTCGGGCCAGGTGCTGGTGCTGCACGACATGCTCGGCATTTTCCCCGGCAAGCGCCCGCGTTTCGTGAAGGATTTCATGCAGGGCCAGCCGAACATCCAGGCGGCCGTCGAGGCGTACGTGAGCGCGGTGAAGGACGGCTCGTTCCCGGGCCCGGAACACTCGTTCTGACGCGCGGCCGGCGCCCGTTCGATACGAAAAAAAGCGCGGCACCCTTTGCGGGGCGCCGCGCTTTTTCCTTGGATGCGGTGTTGCCGAAGATCAGCGGTATCGGTTCGTCGGGCACGCGGCCCAGTCGTTCATCGCGTCATTTCAATACCGCATCGAGCGCGCCGCGCAGTGCATTGGTCAGCAGCAGCGCCTCGGCGCGCGCCAGATCGTCGAGCGTGACGATGCGCTCCTGGGCGCCGAATGTGCGATCGTCGAGCAGCACGCCGCGCATCACGCCCGGCAGCACACCGCTCGACAGCGGCGGGGTCACCCACTGGCCGTCGAGCTTCACGAACAGGTTCGAGCGCCCGCCTTCCGTCACCTCGCCGCGCTCGTTGACAAACAGCATGTCGAAGCCACCAAGCGCCTCCGCCGCCTGCCATGCGCGATCGTATTCGGCACGGCGCGTCGTCTTGTGCAGCAGCAGCGCGTCGTCCGTGCGGGTCGGTGCGAACCCGTGCGCGGACGCTAGCATCATGCCGACCGGCCCAGCGGGTAGCGGTTTCATCGTCGCGGCCATGATGTCGATCGTGCCGTCCTTCGCGAGCGCGAGCTTCATCCGGTACGGGCCGTCGCCGTCGAGCGCCGCGCAGCGCGCGTCGATCTCGCGGCGCAACGCATCGGCGTCGAGGCGGAAGCCGAATGCATCCGCGCTGCGCCGCAGCCTCGCGAGATGGCGCTCGAGATGCCGGATGCCGTCTGCACGCGTCGCGGCGGTGGTTTCGAACAACTGGAAGCCGGGATCGGCGTCGGTCAGGAATCGCGCTTTCAATTCGCACTCCGCATATTCGTCGGCGGCGACGCTGTCGAGCACGATGCCCGCGCCGACCCCCATCGTGCCGCGTCGCCGGCCGCCAGCGGCCGCTGCCGCGTCACGCGTGTCGATCGTTGCGGCAGCATCGACATCGACCGCCTCGAGCGTCAGCGTCCGGATTGCGACCGACAGGCAGAAATCGCCGCAGCCGGTCGCATCGCCTGCCGATGCACCTTCCTGCGGCGCGTCGAGCCAGCCGATCGCGCCCGTATAGAGCCCGCGCGGCGTCGACTCGATCGCGTCGATCAGTTCCATCGTCTTGTGCTTCGGCGCACCGGTGATCGATCCGCATGGAAACAGCGCACGCAGCATCTGCGCGAACGTGGTGCCGTCGCGCCAGCCGGCCTCGACCGTCGACGTCATCTGCCATACCGACGCGTACGGCTCGACCGAGAACAGCGCCGGCACCCTGACCGTGCCCGTGCGCGCGACCCGCGACACGTCGTTGCGCAGCAGGTCGACGATCATCACGTTTTCCGCGCGGTTCTTCGGATCGTTCGCGAGGAACGCGGCGGCCGCCGCGTCGTCGCGCGGATCGGCCGAGCGCGGCGCGGTGCCTTTCATCGGTCGCGCGCGCAGCATGTCGCCGTGCTTCTCGACGAACAGCTCCGGCGAGCACGACACGACCCACGCACTGTCGGGCAGCGCGATCAGCGCGCCATAACGCACGGGCTGACGTGCGCGCAGCCGCCGGTACAGCGCGAGCGGCGTGCCGAACATGTCGAAATTCAGCCGATACGTGTAGTTGATCTGGTACGAATCGCCCGCGCGCAGCGCGTCGTGCACTGCGGCGATCGCCGCGTCGAACGCGTCGCGCGACACGCTCTTCGCGACATGCGCGACGCCCGCGATCGACGGCGGGCCGCCGCCGTCCCGCTGCGCGAGCCACGCATCGACTTCGTCGCGCGACAGGCGCTCGCAGCGCGCATACAGCAAAAAGCGCAGCGGGGCATGGCCCGGCTGCGCTCTTTCAAGATTGCGTCCGAATTCGTAATCGCCGACGACGACCGCATGCAGCCCGTCGCGCAGATCCTGCGCCACCGCCGCATCGAGCTCGTCGAGCCGTGCCGGATCCGTACACACGCGTTCGCGCACGAAACCGGAATACAAACGACTCGACCGCGTGGACGCGGTCGAGTCGCAATCGTCCAAGAGCGCGAACGACGCGCTCTCGTTGCCTTCAGTCATGCCGTCACTCGAAGAAGCTCTTCACCCGGTCGAACCAGCTCTTGCTCTGCGGACTGTGACGCGCACCGCCCTCGGCCAGCGACTTCTCGAACTGCTTGAGCAGATCACGCTGCTGGTCGGTCAGCTTCACGGGCGTCTCGACCTGCACGTGTACGTACAGATCGCCCGCGATGCTCGAACGCAGACCCTTGATCCCCTTGCCGCGCAGGCGGAACGTCTTGCCCGACTGGGTACCTTCCGGCACCGGGAACGACGCACGGCCGGCCAGCGTCGGCACCTCGATCTCACCGCCGAGTGCGGCGGTCGTGAACGGGATCGGCATCTGGCAGTGGAGATCGTCACCGTCGCGCTCGAACACCGAGTGCGGCTTGATGTGGATCTCGACGTACAGGTCGCCCGGCGGCCCGCCGTTGATGCCAGGCTCGCCGTTGCCGGCCGAGCGGATCCGCATGCCGTCGTCGATGCCGGCCGGGATCTTCACTTCGAGCGTCTTGGTTTCCTTCACCTTGCCCGATCCGTGGCAATGCGCGCACGGTTCGGGGATGTAGGTGCCGGTGCCGTGACACTTCGGGCAGGTCTGCTGGATGCTGAAGAAGCCCTGCGACATGCGCACCGTGCCCTGGCCGTGGCAAGTCGGGCAGGTTTCCGGCTTCGTGCCAGGTTTCGCGCCCGACCCGTGACAGACTTCGCATGAGACCCAGCTCGGCACGCGGATCTGCGTGTCGTAGCCGTGCGCGGCCTGCTCAAGCGTGATTTCCATGCTGTAGCGCAGGTCGGCACCGCGATACACCTGCGGACCGCCGCGGCCGCCACGCGCGGCGCCGCCCGCGGCCTGACCGAAGATGTCGCCGAAGATGTCGCCGAACGCATCCGCGAAGCCGCCGAAACCCTGTCCGCCCGCACCGCCCATGTTCGGATCGACGCCCGCGTGGCCGTACTGATCGTACGCCGCGCGCTTCTGGTCGTCCGACAGCATTTCATAGGCTTCCTTCACTTCCTTGAAATGCTCTTCCGCATCCTTGCTGTCCGGATTGCGGTCAGGGTGATACTTCATCGCAAGCTTGCGATACGCCTTCTTGATTTCGTCGTCGCTCGCATTCTTCGCGACGCCCAGAACCTCGTAGTAATCCCGTTTCGCCATATCGATTCGCTGTGCCGTCGCGCGTCACGCACGCGGCGGCTCCTTTCGCCCGCAGTAAAGTCTCTCGACTCGTCTGGCGCTGCGCCGTCCGCGGACGGCTCGCGCAGCACCCGCCAAAAAACAAATGTGCCCGGAGGGCCGCGAAGCCCGCCAGGCGTGGAGTCGATCCGGCCATCCGGAAGGAAAGACAGACCGCTGTTCAGCCGCGCCGCGCGCGTGTCGCGCGCGGCGTGCGGTGCCATGGCAACCCGGCTCAGTCCTTCTTCACTTCCTTGAACTCGGCGTCGACGACGTCGTCCGCAGCCTGCTGCGCGCCGCCCGCGTGGGCCGCGCCTTCCGCTGCACCCGCCGCGCCGGCCGCACCGGCCTGCTGCGCCTGCATGTCGGCGTACATCTTTTCGCCGAGCTTCTGCGAAGCCTGACCGAGTTCCTCGACCTTCGCGTCGATCGCCGCCTTGTCGGCCGACGTATCCTTCAGCACGTCCTCGAGCGACTTCAGCGCCGCTTCGATCTTTTCCTTCTCGCCCGCGTCCAGCTTGTCGCCGTACTCGGTGAGCGCCTTCTTCGTGCTGTGGACCAGCGCGTCGCCCTGGTTGCGCGAATCGGCCAGCTCGCGCAGCTTGTGGTCTTCCGCTGCGTTCGCTTCCGCGTCCTTGATCATCTGGTCGATTTCAGCTTCGGACAGGCCCGAGTTCGCCTTGATCGTGATCTTGTTTTCCTTGCCGGTCGCCTTGTCCTTCGCGCCGACGTGCAGGATGCCGTTCGCGTCGATGTCGAAGGTCACTTCGATCTGCGGCACGCCGCGCGGCGACGGCGGGATGCCTTCGAGGTTGAACTCGCCGAGCAGCTTGTTGCCTGCCGCCATCTCGCGTTCGCCCTGGAACACCTTGATCGTCACGGCCGACTGGTTGTCGTCCGCCGTCGAATACACCTGTGCGTGCTTCGTCGGGATCGTCGTGTTCTTGTTGATCATCTTCGTCATCACGCCGCCGAGCGTCTCGATGCCGAGCGACAGCGGGGTCACGTCGAGCAGCAGCACGTCCTTGCGGTCGCCCGACAGGACCTGGCCCTGGATCGCCGCGCCGACTGCGACGGCTTCGTCCGGGTTCACGTCACGGCGCGGGTCCTTGCCGAAGAACTCCTTCACCTTCTCCTGCACCTTCGGCATGCGGGTCTGGCCGCCGACCAGGATCACGTCGTCGATGTCCGACACCTTGACGCCCGCGTCCTTGATCGCGATGCGGCACGGTTCGATCGTGCGCTCGACCAGATCCTCGACCAGCGCTTCCAGCTTCGCGCGGGTAATCTTCAGGTTCAAGTGCTTCGGACCCGATGCGTCGGCCGTGATGTACGGCAGGTTGATTTCGGTCTGCTGGCTCGACGACAGCTCGATCTTCGCCTTTTCAGCGGCTTCCTTCAGGCGCTGCAGCGCGAGCACGTCCTTCGACAGGTCGACACCCTGCTCCTTCTTGAACTCGCCGATGATGTAATCGATGATGCGCTGGTCGAAGTCCTCGCCGCCGAGGAACGTGTCGCCGTTGGTCGACAGCACTTCGAACTGCATTTCGCCGTCGACGTCCGCGATCTCGATGATCGATACGTCGAACGTGCCGCCGCCGAGGTCATACACGGCGATCTTGCGGTCGCCCTTCTCGGCCTTGTCGAGGCCGAACGCGAGCGCAGCCGCGGTCGGCTCGTTGATGATCCGCTTGACTTCGAGGCCCGCGATGCGGCCGGCGTCCTTAGTTGCCTGACGCTGGCTGTCGTTGAAGTACGCCGGCACCGTGATCACGGCTTCCGTGACCGGCTCGCCGAGGTAGTCTTCGGCCGTCTTCTTCATCTTGCGCAGCACTTCCGCCGAAACCTGCGGCGGCGCCAGCTTCTCGCCGTGCGCTTCGACCCATGCGTCGCCGTTGTCGGCCTTGATGATCGTATACGGCATCAGGCCGATGTCCTTCTGGACTTCCTTCTCTTCGAAGCGGCGGCCGATCAGGCGCTTCACGGCGAACAGCGTGTTCTTCGGGTTGGTCACGGACTGACGCTTGGCCGGTGCGCCGACGAGCACTTCGTTATCGTCCATGTAGGCGATGATCGACGGCGTCGTGCGCGTGCCTTCCGAGTTCTCGATGACCTTGACCTGGTTGCCTTCCATGATGGCGACGCACGAGTTCGTGGTGCCGAGGTCAATACCGATGATCTTTCCCATTTTTGCTAATCTCCAGAAATGCCTGTTTGCTGCGCGAAACCCCGCGTTTTTGGGCGGTTTCGCGCGCCAGAATTCAACTCTGTTCCCGAAATGCGTCCGGCCGATCCGTTTTCAAGACCCGCCAAGCGATGCGGGTATTAAATTTTTTCAATCGATGCCGGTAGCCGGATCGTGCGGACCGTCGTCGCGGTCCGACGGCGCGCCTGCCGCCGCGGCAACCTTCGCGCGCGCCGCCGACACCGCCGCCTGGAACTGCGCGAGGCCATGCCAGCCGGTCGCGCGGCCGAGCCGCTTGCCGCGATGGAAAAAGAACCATGTCGGCACACCGTGCAGGCCGAAGCGGCGCCCCAGCTCATGATGTTCGTACACGTTGCAATGGAACCACTTCAGGTCCAGCGCGCGCATCGCGTCCGTCTGGGCGAGCATCGCCTTCTTCGCGATCTCGCAGTTGAAGCAGTCGACGCCCCAGAAGAACACCACGGCGAGTGCATCGCCGGCGCCGGCGATCGCGGCGTCGAACGTGTCGGTCGCCAGCGCCTGCATGTCGAACGCTTCGAACGCGGCCGGATCGACGCCGGCGGGAACCATCGCGGCAGCCTTACTTCGGCTGGGCGACCGTGACGAGCGCCGGGCGCAGTACGCGGTCCGCGATCGTGTAACCCTTTTGGAGGACGGTCACGACGGTATTCGGTTCCTGATCGGCCGGCACCATCGAAATCGCCTGGTGCTGGTGCGGATCGAACTTCTCGCCGACCGGGTTGATCGCGACGACGCGGCCCTTCTCGAGCGCGCTCGTCAGCTGGCGCAGCGTCAGCTCGACGCCTTCGCGCACCTTCGTGATGTCGCCGGACGTATCACTCACGGCGGCCTCGAGGCTGTCCAGCACGGGCAGCAGGTGCTCCGCGAAGCCCTCGATCGCAAACTTGTGCGCCTTCGAGACGTCTTCCTGCGCACGGCGGCGGACGTTCTCGGTCTCGGCCTTCGCCCGGAGGAAGCTCTCCTGCAGCTCGGCGACCTTGGCTTGAGCCTCCGCGAGCGCAGCGTCGGCTGCTTCGGCGGCGGGAGCAGCGCCTTGCGCCGCCTGCTTCTCGCTGCCGATGTCTTCGGCCGATTGGGTAGCCGGGTTCTCTTGCGTGTTTTCCATGTCGCTGAAAGTCGATTAGAGGTTGAAGCCAAATCGGCAACCGCCGGACCGTATGCCGGCGACACCGCACATTGTTGGTGCAAATAAGGGCGAAAACTGCGGTTTCAAGAGGGTTATTCGCCGGTATTCGCCAACACTGCGAAACAACCGCGCCGCACCCCGCCCGATTGCGCGCATTTGTCGCCAGATCGGACGAAACGGTCGGTAACAACGCTTACCAGGCAAGTACTAGCTCGGCACAGGGGGCTGCACTACACTCCACTCAAGCGTCGAGAAAGCGCGTTTACCCTAGCTTACCGCCGCCTGACATCCACCTGGCGCTGCATTCACCGTCCCATCGAGGCGAGTACCGTGAAACTGACCTTTGCCATATCGGTGGTCGCGCTGGTACTGATCGCCGGCACCACCACCATCTGCCTGTCCGGAGCCGTGACCGACCGCACGACCGAATACGGAAGCGCGCGGGCGACTTTCGACCAGATGTTCAGCTCCCACCAGAAAATCTGTCGATGATGCGCCGGTCGCGCTTGGTCGGCCGGCCGTGCAGATTCGCCGCCGGCTCACGATACGTGCGGCGCCGCTCCAGTTCAGCGAGCCGCGCGACGCGCCCCGCTTCCGTTTCCTCGTAAAGCGTCTGCGCGATGCTCGCGGGTCCGCGCACGTCGCAAATGCCCAGCACGGCAATGTGCCAGACGACACCGTCGATCGCAATCTCGACCTCGTCGCCGACGCGCACGTCCTTCGCCGGCTTGACGGCCGCGCCGCCGATCTTCACGTGGCCCTTGTCGACCGCGTCGGACGCGAGCGAGCGCGTCTTGAAGAAGCGCGCTGCCCACAGCCATTTGTCGATGCGCAGCTTCGCGCCGGGTTCCGTCGAAATCCTGTAGTTCATCGCGTTCAATTCACCGTTTCGGGCTGTGCGGCCTTCACCGGCCAGCCCTGCAAATTCTCGGCGACAATCTCGCCCACCGCGCCGATCCACGCGGACGCGCCGTTCAGACACGGAATCCGGTGGAAGGCCTGGCCGCCGCCCGCGATGAACTCGTCGCGCACCTCCATCCCGATCTCCTCGATCGTCTCCAGACAATCGGCCGTAAAACCGGGGCAGAACACGTCGGCCCGCCGCACGCCGGCCTCGCCGAGTTCGCGCAGCGTCGGCGCGGTGTACGGCTGCAGCCACTCGGCCTTGCCGAAGCGCGACTGGAACGTCACGCGGCACTCGAGCGTCGACAGCCCGAGCGCGGCCATCAGCAGCGCGCCCGTCTGCTGGCACTGGTCATGATAAGGGTCGCCCAGGTCGAGCGTGCGTTTCGGCACCCCGTGAAAACTCAGCACGAGCTTGTCGCCGGCCGCGAAGTCGGGCCGGCCGTGCTGCGCCCAGTACTGACGCACCTGCTCGGCAAGCGCGTGGATGTAGGCCGGATGGTCGGCATATTGCCGCACCGTGCGCACTTCCGGCTGGTTGCGCATCCGCGCGAGCGCGGCGAACGCGGCATCGAATGCGGTCGCGGTAGTGGACGCCGAGTATTGCGGATACATCGGCATCAGCAGCACACGCTCGACGCCCGCGCGCTTGAACTGCGCGAGTGCCTGCGCAATGCCTGGGCTGCCGTAGCGCATCGCGTAGTCGACCGTCACCTGGTAGCCGTTCGATGCGAGCAGATGGCGCACGCCTTCGGTCTGGCGCTCGGTGTACACGCGCAGCGGCGAGCCCTCGGGCATCCACACCGCCGCATATTTCTTCGCGGACGCGCGACCGCGCAGCGGCAGGATCAGCGTGCGCAGCAGTATCTGCCAGACGACCTGCGGGATTTCGACGACGCGGGTATCCGACAGGAATTCGGCCAGATAGCGCCGCACCGCGCGCGGTGTCGGAGCGTCGGGCGTGCCGAGATTGATCAGCAGCACGCCGATGCGATGGGCGGCCGCAATGCTCGAAGGCGGCTCAAGATCGAAACGCATGGGCAGGAACGTGCTCGAGGCACGCAGTCGGACGGCCCTCAATTATAGCGGGCCGGCTCGCTGGGGTTGGCTGGCCGTTCGGCAGACTGGCAGCGCACGCGGCGTCGCGGCACGATGGCGGAACGGGATCGGTTCAGGTTACTGCTGGCTCAGCGTGAGCGACAGCAGCCGCGCGGTGATGTCGACGATCGGGATCACGCGGTTGTACGCCATGCGGGTCGGGCCGATCACGCCGAGCGTGCCGACGATCTGGCCGTTCACCTCGTAGGGCGCGGTCACGACGCTCATTTCCTCGATCGGCACCAGCGTCGATTCGCCGCCGATGAAGATCTGCACGCCCTGGGCGTGGCTCGACACGTCGAGCAATTGCAGGAGGCCCGTCTTTTGGTCGAACACGTCGAACAGCTTGCGCAGCCGCGCCATGTCGGAGGAAAGATCCGCCACTTCGAGCAGGTTGCGCTCGCCGGAAATCAGCACGGTGTCCTCGGTGTCGGGCACCTCGGTGCTGGCCGTCACGGCCGCGTGCATCAGCGTGGTCATGTCGCCGCGCAACTGGTCGATCTCGTCGCGCAGGCGGCGGCGCACCTCGTCGAACGACAGGCCGGCGAAATGCGCGTTGATGTAATTGGACGCCTCGGTCAGTTGCGACGGCGAGTAGTCGCGCGGCGTCGCGAGCATCCGGTTCTGCACGTCGCCCTCGGGCGTGACGATGATCAGCAGGATGCGCTTGTCCGACAGGCGCATGAACTCGATCTGCTTGAACACGTGGCTGCGCCGCGGCGTCAGCACGACACCCGCGAACTGCGACAGGTTCGACAGCACGCTCGCGGCGGCCGCCACCACCCGCTGCTGCGGCTCACCGGCCTGCAGCGTGTTCTGCACCTGCCGCGCGACGGCCTCGGCGTCGATCGGCGCCTCGACCGTCAGCATCGTGTCGACGAACAGCCGGTAGCCGCGCGGCGTCGGCACGCGGCCGGCCGACGTGTGCGGGCTCGACACGAGGCCGAGCTCCTCCAGGTCGGACATCACGTTGCGGATCGTCGCCGGGCTCAGCTCGAGCCCGGAGTAACGGGACAACGTGCGCGATCCGACTGGCTGACCGTCGGCGATATACCGTTCGATCAGGGTTTTCAGGAGGGTTCGTGCGCGAGGATCTAGCATGGTGGAAAATTTTAGCGCAACCACGCGACCGCGGCGAGTGGCGTCGGCCATTGTTGCGCGGGCCGGCCCGATCCGGCCCCGCCGGCGCACAGCCGGTTCTTTTCGTCAACGAGCTATGGTGTAATGCCGGCATGAAAACCGGTAATCAGTTCAACACTGTCGCGCTCGTCGGCCGGAGCAACACGCCCGGCATCGCCGAGCCGCTCGCCACCCTGGCTGCCAGCCTAGCGAAGCTGGGCTTCGAGGTCGTATTTGAAGGCGATACCGCGCGCGAGTTCGGCATCACCGGCTATCCGGCGCTCACCCCGGCCGAAATCGGGGCGCGTGCGGACGTGGCGGTCGTGCTGGGCGGCGACGGCACGATGCTCGGCATCGGCCGCCAGCTTGCGCCGTACCGGACACCGCTGATCGGGATCAACCACGGGCGGCTCGGCTTCATCACGGACATCGCGGCGGCCGACATGCACGCACGCATCCCCGTGATGCTGGCGGGCAAGTTCGAGCGCGAGGAGCGCTCGCTGCTCGAGGCCCGGATCGTGCGCGACGGCGAACCGATCTACCATGCGCTCGCGTTCAACGACGTCGTCGTGAACCGCAGCGGCTTCTCCGGGATGGTCGAGCTGCGCGCGTCGGTCGACGGCCGGTACATGTACAACCAGCGTTCGGACGGCCTGATCGTCGCCACGCCGACGGGCTCGACCGCGTACGCGCTGTCGTCGGCCGGCCCGATCCTCCATCCGCAGCTGCAGGGCATCGTGCTCGTGCCGATCGCGCCGCACGCACTGTCGAACCGGCCGATCGTGCTGCCCGACGATTCGAAGATCGCGATCCAGATCGTCGCCGGGCGCGACGTCAACGTGAATTTCGACATGCAGTCGTTCACCGCGCTCGAACTGAACGACACGATCGAGGTGCGCCGCTCGAAGCACACGGTGCCGTTCCTGCACCCGGTCGGCTACAGCTATTTCTCGACGCTGCGCAAGAAGCTGCACTGGAACGAACACGCGTCGAACGAAGACGACAAGGCGTTCTGACGCCCCTGAGCCCGACACCATGCTCCGCCACCTCTCGATTCGCGACTTCGTCATCGTCGCCGCGCTCGATCTCGAATTCGACAGCGGCTTTACCGTCTTTTCCGGCGAAACCGGCGCCGGCAAATCGATCCTGATCGACGCCCTCGCCCTCGCGCTCGGCGAACGCGCCGACGCGAGCGTCGTGCGCGCCGGCTGCGGCCGCGCCGACATCACCGCAGAATTCACGCCGCACGACCGCGTCGCGCACTGGCTCGACGAACACGCGTTCGACACTGAGGACACCGTGATGCTGCGCCGCGTGATCGACGCGAACGGCCGCTCGCGCGCATTCATCAACGGCACCAGCGCGACGCTCGCGCAGCTGCGCGAACTCGGCGAGATGCTGGTCGACATCCACGGCCAGCACGCGCACCAGTTGCTGATGCGCCCCGATGCGCAGCGCGAGCTGTTCGACACGCACGCGGGGCTCGTCGCCGATGCCGCGAACGTCGCACGCGCGTGGCGCGTCTGGCGCGACGCGACGCAGGCGATCGACGCCGCGAAGGCGCACGAGCGCGAACTGCAGCTCGAACGCGAGAAGCTCGCCTGGCAGCTCGCCGAGCTCGACAAGCTCGCACCGCAACCGGGCGAATGGGACGAAGTCGGCAGCGAGCACAAGCGCCTGTCGCATTCGGCGAATCTGATCGCCGGCGTGCAGGGTGCGCTCAATGCGCTGTCCGAGGCCGACGACGCGATGCTCCCGCAACTCGGCGCGATCGTGTCGAAACTGCGCAGCCTGGCCGACTACGACACGGGGCTCGGCGACGCGCTCGCATCGCTCGAACCGGCCGAGATCCAGTTGCAGGAAGCCGTCTATTCGCTGTCGCACTACGCGCAGCGCCTCGATCTCGACCCGGCCCGGCTCGCGCAGGTCGAAGCGCGCCTCGACGCGCTGCACTCGACCGCCCGCAAGTTCCGGCTGCCGCCCGACACGCTGCACGAGGAACATGCGGCACGCCGCGCGCAGCTCGCCGCGCTCGACGCAGCCGCCGATCTCGGCGCGCTCGAAGCCGCGCAGGCCAAGGCATGGGAAGCCTATCTCACTGACGCGAAACGCCTGTCGAAGGCGCGCGCGCAGGCCGCGAAGGCACTCGGCACGGCCGTCACGGCCGGCATGCAGGAACTGTCGATGGCGGGCGGCAGCTTCGAAGTCGCGCTCGTGCCGCTCGCCGATGGTGGCGCGCACGGGCTCGAGCAGGTCGAATTCCGGGTCGCCGGACACCCCGGCGTGCCGCTGCGGCCGCTCGCGAAAGTCGCGTCGGGCGGCGAACTCGCACGGATCAGCCTTGCGCTCGCGGTGATCGCGAGTGCCGCCAGCCCGACGCCGACGCTGATCTTCGACGAAGTCGACACGGGCATCGGCGGCGGCGTCGCCGAGGTGGTCGGCCGCCTGCTGCATCAGCTCGGGCGTGACCGCCAGGTACTGTGCGTCACCCACCTGCCACAGGTCGCCGCGCGCGGCGACCATCACTACCAGGTCGCGAAGGGTGCCGACGACCGCGGTGGCACCGTCTCGTCGGTCGTCCCGCTCGACAAGGCGAGCCGGGTCGAGGAAGTCGCCCGGATGCTCGGTGGGCTCGAGATCACCGCGACGACGCGCAAGCACGCGAAGGAAATGCTGGCAGCCTGACGCGGCCACCCGGCCCCAGAATGAAAAGAGACCGGCGCATGCGTCGGTCTCTTTTCATCGGCAGCAGCGGCCGCCCGATCGCGCCCACCCTGCTCCGGTGATTCGAACGCTCGACTCGAACGCCCGAATCAAACACTCGTTTCAACCGCGCCGAACACCCGCTCCCACAGCGCCGTCACGGCCGCCCGCTCGTCGGCCACCAGCGCCGGATCGACCCGCGCCTTTTCCATCCCGTCGAGCCGCAGCTTGTGTTGCAGCTTCCGGTACTTGCGGTACGCGGCGCCGACGCGCTCGGCTTCGTCCTCGCCCATCAGCCCGAATCGGGCGACCTCGCGCAGCAACGCGATGTTGCCGGTATTGCGGATCAGCTCGGCATCACTCGACGCATGCAGCAGCACCCAGTACTGGACGATGAACTCGATGTCGACCATCCCGCCGCGATCGTGCTTCAGGTCGAACAGCTCGGTCTGGTTCGGATGGCCGGCGAACACCTTGCCGCGCATGTCGACGATCTCCTTCGCAAGCACCGCCCCGTCGCGCGGCGTCGTCAGCACCTGCTGGCGGATCGCCTCGAAGTCGGCGCCGATCTGCGTGTCGCCCGCGCTGTAGCGGGCACGCGTCAGCGCCTGGTGCTCCCACACCCACGCGGTGTTCGCCGCGTCGCCCTCGCGCAGCTGGTAGCGGCGGAACGCGTCGAGATCGGTCACGAGCAGTCCGGCCTCGCCGTTCGGCCGCAGCCGCAGGTCGATGTCGAACAGCGCGCCGGCGCCGGTCGCGGTCGTGAGCCACGTGATCAGCCGTCGCGTGAACGTCGTGTAGACGTCCGCCGAGCGCTCGTCGGGGTCGTCGTACAGGAAGATCAGGTCGAGATCCGATGCGTAGCCGAGCTCCTTGCCGCCGAGCTTGCCGTACGCGATCACCGCGAACTTCGGCACGTCACGGTGGCGCTTCGCGAGCTGCGACCAGACAACCTCAATCGTCACGTCGAGCACGGCGTCGGCGAGCTCCGAGAGGCGATCGCTCACGTGCTCGACCGACAGCTGGCCCGCCAGATCGATCAGCAGGATGCGGAACACCTCCGCGTGCTGCGCATGCCGCAGCAGGTCCATCTGCTGCTCGGGGCCGTCGGCGGCCGCGAGGCGCGCACGCAATGCGTCCTTGAACGCGGGCCAGTCGAACGGGCTCGCGATCGCTTCGTCGTCAAGCAGTTCGTCGAGCAGTTGTGGATGGCGGATCAGGTAGCCGCCGCCCCAGCGCGTCGCGCCGAGCACCGACAGCACGCGATCGAGCGCGGCGGGATACTCGGTCAGCAGCGCGAGATAGACGCCGCGCCGGCTGACCGTCTCGAGCAGGTCGAACAGCCGCACGATGGTGTCGTCGCGGCGCGCAGCGTCGATCCGCGGCGCAGCCTCGAGCGCGCGCTGCGCGACGCTGTCGAAGCGTTGCCGGCTCTTTTCCGGCAGGCCCGCGTAGCGCGACGACTGCCAGATCGCGCGCAGCCGAGCGAGCACGGTCGCCGGATCGGTGAAGCCCAGCCCGTCGAGGCGCGCGCGCAGCGCGTCGTCTTCGCCGTCGTCGGCGAGCGCCCCGCTCCAGATCCACGACGCGGTGGTGTCCTCGCCCGCCGCGCATGGGCCGCCGCTCACCTTGTCGGCAAAGATCTGGTCGAACTGCGCCTCGACGAAGGTGCGGTAGCCGTCGAGCACCGTCATCAGCGCCGCGTAGTCGGCAAAGCCGAGCGACGCGGCCAACGCCGCGCGCTCGGCCGGATCGACCGGCATCGCGTGCGTCTGCGCGTCGTCGCGGTACTGCAGCCGGTGCTCGAGCGTGCGCAGGAAGTTGTAGGCGTCGGTCAGGCGCTCGCGCACGTCCTCGCCGATCAGCCCGCGCGCCTGCGCATGGCGCAGCACCGCGAGCGTCGGCCGTACGCGGAATTCCGCATCCTGGCCGCCGCGGATCAACTGGAACACCTGCGCGCTGAATTCGATCTCGCGGATCCCGCCGCGCCCGAGCTTGATGTCGTCGGCCTTGTCGGGCCGCATCGACGCGCGGCGCGCGGCTTCCTGGCGAATCTGCTGGTGCAGCGAACGGATCGCACCGATCACGCCGAAGTCGAGATAGCGGCGGTACACGAACGGCTTGACGATCGATTCGAGCTGCGACGCGAGCCGCTGCGCCGCGTCGCTGTCGCCTTCCGACACGAGTCGCCCCTTGATCCACGCGTAGCGCTCCCATTCGCGCCCCTGCACGTAGAAATATTCCTCGAGCATCCCGAGGCTGCACACGAGCGGCCCCGAATCGCCGTTCGGGCGCAGCCGCATGTCGACGCGAAACACGTAGCCGTCGGCCGTGACTTCGGACAGCACGCCGATCAGGCGCCGGCCGAGCCGCGTGAAGTATTCCTGGGTGGACAGCGGCGAGCGCGTGCCGCCGGCGGTCTCGCCGTCGTCCTCGTAGACGAAGATCAGGTCGATGTCGGACGACACGTTCAGCTCGCGGCCGCCGAGCTTGCCCATCCCGACCACGCCCAGCACGACGCGCTGGCCGTCGGCGCCGCGCGGCTCGCCGTACATCGCCTCGAGTTCGGCCGACAGCAGCGTGAGCGAGCGCTGCACGGCCACCTCGGCGAGATCGGTCATCGCGCCCGTCACCTCGGCGACGTCCGCGACGCCGCGCAGGTCGCGCTCCGCAACCGCGCCGAACACCTCGACACGCAACTGCCGCAGCGCGCGCTTCAGTTGCTCGTCGCCCGGCGCGGTCGCGCCGGCCGGCGATGCGAGCAGTTCGGTCAGGCGCGCGTCGAGCTGCGCACGGGCGAGCGGTGCGGCGGCCCACGCGGCGATCTGGTCGGACAGCGCGGGACGCGCGGCGGCCGCGCGGGCGATATAGCGGGAGTAGGACTGGCTGATCAGGGCGGAAGCGTCGGTCATCGAAAAGCGGGCCTGGCGGTCGGGCCCGCCGGCGCGGGAGAGCGCTTGCGCGCCCTGCCGCCGACAGGCCCCGTGGACTCGGCGCGGTGTCGCGACGCGGATGCGCCGCCGCGAAAACCGCGCGCCGGAAAGCCCGTGCCGCGCTGCCGCAACGGCCGCCGGCACGAACCCCTGTGATACATTTCAACGTCAGTCTGCAAAACTACCATATCGCCGCCCTTCCGCCGCATGTCCGACCGTCAGGAATCCGCCTTAGCTGAGCCCGAAGCGGGACCTCCGAAGCACGATCATCCAGTCCTGCGTCACGTGTTCAGGGTGACGCTGGCAGTCGGGATCGGCACGTACTTCGTCGCGGCCGGCGCGTTCCTCGGGCTGCGCTACGTGGTGCTGCCGCGCATCGACGAATTTCGCCCGCGCATCGAGCGCGCGGTGTCCGACAAGCTCCACGCGCAGCTCTCGATCGGCAAACTGTCCCCCCACTGGTCCGGCATGCAGCCGGGTGTCGAAGTCGCCAACCTCACCATTCGCGGCCGTGACGGCCAGATCGCGCTGTCGGTCCCGCACGCGACGGCCGCGCTGTCGTGGTTGTCGCTGCTGCGGCTGTCGCCCGCGCTGTCGAGCCTGATCGTCGACCATCCGGACCTCGTCGTCGCGCGCGCGGCCGACGGCTCGCTGAGCATCGCGGGCGTCGGCGTCGCGACCACCCATGGCGGCAACGACACGTTCGGCACCTGGCTGCTGAAGCAGGAAGCGATCGTGCTGCGCAACGGCACGCTGCGCTGGCGCGACGCGCAACACGATGCACCGGAGCTCGCGCTGTCCGGCATCCGCCTCGCGGTGCTCAACGACGGCCGCGAGCACAAGGCCGCGCTTCAGGCGCCCGCGAACGGCACCCTGCTGCTCGGCCCGCTCGATTTCCGCGCGCGCTTCCGGCACAAGCCGCTCGCGCCGATCGGCAAGCCGACGAACTGGACCGGCGACGCGTATCTGTCGACCGGCCCCGTCGACCTGCAGACGCTCGGCCGCTATCTCGACATACCGCTCACGATCCACGCGGGCCGCATCGACAACGCAATCTGGGCGACCTTCCAGAACGGCCACCTGCGCTCCGCCGGCGGCGACCTGCAGGGCGCCGACGTCGTGCTGCGCGTGCGGCCGACCCAGCCGCGCCTCGACGTGCCGACGGTCGGCTTCGGCTGGGACATGGCGCTGGACGCCGGCCGCGACTACACGCTGCACCTGACGCGCTTCAACGCGGAGCTCGGGCAGCCGCCGCTGCCGGACGGCACGCCGCTCGCCCGCTCGCTCGCGCTGTCGACGCTGACCGCCCGCTACCGCGTGCCGGCCGCCGACCAGGGGCAGCTCCTGAGCGTCGTCGGCGACCGCGTCGATCTCGGCATCCTCAGCGAGTTCATCCGCGGGCTGCCGCTGCCGGCGCGGCTGCGCAACGAACTGATCAAGCTCGACCCGCGCGGGATGGTGTCGAATTACCATATCGAGGTCGAACGCGCGAAGCCGGCGCGGGCCGAGCTCGCCGACGAAGAGCGTCGCACCGGCGCCGCACCGATCGTCCGCTACCGCTTCCTGGGCGACCTGCAGGGCATCAGCTTCGCCGCGCAGGAGCCGCCCCCTGGCCTCTCGCCGCGTGGCCATCCGCGCGCCGGCTGGCCGGGCGTCGAGAATCTGTGGGGCCGCGTCGACGCGAACGAGACGGGCGGCGCCGCGCACTTCGACACGGTCAACGCCGCAGTCACGGTGCCCGGCGAATTCGACGAGCCGCGCCTGACCTTCGACCGGCTGCGCGGCAACGCGAAATGGGTGATCACGCCGGCGCCGGGCGAGAAGCACGCGCGCGTCGACGTGACGTTGCCGGACCTGTTCGTCGCAAACCCCGATGCGGAAATCGCGGTGTCGGGCTCGTACACGAACCCCGGCCACGGCCGCGGCTCGCTCGACCTGCGCGCGGAATTCGCGCGCGCGTCGGTGGCGCGCATTCCGCGCTACCTGCCGACGGGGATGTCCGAGCACCTGCGCAACTATCTCGGCCATGCGCTGCAGGACGGCCAGGTGTCCAAGGGCGCGTCGATCGTCGCCCGCGGCCCGCTCGAGAAATTCCCGTTCGAACACGAGCCGGATGCCGGCGTGTTCCATATCGTCGCGCCGTTCACCGGCGGCCGCTTCGAGCCGACGCCGTACCCGCCGCGCAAGCTCGCGAACGGCACGCCGAGCGTCTGGCCCGCACTCGACGGAATCGACGGCGTGTTCGAGCTCGCGCAGAACAAGCTGCGTTTCGACATCGCGCGCGCGCACTACAAGCGCGTCGCGCTGACGAAGGTCGCCGGCCGGATCGACGACCTCGGCAACCCGTCGACGTCGCCGCTCGTCATCGACGGCCATGCGCAGGGCCCGCTCGCGGACCTGATCGACTATGCGGACAACAGCTCGCTCGGCGCGATGAGCGGGCACATCGGCCAGCGGATCGATGCGCAGGGGCCGGCGGCGCTCGCGCTCAAGATCACGATTCCGCAGCACGTTCCGCATCCGCATACCCACGTCGAAGGCGCACTCGCGTTCGGCGGCAACACGCTGTCGACCGACGGCGTGCCGCCGCTGTCCGCGCTGCGCGGCAGCGTGCGCTTCTCCGAGACTGGCGCATCGCTGCACGACCTGTCGGGGCGCTTCCTCGGCGGCCCGGTGCGCGCGAACGGCAACTTCCAGTCGCACGGCCCGTACGCGGTGGACGTCGACGGCAAGCTCGCGCTCGACGCCGCGCGCGGGATGAACCTGCGCGGCACGGCTGCGGCGCTGCTCGAGCACGTGGTCGGCGACGCACCGTACCAGCTCGCCGTGCGCGGCGCGCCGGGCCGCCTGCCGGAAGTCACCGCGCGTTCCGACCTGACGGGCGTCGCGTTGAACTTCCCTGCGCCGTTCGCGAAACCGGCCGGCACGCCGATGCCGTTCCGCTTCACGCTGCAGCCGGCCGCCGAGGCGGGCGGCAAGCGCCTCGAGCATGCCGACCTGACGCTCGGCCCCGTGTCCGCGACCTACCTGCTCGACGCAACACCCGGCCAGCCGCTGCGCGCGGTGCGTGGCGCGATGGGCATCCACCGGATGCCCGACCTGCCGCAGGACGGCGTGAGCGCCGCCGTCGACGTCGACGAACTCGACGCCGACGCCTGGCTCGCACTGGCCCGCACGCTGCAGCACGACGCGCCGCGCGCGCCGGAACCGCAAGCCGCGCCGCGCATCGACGTCGCGAGCTTCACGCCGAAGCGCTTCGCGCTCCACTTCGGCACGCTGAAGCTGCTCAAGCGCAACTGGGAAAACGTGATCATCGGCGCGTCGCACATCGACGAGTTGTGGCAGGCGAACATCGCGTCGAACCAGGTCTCGGGCTACCTGTCGTGGGCGCCGGGCGGCGGCCACAACGGCGCGGGCGTGCTGAACGCGCGGCTCGCGAAGCTCGTGATTCCGCAGAGTGCGCAGCACGACCTCGTCGGCCGCGCGATGAACCTGCCGACGCCGACCGACCGGCCGATGCCGTCGGTCGACCTGATCGTCGACCAGGTCGTTGCACGCGATCACGACATCGGCCGGCTCGTCGTCAATGCGCGCAACATCGAGGAAGACGGCGCGCCGGTGTGGCAGCTCGACAAGCTCGAGCTGGCGAACCCGGCCGCAAAGCTGACGGCGACCGGCAACTGGCGCACGTCGCGCCGCGCGCTGGCCCGCGGCGTCGACGAAAACGATGCACCGCGCCGCAGCGTGTTCGACTTCAAGCTCGACGTCGGCAACGCGGGCGCGCTGCTCGACCTCGTCGGCCTGCCGCGCACGCTGGCGAACGGCCACGGCACGGTGACCGGCAAGGTCGGCTGGCGCGGCGGCCCGACCGCGGTCGATCTGCCGTCGCTCGGCGGCCAGATCGCGCTCGACCTGGAGCACGGCCAGATCCTGAAGGTCGATCCGGGCGCCGCGAAACTGCTCGGCGTGCTGAGCCTGCAGAGTCTCGCGCGCTTCCTGACGCTGAATTTCCGCGACGTGATCGGCAAGGGACTGCCGTTCGACAAGATCACGGGCACCAGCCGGATCTCGAACGGGATCGCACGCACCGACGACTTTTCGATGACGACTGCGCCGGCGAACGTGACCGTGCGCGGCGCGGTCGACCTCGGCACCGAGACGCAGGACCTGCACGCGCACGTCGCGCCGAAGATCGGCGCCGGCACGGCCGCGATCGCGGCCGCGATCATCAATCCGCTGCTCGGCGTCGGCGTGCTGGCGGCGAACTACGCGCTGTCTGAGACGCTGTCGCACGCGTTCGCGCTCGACTACGCGATCACCGGCTCGTGGGCGCATCCGCACATCGAGCGGGTGCGAGGCGATCAGGGTAAGATGAATCACGGTCCGGCCGATGCGGCGAGCCACTGACGCGCGCAGGGTGCCGGGCCGCACCCCATTTATGACGCAACCGATCCAGCGATGACCGATCACGCCCGTTCCGCCACGCCCTTTCGGGTCGCCGCGCTGCAGATGGTGAGCACGCCGGACGTCGCACGCAATCTCGCCGAAGCCGGACGCCTGATCGCGGAAGCGGCCGGCGACGGCGCGCAGCTCGTGCTGCTGCCCGAGTATTTCTGCTTCATGGGCCATCGCGACACCGACAAGCTCGCGCTCGCCGAACCCTACCGCGACGGTCCGATTCAGCGCTTCCTCGCGGAGGCCGCGCATCGTCACGGCATCTGGGTGATCGGCGGCACGCTGCCGCTGAAGGCGCCCGAACCCGATCGCGTGCTGAACACGACGCTCGTGTTCGACCCGAGCGGCAACGAAGCGGCCCGCTACGACAAGATCCACCTGTTCAACTTCGAGAAAGGCGACGAATCGTTCGACGAGGCGCGCACGATCCGCGCGGGCGACACGGTCGTCACGTTCGACGCGCCTTTCGGGCGGGTCGGCCTGTCGGTCTGTTACGATCTGCGCTTTCCGGAGCTGTACCGCAGGATGGGCGACTGCGCGCTGATCGTCGTGCCGTCGGCGTTTACGTATACGACGGGCCGCGCGCACTGGGAAACGCTGCTGCGCGCGCGGGCCGTCGAGAACCAGTGCTACGTGCTCGCGGCCGCGCAAGGCGGCAAGCACGAGAACGGCCGGCGCACCTGGGGCCACAGCATGCTGATCGACCCGTGGGGCGAAATCGTCGCGATCCGCGACGAAGGCGCGAGCGTCGTGACCGGCACGCTCGATCCGCAGCGCATCGCCGACGTGCGCCAGAGCCTGCCCGCGTGGCGGCATCGCGTGCTGGCCTGAACCGCTGATCCGCCCTGGCGCTTGAAACGCCGCCCGGCCAACCCATCTGCCCAGAACGCACCCGACAACTTTTTGAGAACCCTCGATACCCGCATGAACATCATCGAACCCGGCATCCGCAATCTTGCGCTGGCGAAGGACATCCTCCTCACGCCGTACGGCCTCGACGAGAGCCTGCTCACGCGCACGATCGCCGACATCTTCACGCATCGCGTCGACTACGCGGACCTGTACTTCCAGGCGACCCGCAGCGAAGCGTGGAGCCTCGAGGAAGGCATCGTGAAGTCGGGCAGCTTCAGCATCGACCAGGGCGTCGGCGTGCGCGCGGTCGCGGGCGACCGCACAGCGTTCGCCTACTCGGACGACCTGTCTCCGGAAGCCATCGCCCAGGCGGCCGCGGCCACCAAGGCGATCGCGGCGGCCGGCGGCGGCCGCCAGAAGATCAAGGCGGCGACGTCGCTGAAGGGCATCTCGGGCCGCGACCTGTATCTGCCGTCCGATCCGCTCGCGTCGCTCGACGCGACGGCCAAGGTCAAGCTGCTCGAGCGCATCGAGCAGATGGCGCGCGGTCGCGACCCGCGCGTCACGCAGGTGATGGCGGGGCTCGCCGGCGAATACGATGTTGTGCTGGTCGCGCGCAGCGACGGCGCGCTCGCCGCCGACATCCGGCCGCTCGTGCGCGTGTCGGTCACGGTGATCGCCGAACAGAACGGCCGCCGCGAAATCGGCTCCGGCGGCGGCGGCGGCCGCTTCGACTACGGCTACTTCACCGACGAAGTGCTGTCACGCTACGTCGACGACGCCGTGCACGCGGCGCTCGTGAACCTCGACGCGCGCCCTGCCCCGGCCGGCGCGATGACGGTCGTGCTCGGGCCGGGCTGGCCGGGCGTGCTGCTGCACGAGGCGATCGGCCACGGCCTCGAGGGCGACTTCAACCGCAAGGGTTCGTCGGCGTTCGCCGGCCGGATCGGCGAGCAGGTCGCCGCGAAGGGCGTGACGGTGGTCGACGACGGCACGCTGCCGAATCGCCGCGGCTCGCTGAACATCGACGACGAAGGCAACCCGACGCAGTGCACGACGCTGATCGAGGACGGCATCCTGAAGGGCTACATCCAGGACACGCTGAACGCGCGCCTGATGAAAATGCCCGTCACCGGCAACGCGCGGCGCGAGTCGTATGCGGCATTGCCGATGCCGCGGATGACCAATACGTACATGCTGAACGGCGACAAGGATCCGCAGGAAATCATCGCATCCGTGAAGAACGGCCTGTACGCGGTGAACTTCGGCGGCGGGCAAGTCGACATCACGAACGGCAAGTTCGTGTTCTCGGCGTCCGAGGCGTACATGATCGAGAACGGCAAGATCACCTACCCGGTGAAGGGCGCGACGCTGATCGGCAGCGGCCCGGAATCGCTGAAGTACGTGAGCATGATCGGCAACGACATGTCGCTCGACTCAGGCGTCGGCGTGTGCGGCAAGGAAGGCCAGAGCGTGCCGGTCGGCGTCGGCCAGCCGACCCTGCGGATCGACAAGATGACGGTCGGCGGTACGGCATAACCGCATCGCGGCGCAGACAATCCGCGCATTTTGCCGAAAACACGCGGATTGTCCGCATTTTCGCGCATCCCCGGTTGCCAGCGGCCTGGCGCCGGGGTATAAATTGCGAATCAACTTTTTTGACGAACCGAATCTCCGTCATGTCCGCCAAGTTTTATTTTTACTTTTTTTGGCATCTCAGACCGCTGGCGGATCGAGAGGGTTGATGGCGCGTAAAGCGCAACCGAAATTCCCGAAAAAACCGCCGGCGAACCCGGCGGTTTTTTTTCGCCCTTCGCCACCCGGTCCCCGCCGCAGCGGATCCCGCGGTTCCGACCGGAATCACTGAATTGCTTGAATTGATGAATCTGCCGCACGCGCACTAACCGAACGGCGCCCGCAAAATTAGGAGAAACAGCATGCCCCCGCACAACACCGATGATGTCCGCATTCGCGAACTCAAGGAACTGACGCCGCCCGCCCACCTGATCCGCGAATTCGCGTGCTCCGAAGCCGCGTCCGAGCTGATCTACAACTCGCGCCAGTCGATGCACCGCATCCTGCACGGGATGGACGACCGGCTGATCGTCGTGATCGGGCCGTGTTCGATCCACGATACGAAGGCGGCGATCGAATACGCGGGGCGGCTCGTGAAGGAGCGCGAGCGCTTCAAGGGCGAGCTGGAAATCGTGATGCGCGTGTACTTCGAGAAGCCGCGCACGACGGTCGGCTGGAAGGGGCTCATCAACGATCCGCACCTCGACAACAGCTTCAAGATCAACGAAGGGCTGCGCACCGCGCGCGAACTGCTGCTGCAGATCAACGAGATGGGGCTGCCGGCCGCGACCGAATACCTCGACATGATCAGCCCGCAGTACATCGCCGACCTGATCTCGTGGGGCGCGATCGGCGCGCGCACGACCGAGTCGCAGGTGCACCGCGAACTCGCGTCGGGGCTGTCGTGCCCGGTCGGTTTCAAGAACGGCACCGACGGCAATGTGAAGATCGCGGTCGACGCAATCAAGGCCGCATCGCAGCCGCACCATTTCCTGTCGGTGACCAAGGGCGGCCACTCGGCGATCGTGTCGACAGCCGGCAACGAGGACTGCCACGTGATCCTGCGCGGCGGCAAGACGCCGAACTACGACGCGGACAGCGTGAACGCCGCGTGCGCGGACATCGGCAAGGCGGGCCTCGCCGCGCGCCTGATGATCGACGCGAGCCACGCGAACAGCTCGAAGAAGCACGAGAACCAGATCCCCGTATGCGCGGACATCGGCCGCCAGGTTGCGGCCGGCGACGAGCGCATCGTCGGCGTGATGATCGAGTCGCACCTCGTCGAGGGGCGCCAGGACCTGAAGGAAGGCTGCCCGCTGACCTACGGCCAGAGCATCACCGACGCGTGCATCGCGTGGGACGACAGCGTGAAGGTGCTCGAAGGCCTCGCGGAATCGGTGAAGGCACGGCGCGTCGCGCGCGGCAGCGGCAACTGATCGCCGGCAGGCCCGAGGCGGCGCGTGCCACCCGCGGCCTGCAGCCTGCGCCGCAAGAAGAAAGCCCGGCTCGCGCCGGGCTTTCTGGTTGGCACGCAGCCGCCGTCAGGCGCTCACTCGAGCGCGCCCGAACCGAAGATCTCGGTATTGATGCGCTCCGGCGCGACGCCGAGCGCGACCAGCGCGTCGCGCTGCGCCTTCATGAACGCGATCGGGCCGCAGACGTAGTAATCGGCATCCGGCACCAGCGCGTATTGCTTCACGCGTTCCGGCGTCAAGCGCCCCTCGAGGTCGTGATCGACGCCGACCCGGTCGTTCGGGCCGACCAGCTCGTACAGCACCGTGCGCTTCACGTTCGCGTGTTCGCGCACCGTATCGTTCAGCCAGTCGCGGAACGCATGCACCGCGCCCGACCGGCACGCGTGGACGAACCGCACCTCGCGCGTGCTGCCTTCGCCGACCAGCGTCGATGCCATCGACACCATCGGCGTCAGGCCGACGCCGCCGGAGATCAGCACGACCGGCGTATCGACGCCGCGCTTCAGCGAGAATTCACCCATCGGCGCGGTCACTTCGACGATCGCGCCCTCCTCAACGCCGTCATGCATCAGCGTCGATACCTTGCCGGGCGGGATCGCTTCCGGCTGGCCGGCCTCGCGCTTCACCGAGATGCGCAGCCACTTGCCGTGCGGTGCGTCGGACAGGCTGTACTGGCGCGGCTGGTCGACGCCGAGGTCGCCGACGAAACGCTTCACCGTGACGTACTGGCCCGGCGCGAAGGTCGGCGCCTCACCGCCGTCGGCAGGCGTCAGGTAGAACGACGTGATCTCGTCGCTTTCACGCACCTTGCGGGCGACCTTGAACGGACGGAAGCCGCTCCACGCGGCGCCCGCGTACAGGTCGGCCTCGGCGCCGATCAGGATCTGCGCGAGCTGGCCGTACGCGACACGCCATGCCTCGAGCGTCTCCGCGTCGACCGCGTCGCCGAGCACTTCAACGATCGACGCGAGCAGGTTCTCGCCGACGATCGGGTAATGCTCGGGACGGATGTTCAGGCTCGCGTGCTTGTGCGCTATGTGCGACACCGCCCCGCCGAGCGCGCCGAGGTTGTCGATGTTCGCCGCATACGCATAGACCGCCTTCGCGAGCGTTTCCGGCTGGCTGCCGGTCTTCTGGTGCGTCTGGTTGAACAGGTTCTTCAGTTCCGGATGGCGCGCGAACATGCGCTGGTAGAAGTGCTTCGTGATCGTCGCACCGTGCACGGCGAGGACAGGGGCAGTGGCCTTCACACGAGCCATCTGGTCAGCGGTGATGTGGGTCATGTTCGATTTCTCCGTTAAACATGCACATACGATACATCTTTAAAAATCGACGCCCCTCGGGCAAATTGTCGCAGCGCGCAAAAACGCGACAGGGCGTCAGCGGACGCGCCCGCGCTCCCACAGCACATCCGAGCCGCCACCCGCGCGGTTCAGCACGCGCGCCAGCACGAACAGCAGGTCCGACAGCCGGTTCACGTAACGCCGCGGCGCATCATTGAGCGTGTCGTTCCGCCCGAGCGCGACGATCGAGCGCTCCGCGCGGCGGCACACCGTCCGGCATACGTGCGCGAGCGACGCCGCGCGCGAGCCGGCCGGCAGGATGAATTCCTTCAGCGGCGGCAGCGTCGCGTTGTAGTCGGCGAGCCACCGGTCGAGGCGCGCGAGGTGCGTGTCGTCGAGTACCGTGTGGCCGGGAATGCACAGCTCGCCGCCGAGATCGAACAGGTCGTGCTGGATCGTGACGAGCGCGGTGCGAACGTCGTCCGGCAGCGGCTCGGCAAGCAGCACGCCGAGGTTCGAGTTCAGTTCGTCGACGTCGCCGATCGCGGCGATCCGCGCGTCGTCCTTGCCGATGCGCCGTCCGTCGCCGAGACCCGTGGTGCCGTCGTCGCCCGTGCGCGTCGCGATCTTGCTCAAGCGGTTGCCCATGCGAATCTCCTCTCGTGCGCGGCCGCGATGCGGCCCGGTTGCCTAGGAACGCGATTATCGCAGCCCGCGGCGGCGGGCGCAGCGGGCGTTACAGCGTAGAATGGGCCGAAAGTTTGACAAGCAGTCGTCAGGAGACATTCGTGAATCACCCTGCCCCGCCAGCCACCGCGCGCCGCCCGCTGCCCTCCGCCATGCTCGATGCGCTGCGCGCCGCCTTCGGCGAGCGCGTCTCGACCGCCGACGCCGTCCGCGCCCATCACGGCCGCGACGAATCGCCGTTCGATCCGCAACTGCCCGATGCCGTCGTATTCGCCCACAACGCCGATGAAGTTCGCGAAGTCGTCTCGCTGTGCGCGCTCTACGGCGTACCGCTGATCCCGTACGGCGCCGGCTCGTCGCTCGAAGGCCACCTCCTCGCCGTGCGCGGCGGCGTCTCGCTCGACCTGTCGGAAATGAACCGGGTGCTGTCGATCAACGCGGAAGACCTGACCGTCACGGTCGAGCCGGGCATCACGCGCAAGGCGCTCAACGAAGCGCTGCGCGACACCGGCCTGTTCTTCCCGATCGATCCGGGTGCCGACGCCAGCATCGGCGGCATGACCGCGACCCGCGCATCGGGCACCAACGCCGTGCGCTATGGAACCATGCGCGAGAACGTGCTCGGCCTGACCGCCGTGCTCGCCGACGGCCGTGTCGTGAAGACGGGCTCGCGCGCGCGCAAGTCGTCGGCCGGCTACGACCTCACGCGCCTGTTCGTCGGCTCCGAAGGCACGCTCGGCGTGATCACGGAGATCACGCTACGCCTGCATCCGCTGCCCGAGGCCGTGTCGGCCGCGATCTGCACGTTCCCGTCGATGGGCGACGCGGTGCGCACCGTGATCGAGACGATCCAGATCGGCGTGCCGATCGCACGCGTCGAGTTCGTCGACGCGCTCGCGGTACGCTCGATCAACCGCCACTCGAACCTGACGCTCGCCGAAGCGCCGACGCTGTTCTTCGAATTCCACGGCACCGAAGCCGGTGTGAAGGAGCAGGCCGAGCTCGTGCAGACGCTTGCGGGCCAGAACAATGGCCAGGGCTTCGAATGGGCGACCCGCCCCGAGGATCGCACGCGGCTCTGGGCCGCGCGCCACAACGCGTATTTTGCGATGCTGCAGCTCAAACCCGGCTGCCGCGCGGTGACGACCGACGTGTGCGTGCCGATCTCGCAACTCGCCGCGTGCGTCGAGGAAACCGAAGTCGACCTGCGCGCATCGTCGCTGCCCTGCCCGATCGTCGGCCACGTCGGCGACGGCAATTTCCACGTCGCGATCCTGATCGATCCCGACAAGCCCGAGGAAATCGACGAAGCCGAACGCATCAACGACCGGATCGTCGAACGCGCGCTGCGCCTCGGCGGCACCTGCACCGGCGAGCACGGCGTCGGCCTGCACAAGATGCGCTTCCTGCCGAAGGAGCACGGCGACAACGCGATCGACGCGATGCGCGCGATCAAGCTCGCGCTCGATCCGCGCAACCTGATGAATCCCGGCAAGATCTTCACGTGCTGACACGGCGGCGCGCTGCCGCGCCGCCCGCTGGAGACCCCATGAACGCTTCCGTCGAACTGTCGAGCGCAACCCGCGCGCAACGCCAGCGCGAAGTCGTGCAGGCGCTAATGGCCGTGCTGCCGACGCATTGCCTGCTGTTCCGCGACGAAGATACGGCGCCGTACGAATGCGACGGCCTGTCCGCGTACCGCCGGCTGCCGCTCGCGGTCGCGCTACCCGAAACCGAATCGCAGGTGCAGCGGATCGTGCAGATCTGCCGCCGCATGGAAGTGCCGATCGTGCCGCGCGGCGCGGGCACGAGCCTGTCCGGCGGCGCGCTGCCGATCGTCAACGGCGTCGTGCTGTCGCTCGCGCGCTTCACGCGCATCGTCGAGGTCGATCCGTACGCGCGCACCGCCACCGTGCAGCCCGGCGTGCGCAACCTCGCGATTTCGGAAGCGGCCGCGCCGTACGGGCTGTATTACGCACCCGATCCTTCGTCGCAGATCGCGTGCACGATCGGCGGCAACGTGGCGGAGAATTCCGGCGGCGTCCACTGCCTGAAATACGGGCTGACGGTGCACAACGTGATGCGCGTGCGCGCGGTCACGATCGACGGCGAGATCGTCGAATTCGGCTCGCTCGGCCTCGACACTCCGGGCCTCGACCTGCTCGCGGTGATGATCGGCAGCGAAGGGATGTTCGCGATCGTCACCGAGATCACGGTGAAGCTGATCCCGAAACCGCAGACCGCGCAGCTCGTGATGGCGAGCTTCGACGATGTCGTGAAGGGCGGCGAGGCGGTCGCCGCGATCATCGCGTCGGGCATCATCCCGGCCGGGCTGGAGATGATGGACAAGCCGGCCACGCAGGCCGTCGAGGCGTTCACGCACGCGGGTTACGACCTCGACGCGAAGGCGATCCTGCTGTGCGAATCGGACGGCACGCCCGAGGAAGTCGCGGAGGAAATCGTCCGCATGACGGCCGTCCTGCGCGAGCATGGCGCGACGCGAATCCAGGTGTCGCGAAACGAAAGCGAGCGGCTGCGTTTCTGGTCCGGCCGCAAGAACGCGTTTCCTGCCGCGGGACGCATTTCCGCCGACTATTACTGCATGGACGGCACCGTGCCGCGCCGCGCGATCGGCCCCTTGCTCGCGCGCATCGAGCAACTCGAAACGCGCTACGGGCTGCGCTGCATCAACGTGTTCCATGCCGGCGACGGCAACATGCATCCGCTGATCCTCTACAACGCGAACGATCCGGACGAGCTGCACCGCGCCGAGCAGTTCGGCGCGGAAATCCTCGAATGCTGCGTGGAATTCGGCGGCAGCGTGACGGGCGAGCACGGCGTCGGCATCGAAAAGCTCAATTCGATGTGCGTACAGTTCTCGCCGCAGGAGCGCGATGCGTTCTTCGCGGTCAAGCGCGCATTCGATCCGGCCGGGCTGCTCAACCCCGACAAGGGCATCCCGACCCGCGCGCGTTGCGCCGAGTACGGCCGCCAGCACGTCCGTGGGGGGTTGCTGCCGCACCCCGACCTGCCGCGCTTCTGAGCGCCGCGCAGTCGCGCGGCCCGTGCCGGCCGTGCGCGTGGCGGCTGCATGCCTTCGTCATACGGGGCTTAGGGATAGTCGCGATGTGGATTCGCGCCACCCCGGTACAATCGACCGGACAACAACGAGGCAGCAACAGAACATGGAAGAGGACGACATCGTCGCCGGATGGGCCGAGCGCATCCGTGCCGCCAGTGCCGACGGCCGGCCGCTGCGGATTCGCGGCGGCGGCACCAAGGACTGGTACGGCCAGGCGCTGGACGGCGAAATACTCGACACGCGCTCGTTTCAGGGCATCGTGTCGTACGATCCGGCCGAGCTCGTCGTCACGGTCCGCGCGGGCACGCCGCTCGCGCAGCTTGAAACCGTCCTCGCCGAGTGCGGCCAGATGCTGCCGTTCGAGCCGCCGCATTTCGGCCGCGCGGCCACCGTCGGCGGCTGCATCGCGGCGGGCCTCGCGGGCCCGCGCCGCGCGACCTGCGGCGCGCCACGCGATTTCGTGCTCGGCGTCACGCTGATGAACGGGCGCGGCGAAGTGCTGCGCTTCGGCGGGCAGGTCGTGAAGAACGTCGCCGGCTACGACGTGTCGCGGCTGATGGCCGGCTCGCTCGGCACGCTCGGGCTGATGCTCGACCTGTCGATCAAGGTGCTGCCGGTGCCGGTCGCCGAAGTCACGCTGAAGTTCGAGGTGACCGCGACCGACGCGGTGCGCAAGCTCAACGAATGGGGCGGCCATCCGCTGCCGGTCAGCGCGAGCGCTTGGCGCAACGGCACGCTGGTGCTGCGGCTGTCGGGCGCCGAGGCCGCCGTGAAATCGGCGAAGACGCTGCTCGGCGGCGAAGTCGTCGACGCGGTCGAGGCCGAGCGATTCTGGGCCGGCCTGCGCGAGCATACCGATCCGTTCTTCAACGGCATTCCGCCCGGCTATGCGCTGTGGCGCCTCGCGCTGCCGTCGATCACCGAACCGATGCACCTGCCCGGCACCCAGCTGATGGAATGGGGCGGTGCGCAGCGCTGGTGGATCACCGATGCCGACGCGCAGACGGTGCGCATGAGCGCGAAGCAGGCCGGCGGCCATGCGACGCTGTTCCGCGCGGGCGATTCCTACGACCGCAGCGCGGGCGTGTTCACGCCGCTGCCCGCGCCGCTGATGAAGATTCACCGCGGGCTGAAGACGGCGTTCGATCCCGCGCGCATCTTCAACCGCGGCCGGCTCTACCCCGACCTCTGAGGGCTCGATGCAAACGAACCTCGCCGATTTCATCCGCAATACGCCCGACGGCGACGAGGCCGACGCGATCCTGCGCAAGTGCGTGCATTGCGGCTTCTGCACCGCGACGTGCCCGACCTATCAGCTGCTCGGCGACGAACTCGATGGCCCGCGCGGCCGCATCTACCTGATCAAGCAGATGGTCGAAGGCGCGCCCGTCACGCGCAGCACGCAGCAGCACCTCGACCGCTGCCTCACCTGCCGCAGCTGCGAGACGACCTGCCCGTCGGGTGTCCAGTACGGCCGGCTCGTCGAGATCGGCCGCAAGCACGTCGAAGCGCAAGTGCAGCGCCCCGTGCAGCAGCGGCTCGTGCGTCGCTTGCTCGCGAGTCTCGTGCCGAACGCGACGCTGTTCTCGCCGATCATGCGGCTCGGCCAGCACGTGCGGCCGCTCTTGCCGAAACGGCTGCGCGACAAGGTGCCGCCGCGCACGCGACTGCTCGAATGGCCGCAGCGCACGCATCCGCGCAAGATGCTGATGCTCGCCGGCTGCGTGCAGCCGTCGATGCTGCCGAACATCAACATCGCGACCGCGCGCGTGCTCGACGCGCTCGGTGTCGAGACGATCGTCGCGCCCGACGCGGGCTGCTGCGGCGCGATCCGCCTGCACCTGAACTATCACGACGAAGCGCTCGACGACGCGCGCCGCAACATCGACGCGTGGTGGCCATACGTCGCGCAAGGCGCAGAGGCGATCGTGATGAACGCATCGGGCTGCGGCGCGACGGTGCTCGAATACGCGCACCTGCTGCGCGACGATCCGGCCTATGCGGAGAAGGCGCAGCACATCGTCGCGCTGACGCGCGACATCTCCGACGTGCTGCTCGCGTTCGAGGCCGAGATCTCGACGCTCGCGCGACGCCGCGCGATCCATACCGTCGCGTATCACCCGCCGTGCACGTTGCAGCACGGCCAGCAGTCGCGCGGCAAGGTCGAGCGCCTGCTCGAGACGCTCGGCATCGACGTACGGCTGCCGGCCGACAGCCATCTGTGCTGCGGGTCGGCCGGCACCTATTCGCTGACGCAGCCGTCGCTGTCGTACCGGCTGCGCAAGCAGAAGCTGCAGAAGCTGCAGGCGCTCGAGCCGCAGATGATCGTGTCCGGCAACGTCGGCTGCATCGCGCACCTGCAAAGCGGCACGCAGATTCCCGTCGCGCACTGGATCCAGCTCGTCGAGCATCTGCTGTACGGCTAGCGCGGCGCCTGCGGCGGCGTCCGTATAATGGGTGAATCGAAGCGGCGCGTGCCGTGCCGCATTCGTCACCGTACTCGCTGCCGTACTCGTTCCCCGTGCCTGCTTCCGTGCCCGTCATGTCCGACTTCGCCGCCCGTCTCGACTCCGTTCACCGCCGCATCGCCGACGCCGCCCGCGCGGCCGGCCGCGATCCCGCCACCGTCTCGCTGCTCGCCGTGTCGAAGACTTTTCCCGCCGACGACGTCCGCACCGCACATGCGGCCGGACAACGCGCGTTCGGCGAGAACTACGTGCAGGAATCGATCGACAAGATCGACGCGCTCGCCGACCTGCGCGCGGACCTCGAATGGCATTTCATCGGGCCGCTGCAATCGAACAAGACGCGCCCGGTCGCCGAACGGTTCGACTGGGTCCATTCGGTCGACCGGCTGAAGATCGCGCAGCGCCTCGCCGAACAACGCCCCGCGCACCTGCCGCCGCTCAACGTGTGCGTGCAGGTGAACATCAGCGGCGAGGCGTCCAAGAGCGGCGTCGCGCCGGCCGACGTGGCCGAGCTCGCGCGCGCGATCGCCGCGCTGCCGGCGCTGCGGCTGCGCGGCCTGATGGCGATTCCCGAACCGGCTGGCGATATCGACGCGCAACGCGTGCCGCATCGCGCGCTGCGCGCGCTGTTCGACGCATTGCGCGCCGAGGGCCTGCCGCTCGACACGTTGTCGATGGGCATGTCCGCCGATCTCGAAGCCGCGGTGCTCGAAGGCGCGACGATCGTGCGCGTCGGCACCGCGATCTTCGGCGCGCGCGACTATTCGCACTGAGCGCTGCGCTTTTCCGCCTTTCCGTTCAATCACCTGCTCAATCTGACATCATGAAAATCGCATTCATCGGCGGCGGCAACATGGCCGCGGCCCTCATCGGCGGCCTGATCAAGCGCGGCGTCGCCGCCGACGGCCTGTATGCCATCGACGTCAACGAGGACGCCCGCGCGCGCGCGGCGCAGCAGTTCGGCATCCGCACCGGCGCGGCCATCGACGCGACGCTCACGGACTACGACGCGATCGTGCTCGCGGTGAAACCGCAGGCGCTGAAGGACGTCGCGCAAGCGCTCGCGCCGCATTTGAAATCGCAGCTCGTGATCAGCATTGCGGCAGGCATCCGCGGCACCGACCTCGCCCGTTGGCTCGGCGACTACGCGCGCGTCGTGCGCACGATGCCGAACACGCCCGCGCTGGTCGGCATGGGCGTGACGGGTCTCGCCGCGCTGCCGGGCGTCGACGCGGCCGGTCGCGAGCTCGCGTCGAACGTGCTCGGCGCGGTCGGCGAGATCGTGTGGTTCGACGACGAAGCGCAGCTCGATGCGGTCACGGCAATCTCGGGCAGCGGCCCGGCCTACGTGTTCTACTTCATCGAAGCGCTGCAGGAAGCCGCGCGCCGCCTCGGCATGAACGACGAACAGGGCCGCGCGCTTGCGGTCGCGACGTTCGCGGGCGCCGCGCAACTCGCCGCGCAATCGGGCGAGCCGGCAAGCGTGCTGCGCGAGCGCGTGACGTCGAAGGGCGGCACGACGGCCGCCGCGCTCGCGTCGTTCGACGCGCAGGGCGTGAAGGAAGCGATCGTGCGCGGCGCGCTCGCAGCCGAGGCACGCGCGAAGGAAATGGGCGACGAGCTCGGCCGCGCGTAAGCGCGGCGACCGCCGCCGGGCTTCCGGCGCCGGCAACAAAAAAAGCGGCCTCGGCCGCTTTTTTTTCTGGCATCGCGCATCGGCGCGCGGCCCCTTCAGTTGCCGGCCGCACCCGCCAGCAGGTAATGCGCGGCGATTCCCGCGAACAGCACGCCGCCGAGCCAGTTGTTGTGCCGGAACGCCGCGAAGCACGGCATCCGCTCGCGCCCCTTGATCAGCGTGTAGTGATACAGCGCGCAGCCGACCGCAGCCGCCCAGCCGGCCCAGTATGCGAGGCCGAAGCCGAGCGTCACGCCGATCCATACGTAGATGCCGAGCGTCACCGCATAGCATGCCATCACGGCCGCGACGTCGAAGCGGCCGAACGTCAGCGCGGACGTGCGAATCCCGATCTTGATGTCGTCGTCGCGATCGACCATCGCATATTCGGTGTCGTACGCGACCGACCAGAAGATGTTCGCGATCAGCATCACCCACGCGAGCATCGGCACCGTGTCCTGCACGGCCGCGAAGGCCATCGGGATGCCAAAGCCGAACGCGATGCCGAGATACGCCTGCGGAATCGCGAAGAATCGCTTCATGAACGGATACGAACCGGCGACGAACAATGCGACGACCGACAACTCCTTAGTCAGCGTGTTGAGCGGCAGGATCAGGAGAAACGCGATGAACGACAGCACCACCGCGATCGCGATGGCTTCCCATGCGCGGATCTTGCCCGACGTCAGCGGCCGATCGGCCGTGCGCTTCACATGACGGTCGAAATCGCGGTCGGCATAGTCGTTCATCGCGCAGCCGGCCGAGCGCATCAGCAGCGTGCCGAGTGCGAAGATCACGAGCAGCGGCCAGCGCGGATGGCCGTCCGATGCGATCCACAGTGCATTGAGCGTCGGCCAGAGCAGCAGCAGGCTGCCGATCGGCTTGTCCATCCGGACGAGCCGCAGATACAGGGGAAAGCGGGCAAGCATGGCGAAGCACCGGGAAGATAATCCCGGCATTTTAGAGCGGAGGCACGGTTCGCGTCATGTCGGGATGGCCCGCGGCCGGGTGGCGCGGCCCGCGCGTCGGCCGCTCCGGCCCGCTGCAAGCGGCCGGGGCAGTCCCGCCCGCCAATCCAGGGACAGATGTGCGGCGGACATGCACCGGCGGGCAGGCGGAATTCAATCCGATGCAGGCAACCTGGCCCGGTTTGAGGTCGGACTGCCCGCCGATACCGGCCGCATCGAACTTACGCGAGCAGCGACCGCAGCATCCACGCGGTCTTTTCATGCGTCTGCAGGCGCTGCGTCAGCAGGTCGGCGGTCGGCTCGTCGCTCGCCGCATCGGCGATCGGGAAGATTTCGCGCGCGGTGCGCACGACCGTCTCGTGCCCTTCTACGAGCTGACGGATCATCTCTTCCGCCCCCGGCACCCCGTTCGCTTCCGGCACCGACGACAGCTTCGCGAAATCCGCGAACGTGCCCGGCGCGACGACGCCGAGCGTGCGAATGCGCTCGGCGATCGAGTCGACCGCGAGCCACAGTTCGTTGTACTGCGCTTCGAACATCAGGTGCAGCGTGTTGAACATCGGACCCGTGACGTTCCAGTGGAAATTGTGGGTCTTCAGGTACAGCGAAAACGTATCGGCAAGCAGGCGCGACAGGCCATCCGCGATTTTCCTGCGGTCCTTGTCGCTGATGCCGATGTTGATCTGCGTGGCGTTGCCTTTCCTGGCCATCTTCGGAACTCCTCATTCGAAATGTTGAACCGGAGAAAATGCGTCGAGCAATCCGCATGCCGCGTTGCACGGCACCCGTTCGGGACTCGCCGCGCTCAGCCGCCAGCGCTCGACACGAGCGGCGCGAGCGCGTGCAGCGCCTGCGCGGCCAGCTCGGCCGCACCGCCGACGACGATCGCGAAACCGACGATACGCCGCGCCCACTCGGCCGGCGTGAACGCGGTGCGCATGTTCAGCATCATTTGCGTCATGGTCGTCACTCCTTCGACAAGATCCTGGAAGAAAAAACGGCCGGTCGTGCGACCGGCCGTTTCACGTTACAGCGTGACTGCGTTACCGCATCGCGACATTCACGCGAGGTCGAAACGGTCGAGGTTCATCACCTTGTTCCAGGCCGCGACGAAATCGCGCACGAACTTCTCGTTCGCGTCCGCGCTGCCGTACACCTCGGCCAGCGCACGCAACTGCGAGTGCGAACCGAAGATCAGGTCGACGCGCGTACCCGTCCACTTGACCTGGCCCGTCGCCCGATCTCGCCCTTCGAACACGTCGTTCGCGGCCGACACCGGCTTCCACTCCGTGCCCATGTCGAGCAGGTTCACGAAGAAGTCGTTGGTCAGCGAGCCCGGACGATCGGTGAACACGCCGTGCCTTGCGTCACCGACGTTCGCGCCGAGCACACGCAGGCCGCCGACGAGCACCGTCAGCTCCGGCCCGCTCAGCGTCAGCAGCTGGGCCTTGTCGACCAGCAGCGCCTCCGCCGGCGTCTTGTACGCGCTCTTCAGGTAGTTGCGGAAACCGTCCGCAACCGGCTCGAGCACGGCCATCGCTTCGATATCGGTCTGCTCCTGCGACGCGTCCATCCGGCCCGGCGCGAACGGCACCGTCACGGCCACGCCCGCATTCTTCGCGGCCTGTTCGACGCCGGCCGCACCGGCCAGCACGATCAGGTCGGCGAGCGACACCTTCTTGCCGTCCGTCTGCGCATCGTTGAACGCCTTCTGCACGCCTTCGAGCGTTTCGAGCACCTTCGCAAGCTGCGCGGGCTGGTTGACTTCCCAGTCCTTCTGCGGCGCGAGGCGGATGCGCGCACCGTTCGCGCCGCCGCGCTTGTCCGAACCGCGGAACGTCGATGCGGACGCCCATGCGGTCGACACGAGCTGCGACACGCTCAACCCCGTCGCAAGGATCTTCGCCTTCAGCGCGGCAACATCGGCAGCGTCGATCAGCGCGTGGTCAACGGCCGGAATCGGGTCCTGCCACAGCAGTTGCTCGGCCGGCACTTCCGGGCCGAGATAGCGCGCACGCGGGCCCATGTCGCGGTGCGTGAGCTTGAACCAGGCGCGCGCGAACGCGTCGGCGAACTCGGCCGGGTTCTCGTAGAAGCGGCGCGAGATCTTCTCGTAGGCGGGGTCGAAACGCAGCGACAGGTCGGTCGTCAGCATCGTCGGGCGATGCTTTTTCGCCGGATCGAACGCATCCGGAATCACCTCGTCGGCGCCCTTCGCGACCCACTGATGCGCGCCGGCCGGGCTCTTCGTCAATTCCCATTCGTAGCTGAACAGGTGCTTGAAGAAATCGTTGCTCCACTTCGTCGGTGTCGACGTCCACGTCACTTCGAGGCCGCTCGTGATCGCGTCACGGCCCTTGCCCGATGCGTACGTGCTCTTCCAGCCGAGACCCTGCTGCTCGATGCCCGCCGCTTCCGGTTCCGGACCGACGTTCGATGCGGGGCCCGCGCCGTGCGTCTTGCCGAACGTATGGCCGCCGGCGATCAGCGCGACCGTTTCTTCGTCGTTCATCGCCATCCGCGCGAACGTCTCGCGGATATCGCGTGCCGCCGCGACCGGGTCGGGGTTGCCGTCCGGGCCTTCCGGGTTCACGTAGATGAGGCCCATCTGCACGGCCGCGAGCGGATTCTCGAGGTCACGGTCGCCCGAGTAACGGCTGTTCGGGCCGCCGCTCAGTTCCAGCCAGATCTTTTCCGAACCCCAGTAGACGTCGTCCGGCTCCCACGTGTCGACGCGGCCGCCGGCGAAGCCAAAGGTCTTGAAGCCCATCGATTCGAGCGCGACGTTGCCGGTCAGGATCATCAGGTCGGCCCACGAGATGTTGCGGCCGTATTTCTGCTTGATCGGCCACAGCAGCCGGCGCGCCTTGTCGAGGTTGCCGTTGTCCGGCCAGCTGTTCAGCGGGGCGAAGCGCTGTTGCCCGCCGCCCGCGCCGCCGCGGCCGTCGGCGGTCCGGTACGTGCCGGCGCTATGCCAGGCCATCCGGATGAACAGGCCGCCGTAGTGACCGAAGTCGGCCGGCCACCAGTCCTGCGACGTTGTCATCAGCGCCTGCAGGTCGCGCTTCACCGCCGCGAGGTCGAGCTTCTTGAACGCTTCCGCGTAGTCGAAATCCTTGTCCATCGGATCGGACAGCGCCGAGTGCCGATGCAGGATGTTGAGATTGAGCTGGTTCGGCCACCAGTCCTTGTTCGACGTGCCGCCGGCCGCCGTATGGTTGAACGGACATTTCGATTCGGTCGACATGCTTTTTTCTCCTTTACTTGCTCGTAAGCCCCCACTTGCCGGGCGCGGTTCGTGGAGCATTGCAGGGGGATGAAACGGAACAGGTTGGTCCTGTCGTGCTACGGGGTGTCAGGCGGAGTTGCCTTCGATGCGGGCTGCGGGACTTCGGACATGCAATGCTCCCTCATGGCTGAATGGCGGTGAGTCGGGGGAACACGGAACCGGGACGCCGCGGCACTCATCCGCCATACACACGGTCCGCCAGATACGCGAACGCAATCGGGCGCAGGCTTCGGGCCGCGGCCCTCGCGCGATTTACGACCACGTCGCGCGACGGGATGTTCCGCTGCGCGTGCTGCAATACCGACCGCATCATGACATCCTCCTTTGACATCTGCATTCAGTGTGCAAATCGGACCGCAGATCCAGTGCAATCCATGGAAGTGATTCTATTAATTTCTATCGCGAATTTGAATTTGATAAATTTCATCTATTCGATAGGCAAAAATAAACGGGGTCGCTAGACCCCGTCCCTGGCCTGCCTCAGATGCACCGCACCCTGCTCAATTCATCGTCGCCGGCATGTCGAGCTTCGCGACGCCTGGCAGGTCGCACGCCGCGATCGCGTCGCTGATCGCGTCGATCGCCGGCATCCGCGTGAAGCTCTTGCGCCACACCAGCACGACGCGACGATCCGGCACCGGTTCGTTGAACGGCACGTACGACAGCAACTCGGCGTCGGGACCGTTCGCGCGAGGGCCGACTTCGGCGACCGACATCCGCGGCAGCACCGTGATGCCGACACCGCTCGCGACCATATGGCGGATCGTCTCGAGCGACGACCCCTCGAAGGTCTTCTGGATACCGTCGGCCGTCTGCGAAAAGCGCATCAGCTCCGGGCACACGCCGAGCACGTGGTCGCGGAAACAGTGACCGTTGCCGAGCAGCAGCATGGTTTCCTGCTTCAGGTCCTCGGCGTCGATCTCGTGGCGCTTCTCCCACGGATGGCCGGCCGGCAGCGCGACGACGAACGGTTCGTCGTACAGCGGCCGCACCATCAGGCCGGTTTCGGGGAACGGCAGCGCCATGATCGCGGCGTCGATCTCGCCCTGCTTCAGCAGTTCGAGCAGCTTCAGCGTGTAATTCTCCTGCAGCATCAGCGGCATCTGCGGCACGCGCTGGATCATCTGCTTGACGAGCGTCGGCAGCAGGTACGGCCCGATCGTGTAGATCACGCCCAGACGGAACGGGCCGACGAGCGGGTCCTTGCCCTGCTTCGCGATCTCCTTGATCGCGAAGGTCTGCTCGAGCACGCGCTGCGCCTGCGTGACGATCTGGTCGCCAATCGGGGTCACGCTCACTTCGCTCGCGCCGCGCTCGAAAATCTGCACGTTGAGCTCGTCTTCCAGCTTCTTGATCGCCACCGATAGCGTCGGCTGGCTCACGAAGCATGCTTCGGCCGCGCGACCGAAATGCCGTTCGCGCGCGACCGCGACGATGTACTTCAATTCAGTCAGGGTCATTGTGGGTCAATCAGGGTTATACAGGCGATAGGTTTAATTTATACACCCGTTGGCACCGGTTCGCCAAGTTTCTCTGCATCGCGATGCGCCGAATCACCGCCGAACGGCGGCTTCGTATCCGTCCCTGATTGCGCGAATCAGGCCTTCAGATACTGCTCCCGCCCGCCGAGCCAGCGTGCGAGGTGCTGCGTGACCACGTCGGGATACGCGGCGATCAGCCGCGCTGCCGCGTCGCGGGCCGGGTCGATCAGCCAGCCGTCGGTCTCGAGGTTCGCGAAGCGCAGCATCGCGGCGCCGGACTGGCGCGCGCCGAGAAATTCGCCGGGGCCGCGGATTTCGAGGTCGCGCCGCGCGATCTCGAAGCCGTCGGTCGTCTCGCGCATCGTCTTCAGCCGCTCACGGCCGGTCAGCGACAGCGGGCCCGTGTACAGCAGCACGCAGACCGACGCCGCGGTGCCGCGCCCGACGCGGCCGCGCAGCTGATGCAACTGCGCGAGGCCGAAGCGCTCCGCGTGCTCGATCACCATCAGGGACGCGTTCGGCACGTCGACGCCGACCTCGATCACGGTCGTCGCAACGAGCAACTGCACGTCGTTGCGCGTGAAGGCTTCCATCACGGCCGCCTTGTCGGCCGGCGACAGCCGCCCGTGCACGAGCCCGACCTTCAGTTCGGGCAGTGCCGCGGCCAGCGTCTCGTAGGTCTCCACGGCCGTCTGCAGCTGCAGCGTCTCGCTCTCCTCGATCAGGGGACACACCCAATAGACCTGGCGGCCGGTCAGCGCGGCCTCGCGCACGCGGGCAATCACCTCCTCGCGCCGCGCATCGCCGACGAGGCGCGTCAGCACCGGCGTGCGGCCCGGCGGCAATTCGTCGATCGTCGACACCTCCAGATCCGCGTAATACGTCATCGCGAGCGTGCGCGGAATCGGCGTGGCCGACATCATCAGCTGGTGCGGCTGGAAATCGCGCGCGCCGTTGGCCGCGTTCGCGGCCTTCGCGCGCAGCGCGAGACGCTGCTCGACGCCGAAGCGGTGCTGCTCGTCGACGATCACGAGGCCGAGCCGCGCGAATTCGACGGTGTCCTGGATGATCGCGTGCGTGCCGATCACGAGCTGCGCGGTGCCGAGCGCCGCGGCCTCGATCGCCGCGCGCTTCTCCTTCGCCTTCAGGCTGCCCGCGAGCCAGGCGACCGATACGCCGAGCGGTTCGAGCCACGCGCGCAGCTTGCGCGCATGCTGCTCCGCGAGGATTTCGGTCGGCGCCATCAGCGCGGCCTGGTAGCCGGCGTCGATCGCCTGCGTGGCCGCCAGCGCCGCGACGACCGTCTTGCCGCTGCCGACGTCGCCCTGCAGCAGCCGCTGCATCGGATGCGCGAGCGTGAGGTCGTGCGCGATCTCGTCGACGACGCGCGACTGCGCGCCCGTCAGCGTGAACGGCAGCGCCGCGTAGAGACGCGTCGTCAGCGCGTCGGCATCGGTCGCGGCGCGGCGCGGCATCGCGGGCGCCGCGCGCGTGCGGCGCTCCTCGTGCGCACGCTTGAGCGACAGCTGCTGCGCGAGCAGTTCCTCGAACTTGATGCGGGTCCACGCCGGATGCGAGCCGTCCATCAGCGCGGCTTCATCGGAATCGACGCCCGGGTGGTGCAGGATGCGCACGGCCTGCGCGAGCGTCGGCACGCCGAGCGGCTTCAGGTAGTCGCGTTCGATCTCGGGCGGCAGCAGCTCGGGCAGCGGCGTGCGCTCGACCGCGTTCTCGATCGCCTTGCGCAGATAGCCTTGCGACACGCCGGCCGTGCTCGGATAGACGGGCGTGAGCACCTGCGGCAGCGGCGCATCGGCTTCGACGACGCGCACGGCCGGATGCACCATCTCCATCCCGAAGAAGCCGCCGCGCACGCGCAGCCGCTGGCCGACCGCCATCTGCTTGACCTGCGAGCCGTAGAAATTGAGAAAGCGCAGCACGAGCTGCTCGCCGTCGTCGTCCTGGATCTTCACGACGAGTTGGCGCCGCGGCCGATATGCGACTTCGTTGTCGAACACCACGCCCTCGGTCTGCGCGATGCCGCCCGGCAGCAGTTCGCCGATCGGCGTGAGCGTGGTTTCGTCCTCGTAGCGCATCGGCAGATGCAGCACGAGATCGATCGAGCGTGTGAGGCCGAGCTTCGCAAGCTTGTCGGCGGTCTTCACGGGTTTGTCGGCAGCCGGCTTCTTCTTGCGCTTCGCGCCGGGCGTACCGGCTGCCCCCGCGTCGTCGCTGCCCGCGCCCGGTTCGACGTCGGGCGCGGCGGCGGCCGGCTGGGCGAGCCGCCCGTCGGCGCCGCGCTTCAGGCCCGCGCGGCGCGGCGCGGCACCGTGCGGCTCGACACTTTGCGCATGTGACGCGGCATCGTCCGCGTCGAACGGATCGGCGGAATCGGCAACAGCGGCGGAGGAACGGCGTGGTGACACAGGCATCGGATCGTCTGGGTGCTTCGCAAGGCAAGTACAATAGCGGCTTTCACGTCGTCCGAACGAACGACGCCGGCCAGGCCGCGCATCCCGCCATCATAGCGGCTTGCGCGCCCCATTCATGCGTTTCCGCCCTGTCGGCGGCGCCCGCCGGCCGTTTCGAACCAGCCCGCATGTTCACGCTTTCCGATTTCGATTTCAATCTGCCCCCCGAGCTGATTGCGCAAACCGCACTGCCCGACCGCACCGCGAGCCGCCTGCTCGAGGTCGATGGCACCGTCGAGCCCGCGCGCCTCGTCGACCGCCGCTTCGCCGAGCTGCCGTCGTGCATCGCGCCGGGCGACCTGCTCGTGTTCAACGATACCAAGGTGCTGAAGGCGCGCTTCTTCGGCCAGAAGGCCAGTGGCGGCAAGATCGAGGTGCTGATCGAGCGCGTGACCGGCACGCACACCGCGCTCGCGCAGATCCGCGCGAGCAAGTCGCCGGGCGCCGGCACGACGCTGCGCCTCGCCGACGCGTTCGACGTGACGGTCGGCGAGCGCGTCGAGCCGTTCTTCACGCTGCATTTCCCGGAGCCGTGCCTCACGCTGATCGAGCAGCACGGCCGCCTGCCGCTGCCGCCGTACATCGAGCACGACGCCGACGCGAACGACGAGACGCGCTACCAGACCGTCTATGCGAGCAACCCGGGCGCGGTCGCGGCGCCCACGGCCGGGCTCCATTTCGACCAGCCGCTGCTCGACAAGCTCGACGCCATGGGCGTCGAGCGTGCGACGCTGACGCTGCACGTGGGCGCCGGAACGTTCCAGCCGGTGCGCGTCGAGAACATCGCCGAGCACCGGATGCACAGCGAGTGGTACGACCTGCCGCAATCACTCGTCGACAAGATCGCCGCGACCCGCGCGCGCGGCGGCAACGTGATCGCGGTCGGCACGACGTCGATGCGCGCGCTCGAAGCCGCGGCGCGCAGCGCCGACGAAGCGGGCCGCCCGCTCGCGGCGACGCAGGCCGAGACCGACATCTTCATCACGCCGGGCTACGGTTTCCGCGTCGTCGATCGGCTCGTGACGAACTTCCACCTGCCGAAGTCGACCCTGCTGATGCTGGTGTCCGCGTTCGCGGGCGTCGAGACGATCCGCGCCGCGTACCGGCACGCGATCGACGAACGCTACCGCTTCTTCAGCTACGGCGATGCGATGCTGCTCACGCGGCGCGACACGCCGGAGGCGCCGCGCGCGTAAGCGAGGCAGGTGCGAAGACGCACCGGCCCTCGACCGCGCAGCCGCCGTGGCTCCCGTTGTCCCGCTGCGCGCGCTCCGATGGCGCGCGCCCGCTTTTCCCAGCCGCCGGCTTGCCGGCGGCGTTTCCAACATGCGCCGGACTGTTCTCCGGTGGCAAGGAGAATGACGCGATGACCGAAGGTTCATCCCACGATACGCACGCTCCCGTGCAGGACCGCCCGGCCAACGGGCTCGAATTCGAACTGCTGACGACCGACGGCCATGCGCGCCGCGGCCGCGTGAAGCTCAACCACGGCGTGGTCGAGACGCCGATCTTCATGCCGGTCGGCACGTACGGCACCGTGAAGGCGATCCAGCCGCGCGAGTTGCACGAGATCAACGCGCAGATCATTCTCGGCAACACGTTCCACCTGTGGCTGCGCCCCGGCCTCGAGACGATCGACGCGCACGGCGGCCTGCACGGCTTCATGGGCTGGAACAAGCCGATCCTGACCGACTCGGGCGGCTTCCAGGTGTTCTCGCTCGGCGACCTGCGCAAGATCACCGAGGACGGCGTGACGTTCGCATCGCCGATCAACGGCGACAAGCTGTTCCTGTCGCCGGAAGTGTCGATGCAGATCCAGAAGGTGCTGAACTCCGACATCGTGATGCAGTTCGACGAATGCACGCCGTACGCGACCAACGGCGTGCCGACCACGCACAAGGAAGCGGCCGACTCGATGCGCATGTCGCTGCGCTGGGCGAAACGCTCGCTCGACGAGTTCGACCGGCTCGGCAACCCGAACGCGCTGTTCGGGATCGTCCAGGGCGGGATGTTCGAGGACCTGCGCGACGAATCGCTCGCGGGCCTGTCGGAGCTCGGCTTCCACGGCCTCGCGATCGGCGGGCTGTCGGTCGGCGAGCCGAAGGAAGACATGATGCGCGTGCTGCGGCACGTCGGCCCGAAGCTGCCGGCCAACAAGCCGCACTACCTGATGGGCGTCGGCACGCCGGAGGATCTGGTCGAGGGCGTCGCGAACGGCGTCGACATGTTCGACTGCGTGATGCCGACCCGCAACGCACGCAACGGGTGGCTCTTCACGCGCTTCGGCGACGTGAAGATCCGCAACGCGACGCACAAGAATTCGCTTAAGCCGCTCGACGCGAGCTGCACGTGCTACACGTGCCAGAACTTCTCGCGCGGCTACCTGCACCACCTGCACCGCGTCGGTGAAATCCTCGGCGCGCAGCTCAACACGATCCACAACCTGCACTACTACCTGCAGCTGATGAGCGAGATCCGCGACGCGATCGAGACCCATACGTTCGACGCGTTCCGCCAGCGCTTCGCAGAGGATCGCGCAAGAGGGGTCGACTGACCGGCCGGCGGGCCGCGTGGCTTCGCACCGCTGCCCGCACCGCGCCACGTCACATAGGATGTGTACTAAATATCGCGTCCCGACCGCCAGTTGTGGCCGCCGAATATTACAATTGCCTTTCCAAACGCGTCGCAACGGTGCCGTTTCATGCTTTAACAGCTTGATCCGAAAGCGCATTTGCTGCGCCGTTTGCACATGGGGCCGGTGGTAGAATAACCGGCTTAATTTTCGATCTTCCCCTACGGAGAGACCAACGTGCCGTTCATTTCCAATGCCTTCGCGCAAGGTGCCGGTGGCGCCGAATCGAGCCTGATGAGCTTCCTGCCGCTCATCCTGATGTTCGCGGTGCTGTACTTCATCATGATCCGTCCGCAGATGAAGCGCCAGAAGGAACACCGCAACATGCTCGCGGCCATGGCGAAGGGCGACGAAGTCGTCACGAGCGGCGGCCTCGTCGGCAAGGTGACGAAGGTCACCGAAGGCTACATCGGCGTCGAAATCGCCGAAGGCACCGAAATCACCGTGCAGAAGGCTGCGGTCACGACCATTCTGCCGAAGGGCACGATCAAGTCGCTGTAAGGCTTTCACCGAGCGTCCGGCTCCCCGCGTCGTGCCCGCCTGAGAGAGCGGGCCGCCGCGGCGCCGGACGCGACGCTTTCACGCCAACCACCCGTTCGGCCCCCTCATGAATCGTTATCCACTCTGGAAATATGTCGTGATGGTCGTGGCGCTCGCCATCGGCCTTCTGTACACATTGCCCAACTTCTTCGGCGAAGCGCCGGCGGTGCAGGTGTCGAGCGGCAAGGCCACGGTCAAGCTCGACTCGACCACGCTGACCCAGGTCGAATCCGCGCTCGCCTCCGCGCAGATCACGCCGGACGACGTCACCTTCGAGAACACGGCGTCCAACGCGAACATCCGCGTGCGCCTGAAGGACACCGATACGCAACTGCGCGTCAAGGACCTGCTGCAGAAGTCGCTGAACGCCGATCCGAACGATCCGCAGTACGTCGTCGCACTGAACCTGCAAAGCGCGTCGCCGCGCTGGCTGACCGCGCTGCACGCACTGCCGATGTATCTCGGCCTCGACCTGCGCGGCGGTGTCCACTTCCTGCTCCAGGTCGACATGACGGGCGCGCTCACGAAGAAGCTCGACTCCGACGCATCCGATGCGCGCACGCTGCTGCGCGACAAGAACATCCGCGACGGCGGCGTGAGCCGCGTCGACCAGTCCGTCGTCGTCAATTTCAGCGACGCGCAGACGGCGGAAGACGCCCGCAAGGTGCTCGCCGCGTCGGTCACCGAACTGCAATGGGCGACCCAGCCCGGCGGCGGCGGCACGCAAGTCGTCGGCACGTTCACGCCGGCCGTGCAGAAGGCCGTCGAGGACGCCGCGCTCAAGCAGAACCTGACGACGCTCCACAACCGCGTGAACGAACTCGGCGTGTCCGAGCCGATCCTGCAACAGCAAGGCAGCGACCGCATCGTCGTCGAACTGCCGGGCGTGCAGGACACCGCGAAGGCGAAGGACATCATCGGTCGCACCGCGACGCTCGAGGCGCGCCTCGCCGATCCGATCAACACGCACCCGAACCCGAACGACCCCGTGCCGCCGGGCGAGGAGCTGTTCACGCAGGGCAACCAGGCGCCCGTTCTGCTGAAGAAGGAAGTGATCTTCACCGGCGACCGCATCATCGATGCGTCGGCCGGCTTCGACGAACACCAGCGTCCGTCGGTCAACATCCGCCTCGACTCGGCGGGCGGCCGCTCGGTGCGCGCGGTGTCGCGCGAGAACATCGGCAAGCCGATGGCGATGGTGCTGTTCGAGAAGGGCAAGGGCGAGGTGCTGACGGTCGCGACGATCCAGTCCGAACTCGGCGACCGCTTCCAGATCACGGGCCAGCCGACGCCGCAGGCGGCGGCAGACCTCGCGCTGCTGCTGCGCGCCGGTTCGCTCGCCGCACCGATGGACATCATCGAGGAACGCACGATCGGCCCGAGCCTCGGCGCGGACAACATCAAGATGGGCGTCCACTCGGTGATCTGGGGCTTCTGCGCGATCGCCGTGTTCATGATCGCGTACTACATGCTGTTCGGCGTGATCTCGGTGATCGGCCTGTCCGTGAACCTGCTGCTGCTCGTCGCGGTGCTGTCGCTGATGCAGGCGACGCTGACGCTGCCGGGTATCGCGGCAATCGCGCTCGCGCTCGGCATGGCGATCGACTCGAACGTGCTGATCAACGAGCGCGTGCGTGAAGAACTGCGCGCCGGCCAGCCGCCGCAGATCGCGATCCAGGCCGGCTACGCGCACGCGTGGGCGACGATTCTCGACTCGAACGTCACGACGCTGATCGCCGGCCTCGCGCTGCTCGCATTCGGCTCGGGCCCGGTTCGCGCGTTCGCGATCGTGCACTGCCTCGGCATCCTGACGTCGATGTTCTCCGCGGTGTTCTTCTCGCGCGGGATCGTCAACCTCTGGTACGGCGGCCGCAAGAAGCTGAAGTCGCTCGCGATCGGCCAGGTGTGGAAACCGGAAGGCGCCACGGCTGGCGCCTCGTTCGCCGCGGCTGACGAATCGACCGATACCGCACGCGCCGCGAAGCTCGCCGCACCCGCGAAGGGCAACGCACCGCGCGCCGGCAAGCCGCAGCTGCGCAACCGCGCGCAGCAAGGCGTGTCGACGAAGAAACCGGGCTCGACCCAATAAGGCCCCGGAGACGAAGCCATGGAATTTTTCCGCATCCGTAAAGACATTCCGTTCATGCGGCACGCGCTGGTGTTCAACGTGATCTCGCTGGTCACGTTCCTCGCCGCCGTGTTCTTCCTGTTCCACCGCGGGCTGCACCTGTCCGTCGAATTCACCGGCGGCACGGTGATCGAGGTGCAGTACCAGCAGGCCGCGCAGCTCGAACCCGTGCGCGACACGCTCGGCAAGCTCGGCTACGCCGACGCGCAAGTGCAGAACTTCGGCACGTCGCGCAACGTGCTGATCCGCCTGCAGTTGAAGGAAGGCCTCACGTCCGCGCAGCAGAGCGACCAGGTGATGACCGCGCTGAAGGCGCAGAGCCCGGACGTGACGCTGCAGCGCGTCGAGTTCGTCGGCCCGCAGGTCGGCCGCGAACTCGCGACCGACGGTCTCCTCGCGCTCGCGTGCGTGGTGATCGGCATCGTGATCTACCTGTCGATCCGCTTCGAATGGAAGTACGCGGTCGCCGGCATCATTGCGAACCTGCACGACGTCGTGATCATTCTCGGCTTCTTCGCGTTCTTCCAGTGGGAGTTCTCGCTGGCGGTGCTCGCGGCGATTCTCGCGGTGCTCGGCTACTCGGTCAACGAGTCGGTCGTCATCTTCGACCGGATCCGCGAAACGTTCCGCCGCGAACGCAAGATGAGCGTGTCGGAGGTGATCAACCACGCGATCACGACCACGATGTCGCGGACGATCATCACGCACACGTCGACGGAAATGATGGTGTTGTCGATGTTCTTCTTCGGCGGCCCGACGCTGCACTACTTCGCGCTCGCGCTGACGGTCGGCATCATGTTCGGCATCTACTCGTCGGTGTTCGTCGCGGGCTCGCTCGCGATGTGGCTCGGCATCAAGCGCGAAGACCTGATCAAGGAAAAGAAGACGGCGCACGATCCGGACGATCCGAACGCGGGCGCGCAGGTTTAAACACCGCGTCGTTTCGGCGGATACCAGAAGGCCGGTCCTGTTGGACCGGCCTTTTTTCATGCGCGAGCCGCGTCCGCTTCCTCCGGCGCGACCGCACGGACCGTCGGCTACAATCGCTTCACCATCCCGCCCCGCCACCCGTCGAAGCCGCGGTCCTCATGATGCCTGCCACGCGTGTCGTTCATCGCATCGTCGCCTGGAGTACCGGTGCCGCCGCCGCGGCCGCGTTCGTTGCATGCGCATCGGCCGCCCGCGCGCAATCCGCGTCCGCCCCGCCCGCCGCTGCTGCTGCCGCGGCGTCACAACCGTCACCCTGCCCGCCCGACTGGGAACCGCAGCTCTGCGAACTGAAGGCCGCGGTCGAAGTGCTGAAGAAGCAGCACCTGACCGACGTCGACATCGGCGAGTTGCTCGACGCCACAGTGCACGACGGAATCAAGACGCTGCCGTATGCGCGCTTCTTCAACGCAAAGGAGGAACAGCAACGGCGCGACGACGAGCGCCGCGCACGCGACGGCACGCCGGGCATCGGCATCGTGTTCGAGACGCGGCCCGACGGCCTGCACATCATCGACGTGATCCCCGACGCGCCCGCCGAACAGGCCGGCGTGCGGCCCGACGATCTCGTCGTCGCGATGAACGACCGCAGCGTCGTCGGGATCGACAGCAGCGAGGTCGTGAATCTCGCGAAGGGCGACGCGGGCATGCCGCTGAAGCTCACGGTCCGGCGTGGTCCAAACCATTCGACGCTGACCTTCGCGCCGGTCCGCGCAATCGTCCGGCCACACCCGGCGACCGCCAAGCGGCTCGCCGGCGACATCCTGTACACGCGGCTGTCGAGCTTCCCGGAGCCCGCGGTCGGCAACTATATCGACGCGGTGCAGGCCGCGCGCCGCGCGGGGCCGCCAGTGAAAGGCGTGATCCTCGACCTGCGCATCAACGGCGGCGGCGCGCTGAATGCGGCGATCGGCATCACCGCGCTGTTCGCCGGGCGCGACCGCACCGCGATGGTGACGCTCGAGCGCGACGGCACGAAGCGTCGCCGCTTCACGACCAACTGGCCCGACTACGAACTGCCGGTCATGCACGGCCAGGATCCGCTCGCACCGCTGCAGGCAGACGACTGGTGGCGCAGCGTGCCGCTCGTCGTGCTCGTCGACGGACAGAGCGCGTCGGCCGCCGAAGCGACAGCGGCGGCACTGAAGGACCTCGGCCGCGCGCGGCTGCTCGGGATGCCGACCTACGGAAAGGGGCTCGCGCAGACCGGCGTCGACCTGATCGACGGCACACGCGTCAATTTCACGTTCGCGCGCAACCTGCGGCCGAACGGCTGCCCGATGGACGGTTACGGCGTCGTGCCGGACTGGCTCGTGCAGCCGCGCCACGACTCGGACGTCGACGGCGTGCTGCTGTGGTACCGCGAAGTCGATCTCGCCCGCGCGCCGTATGCGGACCGGCTGACGCCCGATCCGTTCGCGCAGGTACGCAAGGCACGGCAGAAACTGCGCGAAGCGCGCGTGCGCGAGAAAATCGATACGTCGAAGAGCGCGGCGCTGCCGCAGCGGGAATTCGGCACGGATGCCGACTGGCAGCTCCGGCAGGCGCTTGACGCGCTCGCCGGCCGGCCGGTGCAGACCATCGCGGCGCCCGCGCAACTGATGCCGGCGCAGCCGGTATGCGAGCGCGGCAGCGACTGACGCGCCGCCGCGCACCCCGCGTCACCGGAACCCGAACCGCCGGCGCAGCACGATCAGCGCCGCGAGGCTCAGCACGGCCGCGAACATCAGGTAGAAGCTCGGCGCGGTCTTCATCCCGGTTGCGCGGATCAGCCACGCGATGATGAACGGCCCGAAGCCACCGAAGATCGTCACCGCGACGTTATACGCAAGCGACATCCCGGTCGTGCGCGTCTGCACCGGAAACACTTCGGACAACAGCCCGGGCAGCGCTGCGAAATAGCCGGTCATCAGGAACGCGAGCAGCACCTGCAGCGCGATCAGCGTGCCGAAGCCCGGATGCGCGACCAGGTACGCGAACGCCGGATAGATCAGCACGAGGATGCCGACGGCCGGCGCGAGCATCACGCGCACGCGTCCGTAACGATCCGACCAGTGGCCGACGAGCGGTGCGAACGCCATCTGGATCACGCCGACGACGAGGATCGCGGCAAACGCGGCCGACGGCGCAAGGCCGAGCTGCTTCACGCCGTAGGTCGGCATGAACAGCACGAGATAGGTCGCGACGGTGCCGAGCACCACCACGCCCATCGCGGCGACGAGCCGTGCCTTGTGCGACGCGAACGTGTCGCGCAGCGGGCTCGCGGTGCTTTCGGCGGCGAGGAATTCGGGCGTCTCGTCGACCTTCGAGCGGATGTAGTACGCGACGGGCCCGAGCAGCAGCCCGAAGAAGAACGGGATGCGCCATCCCCACACGGCCATCTGGTCGGCCGTGAGCTGCGCGTTCAGCACGGTGCCGAAGCCGGCGGCAAGCAGCGTCGTGAGCCCCTGGCTCGCGACCTGCCAGCTCGCGAAGAAGCCGCGCCGGCCCGGCACGTGCTCGGCCAGGAACGCGGTCGCGCTGCCGAATTCGCCGCCGGCGGAGAAACCCTGCATCAGCCGCGCGGCGACGAGGATCAGCGGCGCGGCAACGCCGATCGTCTGGTAGGTCGGCAGCACCGCGATCACCAGCGTGCCGGCCATCATCAGCAGGATCGACAGCGTGAGCGCGGCCTTGCGGCCCGCGCGGTCGGCATACGCGCCGAGCACGATCGCGCCGAGCGGGCGCATGAAGAACGACACGCCGAACGTGCCGAGCGTGAGCAACAGCGACACGGTATCGTTGCCGGCCGGAAAGAACAGCTTCGAGATCGTCACCGCGAAGAAGCCGTAGACGACGAGGTCGAACCACTCGAGCGCGTTACCGATCGACGCGGCGACCACCGCGCGCCACACGCGCGGCGACGAGGCAATGGAGCTGGACTGCGTGACGGCATGCATCGGCGATCTCCTTGTCGTTGTACGTTGTGTCGGGCGCGCCGATTCTCGCGCCGCGCGCTGCGCCGACGATTATAGGCGCGCAAAAAAAACCGCCGCGCCCCCTGAAAACGGGAGCGCGGCGGCTGGCTCGCGACGGGCCGGCGGCGTGACGCGGCGGCCAGCCCGGCCGCGCGCGTTACTGCTGCTTGACGGCTTCGGCCGTGATCAGCAGCTTCGTCTTCATCTTGAAGCCGTACTGCTTGCCGTAGTCGAGGCCGAAATCGTCGCGGCTGAATTCGCCGACGGCGTCAACGCCGCACACTTCGCGCTTGAGCATCGGATGCGGCATGCACTTGAACGAATCGATCTTCAGCGTGACCGGCTTCGTGACGCCGTGCAGCGTCAGGTTACCGACCACCGACACCGGCTTGTCGCCGTCGAACTTGATGGCGCCCTTGTAGTTCGCCTGCGGGAACTTGGAGACGTCGAAGAACTCAGCCGTCTGCAGGTGCTCGTCGAGCTTCGCGCTGCCCGTGTGGATCGACGCGATGTCGGTCGTCACGTCGACCGTACCGGTCTTCGCCGCGCGGTCGAGCGTCACGGTGCCGCTCGACTTGTCGAACTTGCCGCGCCAGACCGACAGGCCGCCGAAGTGGTCGGCCTCGAAGCTCGGGTACGTATGGCTCGGGTCGAACTGGTACGTCGCGCTGTCAGCGAATGCCGAGAACGACAGCGAAGCGGCCAGCGCGCCCGCGGCGATGATCAGATGCTTTTTCAAACGCTTTCTCCTTGGAACGGCGCCGCGCCCTCGCGCGGCATTCGGGGTGATGCGACAACCCGCCGCTTACTTCGTGGCGACGAGATGAAACTTGATCTGCACTTCGTCGGCGACGATCGACGTGTCCTTCCATTCGCCGGTGCCGACGTTGAACGCCGAACGCTTGATCGGCAGCACGCCGTCGAAGGTCTGCGTCGGGCCGCTCTGCGTGACCGTGACGGGCACCGTGATGGTCTCGGACTTGCCCTTGATCGTCAGCTTGCCGGTCACGTTGTACTTGTTGCCGCCCGCCGGCGCGATCGCCGACGACGCGAAGGTCGCCTGCGGATACGCCTTTGCGTCGAACCAGTCCTTGCCCGCGACCTGGTCGTTGTACATCTTGTCGCCGAGGTCGAAGCTCGCGATGTCGATCGTCATTTGCGCGCTGCCCTGCGCAGCCTTGGCCGGGTCGAACTTCACCTGCGCGGAGAACTTCCTGAATGCGCCTTCGGTCGGCACGTTCATCTGCTTCGACACGGCGGACACCTTGCTCTTCGCGAGATCGACGTCGGCGTGCGCCGCGGCCGACGCAACGAGTGACACCGCGGCGAACGCGGTCAGCATGGAGCGGGAGAAAGACACTTTCATGGGATCCTTCATTTGGCAGAGGGAAGCATCCGCGACAGCAGGCCGTCGCGGTCCAACAACTGGTGCTTGAGCGCCGCGAGCACATGCATGGCGACGAGCGAAAGCAGAATGTAATTCAAAGACACGTGCAGCGTCTTGAAGGTTTCCTTCAGCGCAGGATCGGGATCGATCAGGCGCGGCAGCGGCACGATGCCGAGATAGACGACCGGGATGTTCGACGCGGAGCTGTACAGGTAGCCCGTAACCGGAATCACGATCATCAGCACGTACAGCAGCATGTGCACGCCGTGCGACACCGCACGCTGCCACGCCGGTGTGTCGCCCGGCAGCGGCGGCGGCAGGTGGGTCGCGCGCCACAGCACGCGCACAACCGCGAGCGCGAACACCGTCACGCCGATCCACTTGTGCCACGAGAAGTACTTGAGCTTCGTCGGCGTGAAGCCGGGGATGTCGGTCATCACCCAGCCGAGTGCGAAGCCGCAGACGATCAGCAGCGCGATCAGCCAGTGCAGCGCGATCGCGGTGTGCGCGTAGCGTGCCGGCGAGGCCGGCGGCGATTTCGATGCCATCATGGATTCCTCAGTTGAGCGAACGGCTGCGCCGGTAAATTCGTCCGACGCTTGTCACGGGCGCCATGCTACCGCAACCTTTTGTCTCGCGCGGACTCCGAGGACAGGCGCGTCAGCCTGCTGACAGGTTTGCGCCATGTTACCGGCCGGTCACCCCGTGACGGGGCGTTGACACGCCGAAAAAGCCGTTTTGGTAAGATTGGCGCGGGTTCCGGCCCTGTCGACGCGTTCCCCGCCCGTCGCACAACTGCCTTTTCCATGCAACGACACGACCTGATTGCCTGCCACGAATGCGACGCACTGTTGCATAAACCGCGCCTGAGCGGTCGCGAAATCGCGCGCTGCCCGCGCTGCGACGCACTGCTCTATCGCAACAGCACCACGCAGATCGAGCGCATCAGCGCGCTTGCGGTCGCGGCACTCGTCACGTTCGTCATCGCGCAGGCGTTCCCGATCCTCGAAATGGACCTGAACGGCACCCGCGTGCAGACGACACTGATCGGCGCGATCGACGCGCTGTGGCATCAGGACATGGAGATCGTCGGCGTGATGGTGTTCTGCTCGACCGTGCTGTTCCCGCTCGTCGAGATGGCCGCACTGCTGTACGTGCTGCTGCCGATCCGGCGTGGCGTCGTGCCGCCGGGCCTCAATTTCGTGCTGCGCACGATCCAGCTCGTGCGGCCGTGGGGGATGATCGAGGTGTTCATGCTCGGGATCGTCGTGACGATCGTGAAGATGGTGAGCCTCGCGCGCGTCGTGCCCGACGCGGCGCTGTTCGCGTTCGGCGCGCTCACGCTGATGACCGCCGTCGTGCTGATGTTCGATCCACGCACGCTGTGGGACATCGCCGACGAGCTGCGCGCCGGGCGCACGCCCGCCACGCCCGACGGCACCGCTTCGCCGCCGCAAGCGCCCCGCCAATGACGATGCCGACCGCCGCCCGCGAGGGCTACGCCAGCTGCCACGCATGCGGGCTCGTGCAGACGATCGACCATCCGCACGCGCATTGCGCGCGCTGCGGCAGCACGCTTCACTTCCGCACGCCGAACAGCATCACGCGCACCTGGGCGCTGCTGATCGCGGCCGCGATCCTCTATATTCCGGCGAACCTGCTGCCGATCATGCGCACGTCGTCGATCGTCGGCTCGCAGGAGGACACGATCATGAGCGGCGTCATCTATTTCTGGACGTCCGGCGACTGGCCGCTCGCGGTCGTCGTATTCGTCGCCAGCATCCTCGTGCCGATGCTCAAGCTCGGCGTGCTGACGATCCTCGTCGGCACCGCGCAGCGGCGCACCGTGTGGCGGTCGCTGCAGCGCACGCGCCTGTACCGGATCGTCGAGCGGATCGGCCGCTGGTCGATGCTCGACATCTTCGTCGTGACGCTCACCGTCGCGCTCGTCCATTTCCGTTCGCTCGCCGTCATCACGGCCGGCCCCGGCGCGCTCGCGTTCGGCTCGGTCGTGATCCTGACGATGCTCGCGTCGATGCAGTTCGATCCCCGCCTGATCTGGGATCCAGTCGAAACCTCAGGGAAACACCATGAATAGTCCGCAAGGCCCGCAGCAAGACGCGTCCCGGCCGCCCGATCCGGCGATCTCGACGAAAAGCGGCTGGCTGCCGTCGCTCGTCTGGCTCGTGCCGCTGATCGCCGCGCTGATCGGTATCGGCCTCGTGATCAAGTCCGTGCGCGAGCGCGGCCCGGAAATCTCGATCAGCTTCCACAGCGCGGAAGGGCTCGAGCCGGGCAAGACGCAGGTCAAGTACAAGGACGTCGAGATCGGCATGGTCAAGACGATCAAGCTGTCGAAGGACCTGTCGCGCGTGCTCGTCCAGGTGCAGCTGAAGAAGGAAGCCGAGGACTTCGCGGTCAAGGGTTCGCGCTTCTGGATCGTGCGTCCGCGCGTCGGCGCGACCGGCGTGTCGGGGCTCGGCACGCTGCTGTCGGGCGCGTACATCGGCGTCGATGCCGGCCACGGGCAGGACACGCAGACCGACTTCACCGGCCTCGAGACGCCGCCGGCCGTGACCGGCGACCAGAAGGGCACGCAATACGTGCTGCGCGGCGATTCCCTCGGCTCGGTCGACATCGGCTCGCCCGTCTACTACCGCCGCGTGCAGGTCGGCCAGGTGGTCGGCTTCTCGCTCGACAAGGACGGCACGGGCGTCACGTTCAACGTGTTCGTCAACGCGCCGTACGACCAGTACGTCGGCGTGAACTCGCGCTGGTGGCAGGCGAGCGGCGTCGACCTGCGGCTCGATTCGAGCGGCCTGAAGCTGAACACGCAGTCGCTCGCGACCGTGATCCTCGGCGGCATCGCGTTCCAGACGCCGCCGAACCAGGACAGCGGCGCGACGGCGCCGAACAACACGACCTTCCGCCTCGGCTCCGACGAGACGGACGCGATGCGCGATCCGGACGGCCAGCCGCTGCAGGTCGTGATGAACTTCAACCAGTCGCTGCGCGGGCTCGCGGTAGGCGCGCCGGTCGACTTCCGCGGCATCGTGCTCGGCGAAGTGACGAACATCGGCATCGACTTCGATCCGAAGACCAAGAACTTCCTGATGCCGGTGACGATGAACGTGTATCCGGAGCGGCTCGGCCCGCGCTTCCGCGAAACGATCGAGAGCAAGGGCGAACCGGCCCGCCGCGAGATCGTCACGCGCCTCGTCAGGCACGGGCTGCGCGGCCAGCTGCGCACCGGCAACCTGCTGACGAGCCAGCTTTATGTCGCGCTCGACTTCTTCCCGAAGGCACCGGTCGTGGAGATCGACGCGGCACGCCAGCCGCTCGAGCTGCCGACCGTGCCGAACACGCTCGACGAACTGCAGCTGCAGGTCGCCGACATCGCGAAGAAGCTCGACAAGGTGCCGTTCGACCAGATCGGCGCGAACCTGAACAGCGCGCTGTCGAACGCCGACAAGCTCTTCAAGCAGCTCGACACGCAGGTCGCGCCGGAAGCGCGCGACACGCTGTCGGCCGCGAAGCAGACCTTCTCGACCGCCGAGGCGACGCTGCAGCAGGATTCGCCGCTGCAGTCCGACGTGCGCGGCGCACTGAAGGAACTCACGCGCACGCTGCAATCGCTGAACGCGCTCGCCGACTATCTGGAGCGCCATCCCGAATCGCTGCTCAAGGGCAAGCCAGGAGATCAACAATGACGACGACACGCGCGAACATCGTCGCGAGCGGCGCGGCGGCAGTCTTCGCCGCGCTTGCGCTCGCCGCGTGCAGCTCGCCGCCCGCGCGGTTCTATACGCTGAGCCCGGCCGACGCGGCCGCGCCCGTGCGTACCGCGCCCGCCAACCCGTCGTTCCTGATCGAGGTGCCGTCCGTCGGCGTGCCCGAGCAGGTCGCGAAGAACCAGCTCGTCGTACAGAAGAACGCCGCGCAGGTCGACGTGCTCGAACAGGAGCGCTGGGCCGCGCCGCCCGCCGACGAAATCCGCCGCGCGTTGTCCGACGACCTCGCCGCACAGCTCGGCACGATCGACGTCGCGAATTCCGCGTATCCGGCCGGCGTGCCCGTCTATCGGATCAGCGTGAACGTGCAGCGCTTCGAGTCGTGGCCCGGCAAACGCGCGGCGATCGATGCGGTGTGGAGCGTGCGCGCGCTCGGCACGCAGGCCGTGATGACGTGTCGCACGAGCGTCGCGGAACCGGTCGCCGACGGCTACGACGCGCTCGTCGCGGGCCACCGGCGCGCGCTCGACGTGATCGCATCGCAGGCCGCGTCCGGCGTGCGCGCGATGGCCGCGCGGCGCGGAGCCGCGGCTGCGTCGGTCACCTCGACGACCGCGTCCGGCAAGGCAACGGCCGCCGCGCCCGCCGTGCCTTGCCCGGCCAGTCCGATGCCCGGCAACGATGCGGGCGCGACGGGCAAGTCCGGCGCGTAAGCGCGACGCGCGGGCCGGCGGCCGATGCATGCGCGCGGCACGGCTGCGCTCGGCACACGCCGCCCGATAGTCATCGTCGGCATCGATCCGCGTGCGCATGCAACCGCGCACGCGAACCTGCCGCCCTCGCCGCCACTGCCTGCGTTGCTCGGCATCCATCGGCCGAACGGCGGCTTTGCATTGTTTGTCAAAATCCGCCGGAACCGGCACCATGCAACGCGGTCGGCTTGCGTTTTCGCGCCCGATTGACGATCCTACGCACTTTCCGGCTCGCGCCGCTCGTCGCGCGCGCACGCCGGCGGCGATCCGCCAGTCGTATCCGGTCCGATCGCCGCGTCTGCCGGGGCGCGCATGCGATCCGCGTGGTCCGCACCGGGGCAGCCGCATCGCGGGTCGCCGCGCATCGTCCGCGCCCCCCGACCAGCCTCACCGTTCTCCCCGGCGCCGCGCCGTGTTCCGGCCGGCATCCCGAACCCGCCCGTCCAGGGCTTTCGCTATTCCGTTTATGTTTCGTTCCCTGACGACCCTGATCAAGAAGTGGCGCGCGTCGCGCAATGCGGGCCACCAGCTCGATGCGCTGCTTGCGCATGCCGACGCGGAGGCGTCGTACGCCGAACGCAGCGAATGGCTGATCGAGCTCGCGCACTGGCTGCGCCGCAACGGCGCGATGCAGGTCGCGCACGACACGCCGGCCGAACGCGACGCCGACGCGCGCGCGTATCCGGCGCACGCGCGGCTGCGCTACCTGTTCCACGTGCTCGACCGCAATCCCGCATGGAAATCGCACGCCGCGCGCATCCTGCGCGGGATTCTGCGCGAATGCGACGGCATCTCGCTGCTGTGCGACGCGGGGATGCCCGTGCATTCCGGTTTCTTCGGCGCGCTGTTCGAGCGCATCGACGCGTCGCTGATCCCGCCCGCGCCGAACCGCCGCGAACTGACGGCGCTGTTCACGCTGATGTTCCCGGCACCCGGGGACGCCCAATGGATCGACGCGCTGCCCGATGACCTGCTCGCGCGCCTCGCCGAGCTGTTCTCGTTCGACGTCACCGACGAAGAGCGCCACGAGCCCGGCTCGTTCTCGCGCGACCTGCTGGCCGCGCTGCACAACCTGACCTGCCAGATCAGCTCGACCGGCCTGTCGCAGACGGTGCGCAGCCGCCTGTCCGACGACGACGCGCGCAAGCCGCTCGAAACGCAGCCGTTCTATCGGCTCACGCGCGCGATGCTCGCGGTCGAGACCGCGCACGCGGCCGTGGAGGACGGCGGTGACCCGAGCAAGCTGCTTCATGAGGTGAACTACCTGCGCGTGCTGCTCGACGAATGCCGGATCGCCGTCGACGATGTGTTCGCGCACCTGTACCGCAACGGCGTGTCGGTCGACATCGTGTTCCAGGTCGAACGGATGCGCATGCGCATCCTGCGCGCGGAAATGCTGCTCAACGCGTGGATGGCACGCGACGACCTGCGCGGGATGGCGCGCCTGACGGCCGAACTCGTCGACGCGAACCAGAACAGCCAGAGCGTGTCGCACCTCATGCGCAGCAACTTCTCGCTGTTCGCGCGCAAGCTCGTCGAGACCAACGCGGACACCGGCGAGCACTACATCTCGCGCGGCCGCGCCGAGTACCTGAAGATGCTGCGGATGGCCGCGGGCGGCGGGCTCGTCACCGTCGTGACCGTGTGCGTGAAGTTCGCGATCACCGGCGCGCACCTGCAGTCGATGCTCGAAGGGTTGCTCGCGGGCGTCAACTACGCGGCGAGCTTCATGCTGATGCACTTCCTGCATTTCACGCTCGCGACCAAGCAGCCCGCGATGACCGCGCCGACGCTCGCGCGCGAGCTCGACGACACCGGCCACGAGGAAGGCGTGAAGGCGTTCGTCGCGTCGGTGATCGCGCTGATCCGCACGCAGGCCGCGGCGATTTCCGGCAACGTGCTCGTCGTGCTGCCCGTGTGCCTGCTCGTGCAGCTGTTCGCCGGCAACCTGCTGCACGCAAACCTGATCTCGCCGGAGAAGGCGCACGCGACGCTGCACTCGTTCTCGCTGCTGGGTCCGACGCCATTCTATGCGGCGCTCACGGGCGTGCTGCTGTGGGCGTCGAGCCTGCTCGCGGGCTGGGCCGACAACTGGTTCGTGCTGCATCGGGTCGGCGACGCGCTCACGTACAACCGGCGGCTGCGGCTCACCCTCGGCGCGTCGGGTGCCGCGAAACTCGCGCACTTCTGTCGCTCGAACGTCGCGGGCGTCGTCGCCAACGTGGGTCTCGGCCTGATGCTCGGCCTGATCCCGGCGATCGTCACCGTGTTCCTGTTCCCGTTCGAGGTGCGCCACGTGACGCTGTCGGCCGGGTCGATCGGGATCGCGCTCGGCGTGCTCGGCAAGGGCGCGCTCGGCACGCCCGAGCTGTGGTGGGCCTGCGCCGGCGTCCTGAGCATGGCGATCCTCAACGTGCTCGTGAGCTTCGCGCTCGCATTCACGATGGCCGTGCGCTCGCGCAGCCTGCGCCGCACCAAGGTGCGCGCGCTGGTCGGCGCGATCGTCCGCACGGTGCTGTCGAAGCCGTCCGCGCTGTTCTGGCCGGCCGGCGCGCCGGCCGCGCGGGCCGGCCAGCCAGGCGCTCACTGACCGTCCGACGGCGGCGCGCAGCCCGAGGCGGGCGTCGCCGCGCGGGCCTGCCGGCTCGCCGTCAGGACCGGCACACCGGCGCCGGCGCGCCGAATCGGATGCAACGCCGGCTCCGGCCGCCCGCGCCGCGTACAATAGTGGACTTTTGCACGTCCTCACCCGCCTTATGTCCTCGCCCACCCTGTACGAATTCTTCGCTCCCTGCCCGCGCGGCCTCGAAGCGGCGCTTGCCGCCGAGCTGGCCGAAATCGCCGGCCGACATCTGGACGGCGCGCCGTTCACCGCGGGCGCGCAGGTGCCGGGCGGCGTTCATTTCCGCGGCGGCTGGACCGCCGGCATGGCCGCGAACCTCCATTCGCGAATCGCGAGCCGGATCCTGCTGAAGATCGCGCACCGCCCGTACCGCAACGAACAGGACGTCTACGCACTCGCGCTCGAGCAGCCATGGGAGCGCTGGTTCGCATCGACGCAGACGCTGCGCGTCGACATCACCGCGATCAAGTCGCCGCTGAAGAGCCTCGAATTCGCGACGCTGCGCGTGAAGGACGCGATCTGCGACCGGATGCGCGACAAGACCGGCGCACGCCCGAGCATCGACACCGGCGCGCCGGACGTGCGCGTGTTCGCGTTCCTGACGGCCAACGAGTGCACGCTGTACCTCGACACGTCGGGCGAGCCGCTGTTCAAGCGCGGCTGGCGCCTCGACAAGGGCGCGGCGCCGCTGCGCGAGAACCTCGCGGCCGGCATCTTGCGCCTGACGGGCTGGACGCCCGGCACGCCGCTGTATGACCCGATGTGCGGCAGCGGCACCTTCCTCGCGGAAGCCGCGCAGATCGCGCTCGGCGTCGCGCCGGGCGTCGAGCGCCGGTTCGGCTTCGAAAAGCTCAAGCAGTACGACATCACCGCATGGCAGGGCCTGAAGGTCGCGGCGCTCGACGCGAAGCGCGCGGCGCGCGGCAAGCGCGATTCGCTCGGCGTGTACGGCAGCGACATCTCGGGCGACATGCTCGAGAAGGCGCGCGCAAACCTCGAGCGTGCGGGCGTGCCGTCGGTGTGGCTCAAGCAGGTCGACGCGCGCGGGATGACGCCGCCGTGCGACGGCCCGGGCATCATTCTCGCGAACCCGCCGTACGGCGAGCGGATCGAGGTGCGCGGCCGCAGCGCGCGCGGCGAGGTGCGCGAGACGGGCCGCAACCGCGGCAACGACGACGCATTCCGCCGCACGCACACCGACGCACCGGACAGCGAATTCTTCAACGCGCTCGGCGATGCGCTCAAGCAGCGCTTCACGGGCTGGCAGGCGTTCCTGCTGACGTCGGACCGCTCGCTGCCGGGCCTGCTGCGCCTGCGCGAATCGGCGAAGACGCCGCTGTTCAACGGCGCGCTCGAATGCCGGTTGTTCCGCTTCGACCTGATCGCCGGCAGCGTGAAGGCACGCCCCGCCGCGCCGGAAGGCGACGCCTGACACGCGAGACGGCCGCCGCGGCCGCCTGCTGGCACCCAGACGACGCCCGGCCTGAGCCGGGCGTTTTTCTTTCCACCGCCCCCACGCGGGCAGTGCCCGCGTGCCGCGCCGCCCCCGCGCGCCGATGCGGTTCCCGCACCGCCCTTACCCGCCAAAGCCGTCAGGTCCCCCTTTTGTCAGCACCGCCACGACTACTGACAGCACGCTGTCAGCAGCACCCGATCACACTGCAATCCCGGCGCAATGCAAGGCTGGTTTCCATCAAGAACCCGAACAACAAGGAGCTCGTCATGACGTCCGCAACTGCAGCAGCAACCGAAACCGCAACCCTGGAACGCGCGATCGCGTGGTTCGACATCCCGTCCCTCGATTTCGACCGGGCGATCCGTTTCTACGAAACCGTGCTGCAGACGACGCTGCAACGCGAAGTCATCGGCGGCGTGCCGATGGCCGTGTTCGATCACGAAGCGTCGAGCACGGGCGGCAGCATCGTGTTCGATCCGCAGCAGATGAAGCCGAGCGCCAACGGCGTGCTCGTGTACCTGAACGCCGGCGAATCGGTCGTCGCGGCGCTCGAGCGCGCGAAGCGCGCAGGCGGCGTCGTACAGGGCTCGGTCGTCGAGTTGCCGAACAACTACGGCTACATCGGCTACCTGATCGATACCGAAGGCAACCGCGTCGGCCTGCACGCACCGAAATGCCACTGAGCGCGTCTACGATCCGGCCGGCGCGGCGCTATCATCGCGAAGTCCCCGTAGCCGTTGGAGTCGAGGTTCAGCCATGACGCGCCGTGCCGACCGCCTGTTCCAGATCGCCGAGCTGCTGCGCGGGCGTCGTCTCACGACCGCGCAGCAGCTCGCCGACTGGCTGTCGGTGTCGCCGCGCACGGTCTATCGCGACGTGCGCGACCTGCAACTGTCAGGGGTGCCGATCGAAGGTGAAGCCGGCATCGGCTACCGGCTGAACCGCAACGCGAGCCTGCCGCCGCTCACGTTCACCGCCGAGGAGCTCGCGGCACTCGCGGCCGGCGCGCGGATGCTCGAGACTTGGGGCGGCGCGCGCTTCGCGGGCGGCGCGCGTTCGGCGCTCGCGAAGATCGCGTCGGCGATGCCGGCCGACAAGCGCACCGCGCTCGATCGCCTGCCGGTGTTCGCGCCCTCGTTCCACATCGACGAGACATTCTGCGCGAAGGTCGACGCGATCCACCAGGCGGTCGACACGCATCACATCGTCAGCTTCGACTACCGCGACCGGCTCGGCGCGCACACGAAGCGCCGCGTGTGGCCGCTCGGGCTCGTCTACTGGGGCGGACGCTGGACGATCGGCGCGTGGTGCGAGCTGCGCGACGACTTCCGCACCTTCGACATCGCGCGGATGGGCGACATCACCGTGCACGAGCAGTTTCCGGACATGGAAGGCCGGCGCATCGCCGACTACATGCGGATCGCGGAAGCGCCGATGCGCTGACGCGCGCCGCCGCCATTCGCATGCCGGGGCGGCCGCGCCCCGGCAACGCCCGTCATTCCCCGAACACGACTGACCGCTTCGGCCGCTCGTCGACGTGCAGCGAAAACACGTCGGGGCGCGCATAGTGTCCGACCACGTCGAAGTCGTAACGCGCACGCACGAGCTCGTCCGTATCGATGCGCGCGGTCACGAGCCCGGCCTCGCCGATCAGCGGCTCCGTCAGCAGGTCGCCGAGCGGCCCGACGATCACGCTGCCGCCGCGGATCAGCGGCCGCTCGGGATCCCAGCCCGGCACGTCGATGCCGAGCGCACGCGGCGACGGCTGCACCTGGCAGGCGCTCACGACGAAGCAGCGCCCTTCGTGTGCGATGTGCCGCATCGAGCTCTGCCACAGGTCGCGCTCGTCGACGGTCGGCGCGCACCAGATCTGCACGCCTTTCGCATACATCGCGCAGCGCAGGAGCGGCATGTGGTTCTCCCAGCAGATCGCGGCGCCCGCACGGCCCGCGGCCGTGTCGACCACCGGCAATGTCGAGCCATCGCCCTGCCCCCAGATCAGCCGCTCGGTGCCGGTCGGCATCAGCTTGCGGTGCTTCGCGACGAGCCCGTCGCGCGGATCGAAGAACAGCGCCGTGCAGTACAACGTGCTGCCGCCGCGCTCGATCACGCCGACCACCAGGCTCGCGCCCGTGCGCTGCGACAGCGCGGCCAGTTCGTCGGTTTCGGGGCCCGGCACGTCGATCGCCTGCGCGGCATAGCGCGCATACGCGTCGCGGCCCTCGGGCAGCCGGTAGCCGAGCCGCGTGCCGAAGATCTCGCCCTTCGGATAGCCGCCGAGCACGGCCTCCGGCAGCACGACGAGCGACGCGCCGCTGTCGCGGATCGCGGCTTCGTAGCCGAGGATCGTGTCGAGCGTGGCGCGCGTGCCGGCGGGCGATGCGCCGATCTGCAGCGCGGCGATAACTGAGGTGGACATGAAAGCGTCTCCAGTGAGTGGGTGACGCCATCTTTATCGATATCATTTCATCGATCAAATCGATAAAACGATAACTGACATGAATACGGATGATATCGCCGGGCTCGACCTGAACCTGCTGAAGGTGTTCGAGGCGCTGTACGAGGAAGGCGGCGCGAGCCGCGCGGCGCTGCGGCTCGGCCTCACGCAATCGGCGGTAAGTGCGGCGCTCGCGCGGCTACGCGTGATCTACGCCGATCCGCTGTTCGTGCGCACCGGCCGCGGGCTCGCGCCGACGCCGCGCGCGGACGAACTGAAGCCGATCCTGTCCGATGCGCTCGACCGCTGCCGCGCAAGCCTCGCGATCGCGGCCGACGGCGGCGAACGGGTCGGCCGTACGATCTCGATCGGCCTGTCGGACGACTTCGAGATCGCGCTCGGCCGCGCGCTGATCGACGCAGTCGCAAGCGAAGCCCCGGGCATCCGGCTGATCTTTCGGCAGACGCACAGCGGTATCGCGGGCGACGCGCTGCTGCGGCACGGCGTCGATCTCGCGATCGCGTCGGGCGGGTTCTCGGCGAACGGGCTGAGCCGGCGCGCGGTCGCGACGGGCGGCTACGCATGCCTCATCGATCCGGCCGGCCGCGCGCACGCGCCGCGCACGCTCGTGCTCGCCGATTTCGTGCAGCGCGATCACCTGCTCGTGTCGTCGGGCGGCGTGATCGGGATCGTCGACGAAGCCCTGGCCGCGCTCGGCCACAAACGGCGCGTCGCGGCGTCAACCACGCATTTCGCGGCGCTGCCGTACCTGCTCGCCGGCTCCGACGCGGTGGCGACGATACCGGCGCATGCGGCTCGCGCCATCGCGCAGTCGACGTCGCTGCGCGCGCTCGCGTGCCCGGTCGAGCTGCCGGGCTACCCGGTGGAAATCGGCTGGCGCACGAGCACGCAGCGCGACCCGGCGATCGTGCGCGTGCGGGATACGATCGCCGCCTGCGTCGCGGCGATCGTCGCCCCGTGAAAAACGGGGCGCGATTCGACTCGTGACGATCGGACCTTCCGCCCCCGGCGGGCCGCCAACCGAGGCGGGCGGCGCCCATGCGCATCGCGGCAATCGGGAAGACCTGTTGCCGCCGCAAAGAATGACCGGGGTCGGATTCGTCTAACCAGACGGCCGGCAGCGTCCGGGCGCAACCGGTAAAATGCCGAACCATGAAACCCGAAATCTGGACCCCGCATGTGACCGTCGCGGCGCTCGTCGAGCGCGCCGGTCGCTTTCTCGTGATCGAGGAAGAAACCTCGACGGGCCTGCGCATCAACCAGCCGGCCGGCCATCTCGAAGCCGGCGAGACTCTCGCCGACGCCGTGATCCGCGAAACGCTCGAGGAAACCGCGCATCCGTTCGTACCCGACGCGCTCGTCGGCGTCTATCTCGCGCACTACGACCGCCCCGGCAGCGCCGGCGCGACCTATCTGCGCTTCACGTTCTGCGGCACGGCCGGCGAGCCGGTGCCGGGCCACATGCTCGACGACGGCATCGTCCGTACGCTGTGGATGAGCGCCGACGAACTGCGCGCGTGCAGCGAGCGCCATCGCTCGCCTGCGGTGATGCGCTGCGTCGACGACTATCTCGCCGGGCGGCGCATTCCGCTCGATTTCGTGCACACGCATTCGGTCGCGCCGCGCCCGGAAGCATTCGACCGTCAGGCGGTAAACAAATGAGCAAGCGCCGTGTAGTAGTGGGCATGTCGGGCGGCGTCGATTCGTCGGTGACCGCGTGGCTGCTGAAGGAACAGGGGTACGACGTGGTCGGCCTGTTCATGAAGAACTGGGAAGACGACGACGACGGCGAATACTGCTCGACGCGCCAGGACTGGATCGACGTGGTGTCGGTGGCCGACCTGATCGGCATCGACGTGGAAGCCGTGAACTTCGCGGCCGAATACAAGGACCGCGTGTTCGCCGAATTCCTGCGCGAATACTCGGCCGGCCGCACGCCGAACCCGGACGTGCTGTGCAACGCCGAGATCAAGTTCAAGGCGTTCCTCGACCACGCGATGTCGCTCGACGCGGAAATGATCGCGACGGGCCATTACGCGCGCGTGCGCGAGCGCGACGGTCGCTTCGAACTGCTGAAGGCCTTCGATCATACGAAAGACCAGTCGTACTTCCTGCACCGGCTGAACCAGGCGCAGCTGTCGAAGACGATGTTCCCGCTCGGCGAGATCCCGAAGACGAAGGTGCGCGAGATCGCCGCGCAGATCGGCCTGCCGAACGCGAAGAAGAAGGACTCGACCGGCATCTGCTTCATCGGCGAACGGCCGTTCCGCGACTTCCTGAACCGCTATCTTCCGACGAAGCCCGGCCCGATGAAGACGCCCGACGGCAAGGTGGTCGGCGAGCACATCGGCCTCGCGTTCTACACGTTCGGCCAGCGCAAGGGCATCGGCCTGGGCGGCAGCAAGGACGGCAGCGGCGAACCGTGGTTCGTCGCGGCGAAGGACATCGCGTCGAACACGCTGTACGTCGTGCAGGGCCACGACCACCCGTGGCTGCTGTCGCGCGAGCTCGTCGCCGGCAACGTGAGCTGGGTCGCGGGCGAGCCGCCGGCCGAAGGCTTTTCGTGCGGGGCGAAGACGCGCTATCGTCAGGCCGATGCGGCCTGCAGGTTCGGCCGGGCCGCGCTCGGCGGGGCCGACGGCGAGCGCTTCTCGCTCGCGTTCGACGACGCGCAATGGGCGGTGACACCCGGCCAGTCGGCCGTGCTGTACGACGGCGAGATCTGCCTCGGCGGCGGCATCATCGAGTTCGCGGCCACCGGCCAGCCCGGCCAGGCAGTCCCGGCGGCAGCCCACGCGGGCGCGCTCGCCGAAGCACGCTGACATCCATTCGGTTTAGACTTGCGGCACGCCGCGCCCGGCGGAACACGATTCCGTCGCGGCCGGTGCGCCGCCGCGCAGCGTACGCATGGCGGCATTTCAAGATTCTTGCGGAGCCCCCCCATGCTTTCCAGACGCTACCTCGCAATGTGGTGCGCCGTGCTGCTGCTCGTTGCCGTGGCCGCACTCGCGTCGATTCACGTGCTTTCCTGGCTGTGGATCATCATCCCCGTCGCCCTCGTCGCCCTCGGCCTGTATGACCTGAACCAGGACCGTCACGCGATCCTGCGCAATTACCCGCTCTGGGGTCATTTCCGCTTCCTGTTCGAGTTCATCCGCCCCGAAATCCGCCAGTATTTCGTCGAGGACGACACCGACGAGAAGCCGTTCTCCCGCGCGCAGCGCAGCCTCGTCTACCAGCGCGCGAAGAACGTCGCCGACAATCGCCCGTACGGCACCGAGCTGAACGTGAAGGCCGTCGCGCACGAATGGATCAGCCACTCGCTCGCGCCGACGAAGCTGCCGAACCATGACTTCCGCATCCGGGTCGGCGCGAACCGCGCGCAGCCGTACGACATCTCGATCTTCAACATCTCGGCGATGAGCTTCGGCTCGCTGTCCGCGAACGCGATCCGCTCGCTGAACCTCGGCGCGAAGAAAGGCGGATTCGCGCACGACACCGGCGAAGGCTCGCTGTCGAAGTACCACCGCGAGCACGGCGGCGACATCATCTGGGAAATCGCATCCGGCTACTTCGGCTGCCGCAACGACGACGGAACGTTCAACCCGGACAAGTTCGCGAAGCAGGCCGCCGATCCGCAGGTGAAGATGATCGAGATCAAGCTGTCGCAAGGCGCGAAGCCGGGCCACGGCGGCGTGCTGCCCGCCGCGAAGATCACGCCCGAGATCGCCGAGACGCGCGGCGTGCCGATGGGCAAGGACTGCATCTCGCCCGCGACGCACTCGGAATTCTCGACGCCACGCGGTCTGCTCGAATTCGTCGAGCGGCTGCGCACGCTGTCGGGCGGCAAGCCGACCGGCTTCAAGCTGTGCATCGGCCATCCGTGGGAATTCTTCGGGATCGCGAAGGCGATGATCGAGACGGGCATCGTGCCGGACTTCATCGTCGTCGACGGCGCGGAAGGCGGCACCGGCGCCGCGCCGCTCGAATTTACCGACCATGTCGGCGTGCCGCTGCAGGAAGGGCTGCTGCTGGTACACAACACGCTCGTCGGGATCGGCGTGCGCGACCGCGTGAAGATCGGCGCGAGCGGCAAGATCATCACCGCGTTCGACATCGCGCGCACGCTCGCGATCGGCGCGGACTGGGTGAATTCGGCGCGTGGCTTCATGTTCGCGGTCGGCTGCATCCAGGCGCAGCACTGCCACACCGACCGCTGCCCGACCGGCGTCGCCACGCAGGACCCGGTGCGCCAGCGCGCCATCGTCGTGCCCGACAAGGCCGAGCGCGTGTACAACTTCCATCGCAATACGCTGCATGCACTGCAGGAACTCGTGCAGGCGGCCGGCCTGGGCCATCCGTCCGAGCTGCGCGCGCATCACATCGTGCAGCGCGTCGCGCCGCACGAGGTGCGGCTGATGTCGCAGTTGCTGAAATACCTGAAGCCCGGCGCGCTACTCGACGGCCAGACCTGCGGCTATACGCTGTACGACAAGTGGTGGCCGATCGCGCGCAGCGATTCGTTCGTGCTCGGCGAAACCGTTTACACGTCGATCGAGTAGCGCGCGATCGCCCGCCGCCGGAGGCGGCTCGCCAAAACGAAAGCGCCCCGCGGGGCGCTTTCCTTTGTCTGTCCGATTCGCCGCCGGCGGCCGGTCAGCCTTGCGGCAGCGTGTCGACGAACGTCTGCCGCTGCGACAGCTTCACGAAATGCTTGTCGAGGTTCGGATGGCGATCGCGCCAGTCGAGTTCGGGCATCCGGAAGTCGAGGTAGCCGAGCGCGCAGCCGAGTGCGATGTCGGCAAGCGTGTAATGATTACCGACGCACCACGTCTTGCCGCCGAGACCCTGCGACATTGCGACGAGCGCGTCGTCGATCTTGCGCTGTTGGCGCGCGATCCAGCTCGCGCTGCGCTGCGCTTCGTCTCGCAGCGTGTGTTCGAGACGAATCGCCACGGCCGCGTCGAGCACGCCGTCACCCAGCGCTTCCCAGCAACGCACTTCGACACGCTCACGCCCCGACGGCGGAATCAGCTTGCCGACCGGCGACAGCGTATCGACGTATTCGCAGATCACGCGGGAATCGAACACCGCGGCACCATCCTCCATCACGAGACACGGGACCTTGCCGAGCGGATTCGATGCATGAATGTCCGTCTCCGGCGCCCACACGTTCTCGAGCTCCAGCTTGTAGTCGATCTTCTTTTCAGCAAGCACGATTCGCGCCTTTCGGACGTACGGGCTGCTGAGCGAACCGATTAATTTCATCATCTGCCTTTTTAAGGGAACCGCCGAGAGTATACGTTGTCGCCGATCATAACCGGCCGGCGTGGCCGGGCAGAAAATCGCCCGTCCGGCCTGTGGATGGTTTGCAACAACCGTCGCCGAGCCCCGTCCGGCGCGGCTTGCCGCCGCGCCTCTCACACGCCGCGTCCGGCGGCGCTACAATCGCACGATGAATGCGCCCCTCGATACCGCCATCGCCGTCGACGTCTACCGCCAGCGCCGTGAACGCGTGCTTGCCGCACTGCGCGCAGCGGGCGGCGGCGTCGCCATCGTTCCCACCGCGCCGGAAATGCTGCGCAACCGCGATACGGCCTTCCCGTACCGACATGACAGCTACTTTTACTACCTGACGGGCTTCACCGAGCCGGATGCCGTGCTCGTGCTGAACGCGGCCGGGTCGCACGGCGCACCGGAATCGGTCCTGTTCTGCCGCGCGAAGAATGCCGATCGCGAGATCTGGGAAGGTTTCCATTACGGGCCCGAGGCCGCGCGCGATGCATTCGGCTTCGACGCGACCTACGCGGTCGACGTGATCGACACCGAAATGCCGCGCCTGCTCGCCGATGCGGGCACCGTGCACTACCGGTTCGGCGCCTCGGCCGAGTTCGACCGCCGGCTCGCCGGCTGGATCGATGCGGTGCGCGCGCAAGCACGCACGGGTGTCGCCGCGCCGGACGCGCTGCTCGACCTCACGCCGCTCGTCGACGACATGCGGCTCGTGAAGGACGAACACGAACTCGCGATCATGATGCGTGCCGCGCACATCTCCGCGCTCGCCCACCGTCGCGCGATGCAGGTGTGCCGCCCGGGGATCCGCGAATACGAACTCGAGGCCGAGCTGCTGTACACGTTCCGCAAGCATGGCGCGCAGGCGCCCGCGTACGGCTCGATCGTCGCGGCCGGCGCGAACGCATGCGTGCTGCACTACCCGGCCGGCAACGCGACCGCGCGGGACGGCGATCTGATCCTGATCGATGCCGCGTGCGAACTCGACGGCTACGCGTCGGACATCACGCGCACGTTTCCGGCCAACGGGCGCTTCTCGCCCGCGCAGCGCACGCTGTACGACATCGTGCTCGGCGCGCAGCAGGCTGCGATCGATGCGACGCGCGCGGGCGTACCGTTCGAGGCGCCGCACGACGCGGCCGTGCGCGTGCTCGCGCAAGGGCTGCTCGATACGGGCATCATCCCGAAGACGCGCTTCTCGAACGTCGACGACGTGATCGCCGAGCGCGCATACGCACGCTTCTACATGCACCGCACTGGCCACTGGATCGGCATGGACGTGCACGATTGCGGCGACTACCGCGAGCGGCTCGCCGCGCGCGACGCCGACGGCGCGTTGCCGTGGCGCACGCTGAAACCCGGCATGACGCTTACCGTCGAGCCGGGCCTGTACGTGCGGGCAGCCGACGACGTACCGTCCGAATACTGGAACATCGGCATCCGCATCGAGGATGACGCGATCGTGCGCGAGCACGGTTGCGAGCTGATCACACGCGACGTGCCGGTGGCGGCTGCCGAGATCGAAGCGCTGATGCGCGCGGGCGCGGCGCACGGCGCGTGAGCGTGCCGCAGGTTGCCATCGCCCCGCTGTCGAGCCACCGTTGACTCGCTGTTGACCCGCTGTTGACCGTTACCCCGTTTCACGAACACTGATGACGACCGCTTCCTCCCCGGCCACGCCGGACTACGATCTCGCCATCGTCGGCGCGGGCCCCGTCGGGCTCGCGCTCGCCGGCTGGCTCGGCCGACGCAGCGCGACGCAGCACGCGTCGATCGCGCTGATCGACGCTCGCGAGCCGGCAGCGAGCGCGAACGACCCGCGCGCGATCGCCGTATCGCACGGCAGCCGCGTGCTGCTCGACACGCTCGGATGGCCGGGCGACGCGACGCCGATCGAACACATCCACGTGTCGCAGCGCGGCCATTTCGGCCGCACGCTGATCGACCGCGACGAGCACGACCTCGCCGCGCTCGGCTATGTCGTGCGCTACGGCTCGATCGTGCAGGCGCTCGCGCAGGCCGTGCGCGGCACGCGCGTCGACTGGCTCACGTCGACCACCGCACGCACGCCGCGACAGGACGCCGACGGCGTCACGCTGACACTCGACGGCCCGCAAGGCGAGCGCACGCTGCGCGCACGCATCGTCGTCAACGCCGAGGGCGGGCTGTTCCACGAACAGCAGGCCGATACGGGCAAGCATCGCCGCGACTACGGTCAGACCGCGATCGTCGGTACGGTCACGGTCTCGGCGCCGCGCCCGAACGTCGCATGGGAACGCTTCACGCACGAAGGCCCGCTCGCGCTGCTGCCGCTCGGCGGCCCGCGCCAGGCCGAGTATTCGCTCGTGTGGTGCTGCACGCCCGACGAAGCGGCCCGCCGCGCCGCCCTTCCCGACGACGCGTTCCTGCGCGAACTCGGCGCTGCCTTCGGCGAGCGGATGGGGCAGTTCGTCGCGATCGCGGGGCGCGCATCGTTCCCGCTCGGGCTGAACGCGGCACAAACGCTCGTCAACGGGCGCATCGCGATCGTCGGCAACGCCGCGCAAACGCTGCATCCGGTCGCCGGCCAGGGGCTCAACCTCGGGCTGCGCGACGCGCATACGCTCGTCGACGCGCTGTCCACGCAAGGCTTCGAAGCGACCGCGCTCGCAACCTTCAACGCGCGGCGTGCGCTCGACCGGCGCTTCACGATCGGCGCGACCGACACGCTCGCGCGACTGTTCACGGTCGACACCGGCCCCATTCCGCTGTTGCGCGGCGCGGCGCTCACCGCGCTCGAATTCGTCCCGCCGCTCAAGAAGGCGATCGCGCGCCAGATGATGTTCGGCCAGCGCAACTGACGCGCGGCGGCGCGGCGCGCGTTGCGCGCCATCAGCACCGTGCAAACCGGGTCAAATCGGCCGGGCATGGGAATACGGTAAAATGCGCGTTTTCCCTCCGCCCTTTTTTGCCCGCGACGCCTGGCGCTCGCGGGCGGTGCCATTGCGATGCCCGTTATCGGCCCTCACGTATTGCGTAACAACCTGTTCGTCGCCCCGATGGCCGGGGTGACGGATCGCCCGTTCCGCCAGCTGTGCAAGCGGCTGGGGGCCGGATACGCCGTGTCCGAGATGGTCGCGTCCAATGCGCAGCTGTGGAAGAGCGCGAAGACGATGCGGCGGGCGAACCACGAAGGCGAAGTCGAGCCGATCGCGGTGCAGATCGCCGGCGCCGATCCGGCGATGATGGCCGAAGCCGCCCGCTACAACGTCGACAACGGCGCGCAGATCATCGACATCAACATGGGCTGCCCGGCGAAGAAGGTCTGCAACGTCGCGGCCGGCTCCGCGCTGCTGCAGAACGAACCGCTCGTGCAGCGGATCGTCGAGGCCGTCGTCGCGGCGGTCGGCACGGGGCCGGATGCGGTGCCCGTCACGCTGAAGATCCGCACCGGCTGGGATCGCGAGCACAAGAACGCGATCACGGTCGCGCGCCTCGCCGAGGCGGCCGGCATCTCGATGCTGACCGTGCACGGCCGCACGCGCGCCGACCTCTACCGCGGCGACGCGGAGTACGACACCATCGCGGCCGTGAAGGCGGCCGTGCGCATCCCGGTCGTCGCGAACGGCGACATCACGTCGCCGGCGAAAGCGAAGGCCGTGCTCGACGCAACCGGCGCCGACGCACTGATGATCGGTCGTGCCGCGCAAGGCCGGCCATGGCTGTTCCGTGAAATCGATCATTTCCTGCAAACCGGCGAGCTGCTGCCCCCGCCGCGGATCGACGAGATCCAGCACGTGATGAACGAACACCTGGAAGACCACTACGCGTTCTATGGTGAATTCACGGGCGTCCGTACTGCGCGCAAGCACATCGGCTGGTACACTCGCGGCCTTTCCGGTGCCAACGGGTTCCGGCACAGGATGAACACGCTCGATTCCACCCGCGAGCAGCTCGCCGCCGTCAATGCATTCTTCGAGGCGCAAAAAGCGCTGTCGGACCACCTCGTCTACGTCGATGACGAAGAGGAAAACGGCCAGGGCGAGTCGGACGACCATAACCAGTTAGCAGCATGAGCAAGCACAACATCGAACAATGTGTCCGCGAGAGCCTGGACGTGTATTTCCGGGATCTAGACGGCTCCAATCCGCACGACGTCTATGAAATGGTGATGTCCTGCGTCGAAAAGCCGATGCTCGAGGTCGTGCTCGTACAGGCAGGCGGCAACCAGTCGCTCGCCGCGGAGTACCTCGGCATCAATCGCAATACGCTGCGCAAGAAGCTGCAGCAGCACGGCCTGCTGTAGGCGGCCGTCCCCGTCCCCGTTTCCCTGGCTATTGGTGGTTCCATCATGATCAAGCAAGCGCTCATTTCCGTTTCCGACAAGACCGGCATCGTCGACTTCGCGAAGTCGCTGTCCGACCTCGGCGTCAAGCTGCTGTCGACCGGCGGCACCGCGAAACTGCTCGCCGACGCGGGCCTGCCCGTTACCGAAGTGGCTGATTACACCGGCTTCCCGGAAATGCTCGATGGGCGCGTGAAGACGCTCCACCCGAAGGTGCACGGCGGCATCCTGGCCCGCCGCGACCTGCCCGAGCACATGCAGGCGCTGGAACAGCACGGCATCCCGACGATCGACCTGCTCGTCGTGAACCTGTACCCGTTCGTCGCGACCATCGCGAAGGACGACTGCACGCTCGCCGACGCGATCGAGAACATCGACATCGGCGGCCCGACGATGCTGCGCTCCGCCGCGAAGAACCACCGCGACGTGACGGTCGTCGTCGATCCGGCCGATTACTCGGTCGTGCTCGACGAAATGAAGGCGAACGGCAACGCGGTCGGCTACGCGACCAACTTCCGCCTCGCGACGAAGGTGTTCGCGCACACCGCGCAATACGACGGCGCGATCACGAACTACCTGACGAGCCTGACCGACGAGCTGAAGCACGCATCGCGCAGCGCGTACCCGGCAACACTGAACATGGCGTTCAACAAGGTCCAGGACCTGCGCTACGGCGAGAACCCGCACCAGAGCGCGGCGTTCTACCGCGATCTCGCGACGCCGGCCGGCGCGCTCGCGAACTACCGCCAGCTGCAGGGCAAGGAACTCTCGTACAACAACATCGCGGATTCGGACGCTGCGTGGGAATGCGTGAAGACGTTCGACGCACCGGCCTGCGTGATCATCAAGCATGCGAACCCGTGCGGCGTCGCAGTTGGCAACGATTCGGCCGACGCATACGCGAAGGCATTCCAGACCGACCCGACCTCGGCCTTCGGCGGCATCATCGCGTTCAACCGCGAAGTCGACGAAGCGGCTGCCCAGGCTGTTGCGAAGCAGTTCGTCGAAGTGCTGATCGCACCGTCGTTCTCCGACGCCGCGAAGCAGGTGTTCGCCGCGAAGCAGAACGTGCGCCTGCTCGAAATCGCGCTCGGCGACGGTCATAACGCGTTCGACCTGAAACGCGTGGGCGGCGGCCTGCTCGTGCAGTCGCTCGATTCGAAGAACGTGCAGCCGAGCGAGCTGCGCGTCGTCACGAAGCGTCAACCGACCGCGAAGGAAATGGACGACCTGCTGTTCGCATGGCGCGTCGCGAAGTACGTGAAGTCGAACGCGATCGTGTTCTGCGGCAACGGCATGACGCTCGGCGTCGGCGCCGGCCAGATGAGCCGCGTCGATTCCGCGCGCATCGCGAGCATCAAGGCACAGAACGCGGGCCTTACGCTGGCCGGCTCGGCCGTCGCGTCGGATGCGTTCTTCCCGTTCCGCGACGGTCTCGATGTCGTCGTGGCGGCAGGCGCGACCTGCGTGATCCAGCCGGGCGGCTCGATGCGCGACGACGAAGTGATCGCGGCGGCCGACGAGCACGGCATTGCGATGATCCTGACGGGCGTGCGTCACTTCCGTCACTGACCGCATGCGGCCGGCGCGGCCGCTGCATGCAAACCCGGCGGCATCATACCCGCCGGGTTTTTTATTGCGCGGCGCCGACGTACACGACCGTGCGGCCGGCACCGCACACCATTCGTTGTAGTATCGCTGCATCAGGTTTTTCTCCTCACTCATGCGAATTCTCGGCATCGACCCTGGCCTGCGTGTGACCGGCTTCGGCATCATCGACGTCAGCGGCCACCGGCTCGCCTATGTCGCAAGCGGCGTGATCCGCACGCCAACGGCCGACCTGGCCACCCGACTCGGCACGATCTTCCAGGGCGTATCGACGCTCGTGCGCGAACACGCGCCCGACCAGGCCGCGATCGAACAGGTGTTCGTCAACGTGAACCCGCAGTCGACACTGCTGCTCGGCCAGGCGCGCGGCGCAGCGATCTGCGGGCTCGTCGCCGGCGGCTTGCCGGTAGCCGAATACACCGCGCTGCAACTGAAGCAGGCCGTCGTCGGTTACGGCCGCGCGACCAAGTCGCAGATGCAGGAGATGGTCACGCGGCTGCTCAACCTCACGGGCCAGCCCGGCAGCGACGCGGCCGATGCGCTTGGGATGGCGATCTGCCATGCACACAGCGGTAATACGCTCGGCACGATCAGCGGCCTCGCGCCAGCGCTCGCGAAAAAGGGACTGCGGGTGCGGCGCGGACGGCTCGTCGGCTGACGCAACGACACGCACATCCAAGGCGCAATGCACGCGTTGCGCCTGCAACCGCTCTACCCGCCTGCCGGCCTGATCGCCACCCCAACCTGACGCCCAACTCATCGGCATCGCGCCGCACCTGCGCTACACTCGCGCTTTCTTCCTCGCTTCACGCCATCCATGATCGGTCGCATCGCCGGCATCCTGCTCGAAAAGAACCCGCCCCACCTGCTCGTCGACTGCAACGGCGTCGGCTACGAGATCGACGTGCCGATGAGCACCTTCTACAACCTGCCGCAAACGGGCGAGCGCGTCGTGCTGCTCACGCAGCAGATCGTGCGCGAGGACGCGCACCTGCTGTACGGCTTCCTGACGCCGCAGGAGCGCACGACCTTCCGCGAACTGCTGAAGATCACCGGTATCGGCGCACGCATGGCGCTGGCCGTGCTGTCCGGCATGAGCGTGCAAGAGCTCGCGCAGGCAGTGACGATGCAGGACGCCGCACGTCTCACGCGCCTGCCCGGCATCGGCAAGAAGACCGCCGAGCGCCTGCTGCTCGAGCTAAAGGGCAAGCTCGGCGCGGATCTCGGTGCGCTCGCCGGTGCCGCATCCCAGTCCGATCACGCGACCGACATCCTCAACGCGCTGCTCGCGCTCGGCTACTCGGAAAAGGAAGGCCTCGCCGCGATCAAGAACGTGCCGGCCGGCACCGGCGTGTCCGAGGGCATCAAGCTCGCGCTCAAGGCATTGTCGAAGGCGTAACACCCGCCCGAACCGGCTGTCGCAGCCAGTGTCGCGCCGCCGTGCGGCGCGCGCCAGTCGGCGGTTCGGCCAGTTCGACCGCGTGACCGCGCGCGGTACAATGGCCGCATGATTGAAACCGACAAACTCGCCGCCGAGCGGATCATCGCCGCCACGCCCGCCTCGTCGCACGAGGAGGTGTTCGAACGCGCGCTGCGGCCGCGCCAGCTCGACGACTACGTCGGCCAGGAAAAGGTGCGCGGCCAGCTCGAGATCTTCATCGAGGCCGCGAAGCGCCGCTCCGAGCCGCTCGATCACGTGCTGCTGTTCGGGCCGCCAGGCCTCGGCAAGACCACCCTCGCGCACATCATCGCGCGCGAGATGGGCGTGAACCTGCGCCAGACGTCGGGCCCCGTGCTCGAGCGCGCGGGCGATCTCGCCGCGCTGCTGACCAACCTCGAAGCGAACGACGTCCTGTTCATCGACGAAATCCACCGGCTGTCGCCGGTCGTCGAGGAAATCCTGTATCCGGCACTCGAGGATTACCAGATCGACATCATGATCGGCGAAGGACCGGCCGCACGCAGCGTGAAGCTCGATCTGCAGCCGTTCACGCTGGTCGGCGCAACCACCCGCGCGGGCATGCTGACCAACCCGCTGCGCGATCGCTTCGGGATCGTTGCGCGCCTCGAGTTCTACAATGCCGAGCAACTGTCGCGCATCGTGCGGCGCTCGGCGTCGCTGCTGAACGCGCAGATCGATCCGAACGGCGCGCTGGAAATCGCGAAGCGCTCGCGCGGCACGCCGCGGATCGCGAACCGGCTGCTGCGCCGCGTGCGCGACTATGCGGAAGTGAAGGCCGACGGCCAGATCACCGCGGCCGTGGCCGACGCCGCGCTCGCGATGCTCGACGTCGATCCGGTCGGCTTCGACCTGATGGACCGCAAGCTGCTCGAGGCGATCCTGCACAAGTTCGACGGTGGCCCGGTCGGTATCGACAACCTCGCGGCGGCGATCGGCGAGGAGCGCGACACGATCGAGGACGTGCTCGAACCGTACCTGATCCAGCAGGGCTTCCTGCAGCGCACGCCGCGCGGGCGCGTCGCGACGCTGCTCACGTACCGCCACTTCGGGCTCTCCGCGCCCGATGCCGGCAAGACCGAACGCGGGATGTGGGATACCGCCGACGGGAAGTAACCCGCCGCCCGCGCCGCGCCTGCCATGACCACGCCGCCCAGCCCGCACCCCGCCACGCCGACGCCGGGCCCGCGTTGGATCGAACCGATCCGCAAGCGGCTCGTGGCCGGCGTCACGCACCTGACGACGGGTGGCGGCGGTCCGTCGATCGATCTGTCGTCGCCTCCCGGAGACCCGGGGCTGTTCGGCCCCGACGCCATCTGCTGGCGCGTGCATGCCGATTTCACGTCGATGATGACGGGCGGCATTGCCGCGCTGCTGCTGCAGGCGCTCCATCCGCTCGCGCTGGCGGGCGTCTGGGATCACTCGTCGTTTCGCACCGATATCCTCGGCCGCTTGCGGCGCACCGCCACGTTCATCACGGGCACGACGTTCGGCAGCCGCGCGGACGCACTCGCGCTGATCGAGCGCGTAAAAGCGATCCACGCGCGCGTATCGGGTACCGCGCCCGACGGCAGGCCGTACCGAGCCGACGATCCGGCGTTGCTGACCTGGGTGCATGTCGCGGAAGTATCGAGCTTCCTCGCCGCACATTTACGCTATGTGAATCCGTCGCTGTCGGGCGAACAGCAGGACGGCTACTACGCTGAGACGGCGTTGATCGCCGAGTTGCTCGGCGCCCGGGACGTTCCCCGTTCACGTGCGGAAGTCGCGGCCTATTTCGCGCGCCTGCAGCCCGAACTCGAAGCGGGGCCACGCACCTTCGACGTCATGCACATCCTGCTGAATGTGCCGGTCTCTACGCCCGCGCTGCGCCCGGCTGCGTCACTGATCATGCATGCGGGCATAGACCTGCTACCGAACTGGGCGCAGCGCATGCTCGGCGTGTCGACGTTCGCGCCGCTGCGACGCGCGGTGGTCCGGCCCGGTGTCAGGGCGGTCGCCCCCGTGCTGCGCTGGGCGCTCGTCAACGGCGCGTCGAAACGCGCACGCCGCCGCGCAACCGCGACACCGCCCGACGGTACCCCGCACGCCTGACGATCCGTTTCTTCGGATCATTTCAATTTGCCGGCAAATTCCCGTGACCGCCGCGCCGATGCGATCCATGGCGGGAAGAAGCACACGAAAGGGGAATTTGACAAGCTGCGCCAGCCGATCACGGCCGACAAGCCGGTAGGATCGCCTAAACGCTCGACTACAGAACGCGCCAAGCACCGCCGCACCAAGCCTGACGTGGAAGGCGGCGCCCGGCCGGTCACACCGGCGTGGCCGGCGTGACTGCATCAAAGTACCTTGCGATACCCGTCGTCGTCGCTCGCGGTATCCAGATGCGACACGTCGGCCCATTGCACGACTTGCGCACGGCCATCGACGTAATCGACGACGTTGATGCTAGTGTTGAGCAACTGATAGCTGCGCGGCGCCGACAGGTCGAGACCGTTTGCAAAGCGATACACGCAATCAAGCACGCCGCCGTGCGCGACGCATGCGATGCGCTCGCCCTGATGCGCGGCGACGATCGGCTCGAGCGCATGCAGCACGCGATGATAGAACGCGCGCTGCGACTCGCCGCCGTCGGGCGCGAAACCCGGGTCGCGCGTCTGCCACGCGGCGTAGGCATCCGGAAACAGCGTCTCGATCTCGGTGCTGTCATGCCCCTGGAACACGCCGTACGCGCGTTCGCGCAACCCTTCGTGCAACCGGAGCGGCAGCCCAAGCGCATCGGCAAAGGGTTGCGCGGTCTGCTGCGCGCGCATCAGGTCGCTCGAATAGATCGCGTCGATCCGCTGCCCTTCATGCGCTTCCCGCGCGAGCCGGACGGCCAGCCGCTGCGCCTGCGCAAGCCCCGTGTCGGCGAGCGGGATATCGATATGGCCCTGAATGCGCTTGATGCGGTTCCAGGCCGTCTCGCCATGGCGAATGAAGAGGATCTGCGTGGTGGTCATCGCGGCGCGTCTCGGGGAAGGAATCAGGGCCGCACTTGCAGCCAGAACGTCACGGGACCGTCGTTGACGAGCGACACCTGCATGTCGGCGCCGAATTCGCCCGTCTCGACGACCGGATGACGCTCGCGCGCGGCCGCGACGAAATAGTCGAACAGGCGCGCGCCTTCGTCGGGCGGCGCAGCGGGCGTGAAGCTCGGCCGCAGCCCGCTATTGGTATCGGCAGCGAGCGTGAACTGCGACACGAGCAGCAGGCCGCCGGCGCCGCCCGCGCCATCGATGTTCGACACCGGCAGGTTCATCTTGCCGGCCGCATCGCTGAATACGCGATAGCCGAGCAGCTTCGCGAGCAGCTTGTCAGCGGCGGCCTCGGTGTCGCCGCGCTCCGCGCAGACGAGCGCGAGCAGTCCTGCGCCGATCTCGCCCGTCGTGCGGTCGCCGACACGCACGTCGGCGCGCTTCACGCGCTGGATCAGCGCGATCATGCCGTCAGCGTGACGCGCGCGAAGCGGCGCTTGCCGACCTGGACGACGAACTCGCCGGCCTCGACCTTCAGGCCCTTGTCGGACACCGTCGCACCGTCGATCTTCACGCCGCCTTGCTCGATGTTGCGCAGCGCTTCGCTCGTCGACGGCACGAGGCCCGCCTGCTTCAGCAGCTGACCGATCGCGAGCGGCGCGCCCGCGAGCGTGACCGACGGGATGTCGTCCGGCACGCCGCCCTTCGCGCGGTGATTGAAATCTTCGAGCGCACGCTCGGCGTCGGCCTGCGAGTGGAAGCGCGCGACGATTTCCTGCGCGAGCAGCACCTTGAAGTCGCGCGGATTGCGGCCGCCTTCGGCGTCGCGCTTGAAACCGGCGATTTCGTCGAGGCTGCGGAACGACAGCAGTTCGAAGTAACGCCACATCAGCGTGTCCGAGATGCTCATCAGCTTGCCGAACATGTCGGTCGGCTTCTCGCTGATGCCGACGTAGTTGCCCTTCGACTTCGACATCTTCTCGACGCCGTCGAGGCCTTCGAGCAGCGGCATCGTCAGGATGCACTGCTGTTCCTGGCCGTACTGCTTCTGCAGTTCGCGGCCGACGAGCAGGTTGAACTTCTGGTCGGTGCCGCCGAGCTCGAGGTCGGCGTTCAGCGCGACCGAGTCGTAACCCTGCATCAGCGGGTACAGGAATTCGTGGATCGAGATCGGCACGCCGCTCTGGAAGCGCTTCGTGAAGTCCTCGCGCTCGAGGATCCGCGCGACCGTGTAGCGCGACGCGAGCTTGATCATCCCGTCCGCGCCGAGCGGCATCGACCATTCGCTGTTGTAGCGAATTTCGGTCTTTTCGCGGTCGAGCACGAGCGCGGCCTGTTCGAAGTAGGTCTTCGCGTTCGACTCGATCTGTTCGCGCGTGAGCGGCGGACGCGTCGCATTGCGGCCCGACGGGTCGCCGATCAGCGACGTGAAATCACCGATCAGGAAGATCACGGTGTGGCCGAGATCCTGCAACTGACGCATCTTGTTCAGCACGACCGTATGGCCGATGTGGATGTCGGGCGCCGTCGGATCAAGGCCGAGCTTGATGCGCAGCGGCGTGCCGGTAGCCGCGCTGCGCGCGAGCTTCTGCGCGAACTCTTCCTCGATCAGCAGTTCGTCGACGCCGCGCTTCGTGACGGCGAGCGCATGGCGGACTTCGTCGGTAATCGGGAAAACAGGCTTGGAACTGGGTTCGGTGCTCATCGGTGCCAGGAAGAATGTCGCAAAGACAGGGATTTTCCCATAACTTGCGCGTGCATCGCTTAACGATGCGTCAGGTTGCGCGGATAATCGGGCGCAAGGCGCGTGGCACAGGCCCGCGTCGCTCGATCCAGGAGAATCCAACGTGCCGCAACGACATCCGCAACCCGCCCATCCGGCCGACGGCATCTACTTCGGACTGATGTCGGGAACCAGCATGGACGGTGTCGACGGCGTCGCCGTGCGTTTCGAGACCGGCCGCGCGCCGGTCGTGCTCGCGGAAGCGTTCGTCGGCTTCGCGCAATCGCTGCGCGACGCGCTGTTCGCGCTGCAGCAGCCCGGCGACAACGAGATCGACCGCGAATCGGTCGCGGCGAACGCGCTCGTCGCGCGCTACGCGGTGTGCTGTCACGAGTTGCAGCGCACCGCCGGCCTGTCGCGCGACGAGATCCGCGCGATCGGCGTGCATGGCCAGACGGTCCGGCACCGTCCCGAGCGCGGCTACACGCGCCAGCTCAACAATCCGGCACTGCTCGCGGAGCTTGCCCATATCGACGTGATCGCCGATTTCCGGAGCCGCGACGTCGCGGCCGGCGGCCACGGCGCGCCGCTCGCGCCTGCGTTCCATGCGACGATGTTCGGCGCGCCGGGCGAGACGCGGGTCGTCTGCAACCTCGGCGGCATCAGCAACATCACGATCCTGCCCGGTGATGGCGGCGACGTGCGCGGCTTCGACTGCGGGCCCGCGAACGCGCTGCTCGACGCATGGGCGACGCGCCACCTCGGCAAGCCGTACGACGACGGCGGCAAGTTCGCCGCGCGCGGCACCGTGCACGCGCCGCTGCTCGACGCGCTGCTCGACGAGCCTTACTTCGCCGCGCTGCCGCCGAAAAGCACCGGCCGCGACCTGTTCAACCCCGCGTGGCTCGACGCGAAGCTCGCCGCGTTCGCGCAGGTTGCGCCGGAACACGTGCAGGCGACGCTGACGGCGCTCACCGCCGTCTCGGTCGCCCGCGAAGTCGCGCAGCATGCGACGGATTGCAGGGCCGTGTTCGTCTGCGGCGGCGGCGCCCGCAATCCGGTGCTGCTCGCCGCGCTCGCGGATGCACTGCGCGAGGCTGGCGTGCCGGCAACGGTGGATACGACAGCTGCGCTCGGCGTGCCGCCGCAACAGGTCGAAGCGCTCGCGTTCGCCTGGCTCGCGTATCGCTTCACCGCGCGCCAGCCCGGCAACCTCGCGAGCGTGACGGGTGCCGCGGACGCGCGCGTACTAGGCGCGCTTTATCCGCGCTGATGGAAGGCCCGGGATGCGATGACACGCAGGCCACTCAGTTTGGCGGTTCGCACCGCGCATGGGCACAAAAAACGGGGCATGAAGCCCCGCTTTTCATTCCGGCGAACCGGACAGGTTCCGTCGTGCGCTCAGACCGAGAACGACGAGCCGCACCCGCAGGTGGTCGTGGCGTTCGGGTTCTTGATCACGAACTGCGCGCCGTTGAGGTCGTCCTTGTAGTCGATCTCGGCGCCGACCAGGTACTGGTAGCTCATTGAGTCGATCAGGAGCTGGACGCCGTTCTTGTTCATCACGGTGTCGTCCTCGTTGACTTCCTCGTCGAACGTGAAGCCATACTGGAAGCCCGAGCAGCCGCCGCCCTGCACGAATACGCGCAGCTTCAGGTCGGGATTGCCCTCTTCGTCGATCAGTTGCTTGACCTTGTCGGCCGCGGCGTCAGTGAAGACGAACGGTACCGGCATTTCGGCGGTCGTTGCTGCGGATTCGGTAACAGCGTTCATGCGAACTCTCCAAAAAGCTTTAGCCGCTATTGTAGGGCCGATCAGAAGATCGTGCTGATGTCCATGAAATCAATAGGTTCTTGTTGATTTCCGTAAAGGAAACCGCCCGCGGGGCACCGCCGCGCGGGCATAAAAAAACCGCCAGCGCGAAAACTGGCGGTTTTTCCGGCGGACGCCGCCCGGAAGCGGCGCGGCCATGAAGCGGAATTAACGCTTCGAGAACTGCTTTGCGCGGCGTGCCTTGCGCAGACCAACCTTCTTACGCTCGACTTCACGTGCATCGCGCGTGACGAAGCCTGCGTTCGACAGCGACGGCTTCAGCGTCGCATCGTAGTCGATCAGCGCGCGGGTGATGCCGTGGCGCACTGCGCCTGCCTGACCCGTTTCGCCGCCGCCATTCACGTTCACCTTGATGTCGAACGTCTGGCCGTGGTTCGTGAGTTCCAGCGGTTGACGCACGATCATCAGCGACGTTTCGCGCGAGAAGTAGTCAGCGATGGGCTTGCCGTTGACGATGATGTCGCCCTTGCCAGCCTTGATGAAGACACGTGCGACTGCGCTCTTGCGGCGGCCCGTACCGTAGTTCCAGTTACCGATCATGTGGGCTCCCCTTAGATCTCGAGCGCTTTCGGCTGTTGAGCCGAGTGCGGATGCGTCGCTTCAGCGTAGACCTTCAGCTTCTTGATCATCGCGTAGCCGAGCGGGCCCTTCGGCAGCATGCCCTTGACCGCCTTCTCGAGCGCACGGCCCGGGAAGCGTTCTTGCATCTTGCCGAACGTCGTTTCATAGATACCGCCCGGGTAGCCCGAGTGACGGTAGTACTTCTTGTCCAGAGTCTTGTTGCCCGTGACCTTCAACTTGCTTGCGTTGATGATGATGATGAAATCACCAGTGTCGACGTGCGGGGTGAACTCAGGCTTGTGCTTGCCGCGCAGACGGCGTGCCACTTCGCTGGCAACACGGCCGAGAACCTTATCCGTCGCGTCAATCACGTACCATTCACGCGTCACCTCATGGGCTTTTGCGGAAAACGTCTTCATGATCGATCCAAAAAAAATGCTTTGCCCGATGTGTTCTTCCTGCTTGTCTGTGTGCGCTTCGAGGCGCGGTGCAGGCTCTCCCTGTTCTTTTTCCGTGGGCATGAATGCGGAAAAGCCCTGAATTATAAAGGAAATACGACAGCGCGGTCAAAAAGAATCCGCGTCCCGTGCCGGCGGCGCCCGAAATGGGCCAAAATCCGGTCGTGCCCCGATATACCAGGCGAACCGAGCGCCCGGGGAGGCACCCATCGACGCGCGGTACCTGACCTTGCCGCGCCAGACCGGCCGACAACGGAAAAACAACAAACAAGCATGATGAAACAACGACTTACGCCCCTTCTCGCGGCCGCGCTGCTGGCCGCCGCCGCGCCCGCCGTCGCCGCCAGGGCCGGCTGCGAGGCCAAGCTCGACGCACTCGACGCCCGTATCGCCGACGCTCGCGGCGCCCATGCCGAAGATCGCATCGCCCGCCTGCGCGCGGTACGCGAACGCGTACGCCACTTCTGCGCGCGCGGTCATGGACACGCATCGGCCGCGCAGGTCCCGCCGCCTGCCGCCGGTTCGACCGACACGCCAACCGGCGCGGCATCGCAGGCAGTCGCACGGCGGCCCGCGTAACGGCGTCAACGACAGGCATCGGAGCACGCAAACTGCGCGCCGATGCTTGCACGGAACGAAAAAAAGCCCGAACGGCTGGTTCGGGCTTAATCCACCTTAGGAGGAGGGTGGAGGAGACATGCGGAGGTTGCCGCAGCGCGACAACCAATGAGGCTCATTATACGAACGCACCGCCGACATCACAAGAAAATTTGCATTGCGAAATCTCACACCATGATGCGAAATATGGAGAATTTCACGGACTAGCGGATTTTCCCTTTTAAAATCAATAGATTGGGAAAAATCATGCAACCGGAAATCCGGCACATCTAGAGTAATACCCCTAAAACCAGCCGGGAAATCGGCGTTCGGCGCCCCGCCAGGCGCCGCGTGCGGCGGCGCGACGTTGCGCGTCGTGCAGCGCATCAGCCGACTATTGCACCGCGGGCTACAATGCGTGATCGAATCCGAATCAGGCAACGCTGGAGTGCAAGCATGGAATGCAAAGTAAGCTGGATGGGTCAGGACGGCATGGCGTTTTCCGCCCAGACCGGAAGCGGGCACCTCGTCGCGATGGACGGCGCACCGGAAGGTGGCGGCCATAATCTCGCGCCGCGCCCGATGGAAATGGTGCTGGTCGGCACCGGCGGCTGCACCGCGTACGACGTCGTGCTGATCCTGAAGAAGAGCCGCCAGGAAGTCACCGGCTGCTCGGTCACGCTGAAGGCCGAGCGCGCGAGCGAAGATCCGAAGGTGTTCACGAAGGTCCACTTCCACTTCACCGTCACGGGCCGCAACCTGAACCCGGCGACGGTCGAGCGCGCGATCAACCTGTCACACGACAAGTACTGCTCCGCGTCGATCATGATCGCGAAGACGGCCGAACTCACGCATTCGTTCGACATCGTCGCGGCCTGAACGCCCGGCAGCCACGCATGAAAAAAAGGGCCGGCGCTCCTGACGGAGCGCCGGCCCTTTCGCATTCGAGCGGCAAAGCAGGCCGATAAGCCGGATTCTGTGCACGCTGTACGCCGAAGCGCACAGCGCGTGGCAGCCATTCCTCTAGACGCGCCATTGCTGACGCGCTCAAGCTTCCTACCCGCAGACGAGACGGGGGCCCCGTCCTGCATCCGAAAATGCGCGCCTGCCTACTTGGAATTGCTCCGGGTGGAGGTTACCGTGCCGGCGAACGTCGCCGTCGCCGCGGTGCGCTCTTACCGCACCGTTTCACCCTTACCTGATCCCGGCTTGCGCCGGGCCATCGGCGGTTTGCTTTCTGTTGCCCTGTTCCGCGTGTCGCCACGGATGGCCGTTAGCCATCACCCTGCCCTGTGGAGTCCGGACTTTCCTCGCCCTCGCCTGCCCGAAGGCGGCGAGGCCGCGACTGCCTAGCCTGCTTTGCGACGCGCATTCTAGCACTGCGCGCCGCTGCCGGCAGCGCGCGAACGGCGGCCGCTGCGGAAAACCGCCGGGTCGTCGTAGAACGCGGGTGCGGCATTCGCGTCACACCAGCCCGGCACGCCGAGCACCGGGAGCGGCGCGAAGTCACGGCTCGTCAGGTCGCGGGTCGCGAATTCACCGGCGATCCGCTCATCGACATGCGCGGCACGCTGCGCGTCGGGCCACGAGAAATAGTCGTCGCTCACTTCGACGATCCACGTGTGCGCGGTGCAGGACTTGTACGGCGTGACGAGCTTCTCGAGCAGCGCATGGCCGACGAGCCGCGCCTCGCAGCGCGTGCCCCACGCGTCGCGCGCCGCCACCAGCAGCAGCTGCCAGTTGAAGCCGCGCAGCGCGTCGGCGAGCGCGCGGTCGGACGTCACGAACAGCGCGGCGTTCTCGTCGAACAGCGTGAGCGCATCGCGCAGCGTGCCGCGCACGGGGCCGACGCCGCCCGCGGCGTCGATCGCCGCGGCCTGGCGTGCGTTCAGCGCGGCCTTGGTGCGCGGATACGCGAACCAGACGAGCGCATTGAAGAAGTCATGAAGATTGTGACGGGTCGGGACGCCGCCCGTGTCGGCGATATGCGTTTCGTATGCGATGCCTGGCGGCAGCTCCGCCTGCGGCACGAAGCGCAGCGGCCGGCCGCGGCCGCTCGCCCGCGTACCACCGCAGAGCGCACCGTTCAACGCATCGAGCAGCGCGGTCTCGCCCGTGAGCGCAGCCGCCTGCAGCGCACGACCGGGCGCCGCGTAAGGCGCGAGCCACGGCGCTGACCAGTCGATCTGCGCGAATACCGCCGCCCCGCCGCCGGCCGTCAGGCCGGCCCCGCGCGGCGGCGTGCCGGTCACGCGAACTTCCAGCCGATCGTTTCGCCGGCGCGCAGCGGCACGACCGGCGTATCGCCCGCGAAGACCTCGCGCGGCAGTTCCCAGGTCTCGCGGCGCAGCGTGATCGTCTCGGTGCTGTGCGGCAGCCCGTAGAAATCGGCGCCGAAGCGGCTCGCGAAATTCTCCAGCTTGTCGAGCGCGCCGGCCTGGTCGAACGCTTCCGCATACAGCTCGAGCGCGTGCAGTGCCGTGTAGCAGCCCGCGCACCCGCACGCGGTTTCCTTCGCGTCGCGCGCGTGCGGCGCGCTGTCGGTGCCGAGGAAGAAGCGCGGGTTGCCCGACGTCGCGGCTTCGACGAGCGCGACGCGGTGCGTTTCGCGCTTCAGCACCGGCAGGCAGTAGTAATGCGGGCGAATCCCGCCGACGAACAGCGCGTTGCGGCTGTACAGCATGTGCTGCGGCGTGATCGTCGCACCGAGCAGGCCCGGCGCAGCGTCGGCGTCGCGCACGTAGTCGGCCGCGTCCTTCGTCGTGATGTGCTCGAACACGACCTTCAGGCCGGGGAAATCGCGCCGCAGCGGCGTCATCACGCGGTCGATGAACACCTTCTCGCGATCGAACATGTCGATCGCCGGATCGGTCACCTCGCCGTGCACGAGCAGCGGCATGCCGGTTTCCTGCATGACCTCGAGCGTCTTCGCGCACTTCGCGAGATCGCTGACGCCATGGTCGGAGTTCGTCGTCGCGCCGGCCGGATACAGCTTCACGCCATGCACGAAGCCGCTGTCGCGCGCGCGGATGATTTCGTCGGGCGCCGTGTTGTCGGTCAGGTACAGCGTCATCAGCGGCTCGAACGCCATGCCCGCCGGCAGCGCGGCCAGGATTCGCTCGCGATACGCCTGCGCCTGCGCGGTGGTCGTGACGGGCGGCTTCAGGTTCGGCATGACGATCGCGCGGGCGAACTGGCGCGCCGTGTGCGGCAGCACCGCGGCCAGCATGTCGCCGTCGCGCAGGTGCAGGTGCAGGTCGTCGGGACGGGCGAGCGTGAGCGTCGCCGGAGAGGAAGCGTTCGAGGCAGTCATAGGAGGCGTTGTAGGAACGGGCTGGCGATCTGCGGGGCCGGAACGCGCGTGCGCGGGCCGACTGACGGCAAACCGCAACACGAGGCCTTCGGCTGGCGGAATCCGCTTTTTACCGCTCAAGGCTCGGTGATATGCTAGAAGCCACATTGTACCGGGGTTCACCCGGTTGGTTACCCAGCTTCCGCCCCCGCCCCAAGTAAAATGTGCCAACTCCTAGGAATGAACTGCGCCGCGCCGACGGACGTCACATTCTCCTTCACAGGTTTCGCGGCCCGGGGCGGCCTCACCGATCACCATGCCGACGGCTGGGGGATCGCGTTCTTCGAGGACAAGGCGTGTCGCCTGTTCATCGACCAGCAGGCGTCGGCCACGTCGCCGATCGCCGAAATGGTGAAGCGCTACCCGATCAAGTCCAAGAACACGATCGCGCACATCCGCAAGGCCACACAGGGTCACATCCTGCTCGAGAACAGCCACCCGTTCATGCGCGAGCTGTGGGGGCGGCACTGGATCTTCGCGCATAACGGCGATCTGCAGGACTACGAACCCGATCTCGACGGCAGCGTCTACCATCCAGTCGGCACGACCGACAGCGAGAAGGCGTTCTGCGTGCTGATGCAGGGGCTGCGCGAAGCGTTCCCCGGCGCGCAGCCGCCGTTGCCGGAGCTGTTCGAGCGCGTCGGCGAGCTGACGCGCGGCATCACCGATCACGGCGTGTTCAACTTCCTGATGTCGAACGGCCAGGCGCTCTTCGCGCACTGCTCGACGCGGCTGCACTACCTCGTGCGGCGCTGGCCGTTCTCGACCGCGCATCTGGTCGACGAAGACCTGTCAATCGACTTTGCGAAATACACGACGCCCGAGGATCGCGTCGCGGTGATCGCCACGCAGCCGCTGACCGACAACGAAATCTGGACCTCGTTCGAACCGGGCGAGCTGATCATGTTCCAGTGCGGCGACGTCACCGCGCGGATGCAGATTCCGGTGCCCGAGCGCGTGCTCGAGAAGCTGCGCAACCCGGCGCTCGACGCATCGGCGTCCGCCCCGTGCGGCGGTGTGCGGCGCGAGGCGCTGGCGGCCGGCACCGCGGACGACGCCGACGACCCGATCGACTACTGAGCGCGCCGCGCCGCCGGGCGCCCGCCCTTCCCGCCTTCCGCTTGTGCGCGCGTCACGACCCGGCGATCACTGGCAGTGAAAGTCTCCACCCGGCGACGTTTCGCGTTTCATTCAGATCGCCATTGGATGCACGCGATCATCGCCATACAACATCCGCTTTTATTTTATTAATTTTCGAGAGAAAATAATTAACCAACAAAAAACAAGATAAAATCGGTCTAAAACAGATAATCCGGAAGCCGCAGTTTAAAGCACGAACCCAACACTGATCGTGCGCTATCCCACCGACCTGGCGATTCCGCCCGACCCATAGGAAGGTCCACCAAACCCTTCCCCACCAAGGCTTTCAGTTCGATTAACCACACAATCCAGAAATACCACCCCATACCGTTACCATCCCCACATATCTTGATTTTTTGAAAATCGACCACCCCGTCGATTAGTAGACTCGCTCCATCTTCGGTGTAACGAATCCTGATTGGCACTCGATGCAGCCACGGCTGCCGCACGTCCATTCGAAACACACATCACCGTGGAATGCGCATTCGCCGCATACGGCGAATACCACTTCAAAAGAAGAAAGAGGGGCTTGTCGTGAATCACTCATTTCGATCGATATGGAGCGAAGCCGCCGGCTGCTGGGTCGCGGTTGCGGAAACGGCCCGGGCGCGCGGCAAGCGTTCGGGCAGCCAATCGGCCGCAAGCCGCCGTGACGGCCGCACGGCGATCCGCCGCTCGCCGCTACGCGTCGCCGCGCTCGGTGCCGCGCTGGCCGCGCTGTCGGCCGGCTCCGCGTACGCATCGACCTGCGGTAACGGTTCGGCGGTCGCAAGCGGCGGCAGTTGCGCGCTCGGCAGCGTCAGCCCGACCGTCAACGACAACCTGGCCGGCGCCACGACCGTGTCGGGCGGCGACACGGTCGGCGTGACGGGTGCATGGACGGGTGCCGCCGGCGACCCCGGCTATACGCTCACGCCGATCGGCAATACGTCCATCGTGTCGGGCAACCCGAACCAGCCGCTGCTGTCGCTCGGCGGCAAGACGCAGAGCGTCAGCACGCCCGACACGATTACGGGCACCCATACGTCGATCGCCACGTACAACTCGTCCGCATTCGCCGCGTCGACGGCCGGCTCGACCGAGGTGCCCGTCTACCATGACGTGAACGGGAACCAGTACGTGAACCTGCGGATCGGCACCGTCGACAACACCGGCGGCACGTTGAACGTGTCGATCGGCAATCCCGCGAACGCGCCAGACGCGGCCGGCAACGCGATCTCGATCGCGCCGAAGCAGACCGACCTGACCTTCGCGGACGGCACCGGCACGGCAAAAAGCGTCGTCAACTGGAATTCGCGCAACCAGGTCTGGCTCGGCACCGGCGACTATCTCGCGAGCGGCGGTGCCGTTGGCAATCTCCAGCTCGACGTCCCGGCCTATGCGGGCACCTTCACCGCATTCGACGGCAGCACGTGGACCGTCACCGACGCCGCGTCGCTCGCCGCGTACAACGACTTTCTCGTGCGTTCGGTACAAAGCGGCGCGCTCGGCTCGCAGGCCGCCTACGACAGCGCGTTCGGCCAGGCCGTCACGTTCTCGCAGCAAACCTTCCAGTATCAGAACAACGTATCGTCGGGCGACAAGAACACGCTGCCGATCGATCATCTGTCGGCGATGCACGGCACGGGCGCGAATGCGACACTGCAAATCGGCAAGGACGGCCAGATCGACTTCCGCGGCACCAACACGATCGCTTCGAGCTCGGCCGTCCTCGCGGAAAACGGCGCGCACTTCGTCAACGACGGCCGCCTGTCGGGCGACTTCACGCTGGTGCGCCTGCTGAGCGGCGCGAGCGGCGTCAACAACGGCACGATCTCGTCCGGCTACGCGTCCGGCGACAATTTCGACACGAGCAGCAGCGCGCCGCCCGACAACTTCGGCTTCCACGCGTACACCGAGGGCAACGGCGTGTACGCAAGCGGCACGGGTACCTCGTTCGTCAACAATGGCGTGATGAACGTCGGCGCATGGACGCTCGACGGCAACCGCCCCGACCTGCAGAACTACGCGGTGGCCGTGACGAACGGTGCGAACGCGTCGAACGCCGGCACGATCAACGTCGGCGTCAACGCGACGACGCTCGACAGCCAGGTGATCGGCGGCTTCGTGGCCGGCGGCGCCTTCACGAACGCGGCCGGCGGCACGATCTATCTCGGCCGTGCGGCCCAATACGGACCAGGGGCAGCGGCGAACGACGTCGCGCTGTCCGCGCATTCCTACGGGATCCTGCTCGGCGCATCGGGCACCGCCAGCAACCTCGGCTCGATCGTGATCGGCTCGCAGACGCAAAACGGTGCCGGGATGGCGAGCATCGGTTCGTCGTCCGGCACGCTGCGCAACGCGGGTACGATCATCGTGAACGGTGCGGCGCCCGGCACGCCGTTCGCCAACGTCGGCATGCTCGCGGCCAATACGGCCGCGACCGTGACCAACACGGGCACGATCACGCTGAACGGCGTGAACGGCATCGGCATCATGGTGGTCGGCACCGGTTCGACCGCGACGGCCGCGACGTCGACCGGCACGATCAACGTGGCCGGCGGGCTCGATCCGGCGTCGGACACGCGCAACTATGGCGTGTGGGCCGAAGGGCCGCGCGCGAAGGCCACGGTCGACGGCGCGCTCAACCTGACGGGCAACGGCGCGATCGGCGTCCACGCGCGCTCGGGCGCGACGATCAACGTCGACGCCAACGCCGTGCCCGCCTTCATGTCGGGCACGAACCAGATCGGTTTCTATGCATACGGCGCCGGCTCGAAGATCAACGTCGCCGCGCAGCACCTGAGCGTCGATACCGACGATTCGACGCTGTTCCGCATCGCGGGCGGCGCGGCCTATACGGGCGCGTCGGCGGCCGGCACGCTGACGACCGACGTGAACGGGCAGCGCGCGCGCGGCGTGCTTGCGACGGGTGCCGGCACGACGCTGTCCACGGGACACGCCACCTACAACGTCAACGGCACGGACGGCATCGCGGTCGCAGTCGAAGGCGGCGCGACGGGCACGATCGACTCGGGCGCGACCATCGACCTGAATGCGACCGGCGCGATCGCGGGCACCGTCGACGGCCAGGCACACGCCCTTACCGGAGCGAACGCCGGAACGCCGGTCGCGACGACGCTGACCAACAACGCGGCGGTCGCGTCGTCGACGGCCGGCGTGACCGGCTTCGTCGCGCAAAACCTCGGCACGCTCGAGAACCGCAATACGGTGCTGCTGACCGGCCCCGGCTCGACGGGGGCGGTCGTCGGCACGCTCGGCACGGTGAACAACGCGTCGGCGATCCGCGTATCGAACGGCACCGGCGCGCTCGTGCAGGGCGCGTCGGCAACGCTCGCCAACGCGGGCACGATCGAGGCGGACGACGGCATCGCCGGCGTTCACCTGACGGGTACCGGCGCGTCGCTCGCCCTGTCGGGCGCGGGCACCGTCGTCGCGAACGGCAGCGCCGACGGCGTGCTGATCGACTCGACCGTGTCGGGCGGCGGGATCGCAGCCGGCGCGACGTCGATCGCGGTGGGCGGCGTGGGCAAGGGCATCGACAACCTCGGTTCGAACACGACGATCGTGCTGTCAGGCACGCAGATCGGCACGACCGGCGCCGGCGCCGACGGACTGTCGTCGACGGGCGCCGGCGCGCGCATCGCGACCGATGCGGCGACCGTCGTGCGCACCGCCGGCGACGACGCGCGCGGCCTCTTCGTGACGGGCGCGGATTCGACGCTCGCGGCAGACGGTACGACCGTCACGACGACGGGTGCCGGCGCGCACGCGATCGTCGCGGGCAGCGGCGCGATCGCACTGCTGTCGGGCGCGAAGGTCTCCACGGCGGGCACGGCAGCCGACGGCCTCGTCGTACGGAACGGCGGCCGCATCGGCGACACGGGTTCGTCGATCGCGAGCGCGGCCGGCAACGGCGCGACGGTCGACGGCGGCGGCGTGCTCGCGCTGACCGGCACGACGCTCAAGGGCGCGACGGCCGGCGTGCTGAGCACCGACACGCTCGCGACCGGCGCGACGAGCGCAGTGCTCGTCGACGGCGGCAGCGTCGCGTCCGTCGCCGGGCCGGCGTTCGCGGCGCGCGGCGGCACGGTCGATATCGCGGTGCGCAACGGCACCGTCGTGACGGCCGGCAACGGCACACTGCTGGACCTCGCGAACGGGAGCACCGCGACCTTCAACGCATCGGCCGTGAATCTCGCAGGCGACATCGTGTCGGACGCGTCGAGCACCGGCAACGTGTTCCTGACGAACGGCACGACCCTCACCGGCAAGATCGATCCGGTCGCGCTCACCGTAGACGGCACGAGCACGTGGCACATGACCGGCAGCTCCGTGCTGAGCAGCCTGAACAATGCGGGTCTGGTTGCATTCGCCGCGCCGTCCGGCGCGCCGACGGCGGCAGGCAGCTACCAGACGCTGACGACCGGCAGTTACGTCGGCAACGGCGGCACGATCGCGCTGAACACCTATCTCGGCGCCGATGCCTCGCCGACCGACCGGCTGATCGTGAACGGCGGTGCCGCGACCGGCACGACGGGGCTGAAGATCGCGAACACGGGCGGCACCGGCGCGCAGACGACGGGCGAAGGGATTCCGGTGGTCGTCACGGCCAACGGCGGCACGACCTCCGCATCGGCGTTCCATCTCGCGGGCCCGGTGCAGGCCGGCGCATACGAATACCGGCTCTACCGAGGCGGACAGAGCGATGCGAACGGCTGGTATCTGCGCTCGCAACTCGACCCGACGGACCCGGGCGATCCGGTCGGCCCGAACGTCATCAAAGGCGGCGGCAATCTCGCGTACCGTCCGGGCGTCGCAGGCTATGCGATGACGCCGCTGCTGAACGCGGACTACGGCTTCTCGACGCTCGGCAAGCTGCACGAGCGCGTCGGCGACATCTACAACCTCGAGAAGCAGGCGTCGGGCAACCGCGACGGTGTGTGGGGCCGCATCGGCGGACAGAGCCTCGATGCGAACGCGGGCCGCTTCGCGGCCGACGAGCGCACGTTCTTCGCGCAGTTCGGCAAGGACTGGACGCTCGACCAGGCGCCCGGCGGCGGCAGCACGCATGCGGGCGTGACGGCGAGCATCGGCGTCGCGAACGCGAGCTTCAGCGACATGGCACGCGCCGACGCAGCGGGCCTGTCGACGTCGACGGGCTCGGTCGAGATGCACGCGCAGAGCGTCGGCGGCTACTGGACGCGCTACCTGTCCGACGGCACCTACTTCGACAGCGTCGGCCAGGTCACGCACTACGGCAACCGCTATCGCGACAGCTACGGCAACGAGGCATCGCAGAACGGCTTCGGCATCGCACTATCGCAGGAGGTCGGCAAGCCGTTCGGGATCGGCGGCACGCCGATCGCGGTCGAGCCGCAGGCGCAGCTGATGTACCAGTACCTGAAGCTGAACGGGTTCGACGACAATGTGTCGGCCGTGTCGGGCACGACGACCAACGCGTTGCGCGGACGCGTCGGCGTGCGCATCTTCCGGCCGAACCTCGACACGAACGCGGGTGGCGGCGCCGCGACGCCGTACTTCACCGCCGACGTGCTGCACGACTTCCTGTCGCCGGGCCAGACCGTCGTCGGCGGCACACCGTTCGCGACGCACCTGGGCCGCACGTGGTACGAGCTCGGCCTTGGCGTGACCGCGGGCTTCGGCAAGTCGGGCGAGTTGTACGCGAACGTGAAATATGCGCGCAACATCGGCGGCGATTACCGGCGCGGCGTCACCGGGCAGGTTGGCTACCGCTACAGCTGGTAACGCCACGCGCCGGAATCCGTTCGTCGCCAGCGGCCGGCGACGGACGGCAGGCAAAAAAAAACCGCCCGGCGTTCGGCCGGGCGGTTTGCGCATTCCGCGCGCACGAGCGCTCAGTGCAGGATTTTCGCGAGGAAGTCCTTCGCGCGATCCGACTTCGGATTCGAGAAGAAATCGTCCTTGCGGTCGTCCTCGACGATCGCGCCCTTGTCCATGAAGATCACGCGATGGGCGACCTTCTTCGCGAAGCCCATCTCGTGCGTCACGACCATCATCGTCATCCCTTCCTGCGCGAGCTCGACCATCACGTCGAGCACCTCGTTGATCATCTCGGGATCGAGCGCGGACGTCGGCTCGTCGAACAGCATCGCGATCGGGTCCATCGACAGCGCGCGCGCGATCGCGACCCGCTGCTGCTGGCCACCCGACAGCTGGCCCGGAAACTTGTGCGCATGCGCCTTCAGGCCGACGCGATCGAGCAGCTTCATGCCCTTGTCGGTCGCTTCGTCCTTGCCGCGGCCGAGCACCTTGACCTGCGCGAGCGTCAGGTTCTCGGTGATCGACAGGTGCGGGAACAGCTCGAAATGCTGAAACACCATCCCGACCTTCGAGCGCAGCTTCGACAGGTTCGTCTTCTTGTCGCCGACCGACTGGCCGTTCACGAGGATCTCGCCCTGCTGGAACGGCTCGAGGCCGTTGACGGTCTTGATCAGCGTCGACTTGCCGGAGCCCGACGGGCCGCACACGACGACCACTTCGCCTTTCTTGACCTCGGTCGTGCAGTCGGTGAGAACCTGAAACTGGCCGTACCACTTGGAAACGTTCTTGATGGAAATCATCGTGTGACCTTTTTCTGGAGACCCTTGACGAGAACAGACGCCAACGAGCAAATCACGAAATAGCATGCGCCGGCGAACAGGACCATCTCGACGGTCGTGCCGTCGCGGTCGCCGATGTTGGCGGCCGTGCGGAAGAAGTCCGCGAGACTGATCACGTACACGAGCGACGTATCCTGGAACAGGACGATCGCCTGCGTGAGCAGCAGCGGCACCATCGCGCGGAACGCCTGCGGCAGGATCACGAGGCGCATGGCCTGCGCGTAGTTCATGCCGAGCGCGAACGCGGCGTTCACCTGCCCGCGCGGCACCGACTGGATGCCGGCGCGGATGATCTCGGAATAATACGCGGCTTCGAACAGCGAGAACGCGACCATCGCCGACGCGAGCCGGATGTCGATCGTCGGCGACAGCCCGAGCACGCCCTGCAGCACCTGCGGCACGATCAGGAAGAACCACAGCAGCACCATCACGAGCGGGATGGAGCGGAACACCGTCACGTATGCCTTTGCGAACCACTCAAGCGGCTTCACGCCGGACAGCCGCATCAGCGCCAGCAGCGTGCCCCAGACGATGCCGATGACGATCGCGATCAGCGTGATCTTGAACGTGACGATCGCCCCCGTCCACAGCGTCGGTATCGCGCCGGGAATACTACTCCAGTCGAACTGATGCATCACTTGCCTCCGATGTAGCCGGGCAGCCGCGTGCGGCCTTCGATCCAGCGCATGAACGCCATCACGACGAGGTTGATGAGCACATACGCAAGCGTCACCGCGATGAACGACTCGTAGGTCTGCGCGGTGTAGTCGACGAGCTGGCGGGCCTGCGCGGACAAGTCGAGCAGGCCGATCGTCGACGCGACCGCGGAGTTCTTGAAGATGTTCAGGAACTCGGACGTGAGCGGCGGCACGATGATCCGGTACGCAACGGGCAGCAGCACGTAGCGGTACGTCTGCCATTGCGTGAAGCCCATCGCGAGGCCGGCGGCGCGCTGGCCCTTCGGCAGCGCGTTGATCCCCGAGCGCACCTGTTCGCACACGCGCGCGCCCGTGAACAGGCCCAGACAGACGATCGACGCGGTGAAGAACTGCGTGCCGGGCGGCAACTGCTTGATCCAGGTGCCGATCGACGCGGGCAGCAATTCGGGCACGACGAGGTACCAGACGAAGAACTGCACGATCAGCGGGATGTTCCGGAAGATCGACACGTACACGGTGCCGATCGCGGACAGCCATTTGTTCGGCACCGTGCGCAGCACGCCGAACAGCGAACCGACGATCAGCGCGACGACCCAGGCGACGAGCGACACCTCGATCGTCACCCAGAATCCGGACATCAGCCATCCGAAGTAAGTCGTCGGCTCGCCGGTCGAGACGGGGCTCAGGAAGATGCCCCAGTTCCAGTGGTAAGACATGGGCAAGACTCCAGCAAAAAGAAACGGAAGAAGCGAGGCCTCTTCCGTTTCAGTAGCGTCATTTCTGCGTCAACGGCTGCGTGGTCAGTCGAGCGCCTTGTCGTTCGGGTTCGCGTACAGCTTCTTCATCGAATCGGACAGCGGGAAGTTCAGGTTCAGCCCCTTCGGCGGAATCGGGTTCTCGAACCACTTCGCGTAGATCTTCGCGGCTTCGCCCGATTTCTCGACTTGCGAGATCGCGTCGTCGACGACCTTCTTGAAGTCCGCATCGCCCTTGCGCATCATGCAGCCGTACGCCTCTTCCGACTGCGGCGTACCGACGATCACCCACTCGCCCGGCTGCTTCGCCTTCGCGCGTTCGCCCGCGAGCAGCGCGTCGTCCATCATGAACGCGACGGCGCGGCCCGACTCGAGCGTGTTGAACGAGTCGCCGTGGTCCTTCGCGCTGATGATGTTCATGCCCAGCTGCTTGTCGTTGTTCATCTTGCGCAGCAGGCGCTCGGACGTCGTGCCGGCGGTGGTCACGACCGTCTTGCCCTTCAGGTCCGCGAAGTCCTTCACGCCCGAATCCTTCTTCGTCATCAGGCGCGTGCCGATCACGAAGATCGTGTCGGAGAATGCGGCCTGCTGCTGACGCTCCGTGTTGTTGGTCGTCGAGCCGCACTCGATGTCCACCGTGCCGTTCTGCACGAGCGGGATGCGGTTCTGCGACGTCACCGGGATGTTCTTGACCTGCAGGTTCGGCAGGTTCAGCTTCTTCTTCACGGCGTCCACGACTTTCATCTGGAATTCGCGCGAATAACCGACGACCTGCTGGCTCTGGTCATAGTAGGAGAACGGAATCGACGATTCGCGGTGGCCCAGCGCGATCACGCCCGTGTCCTTGATCTTCTTCAGCGTGCCGGTCTCCTGTGCATGCGCGCCGCTCGCGAACGCGCACAGCGCCGCGACCATCAGGACTGCCTTCTGGTATTTCATTTTGGTCATCTCCTTGGCTGAAACCCGCGCCAGTGTATCAAAGTAATATTTTTGAAAGTACTGGTTGTTTACCGTACTACGAATCGCCCTGTACGAAGCCGTCCTCCCGGCTTCCGGCGCCCCTGGCGGCGCCTGAATGCACAACGCGGGCGATGCCGGATTCGGCACCGCCCGCGAGGGTTCATGCACACAATCGGGTGGATTGCGTCATGCTTTTGTCATCGTCGTCCGATCGAATCGGCAATGACCGATCAGGGATACAGGCCGCGCATTTCGCGCGCCATCAGGATGCGCTTGCACGCGACGATGAACGCCGCCGTACGCACCGACACCTTGTGCTCTTCCGCGACCGCCCACACGCCGGCGAACGCTTCGCGCATCACGCGCTCGAGACGGTGGTTGATCTCGTCTTCCGTCCAGAAGAAGCTCGAGAAGTCCTGCACCCACTCGAAGTACGACACGGTCACGCCGCCCGCATTCGCGATCACGTCGGGGATCACGAGCACGCCGTTCGCGCTCAGGATGTCGTCGGCCGCCGTCGTCGTCGGGCCGTTCGCGCCTTCGACGATGATCTTCGTGCGGATCTTCGATGCGTTCTTCTCGGTGATCTGGTTTTCCAGTGCCGCCGGGATCAGGATGTCGGTCTCGACCGTCCAGAACTCGTCGTTCGGCATCGGTTCGGCGCCTTCGAAGCCCGCGACGCCGCCCGTGCGTGCGACGTGGTCGAGCAGCTTGTTCGAATCGAGGCCGGCCGGCCGGTAGATCGTGCCGGTGTGATCCTGCACCGCGATCACCTTCGCGCCCGCTTCCTGGAACAGCTTCGCCGCGATGCCGCCGACGTTGCCGAAGCCCTGCACCGCGATGCGCGCGCCTTCAATCTCGAGGCCCTTCTTCTTCGCCGCCTCGCAACCGACGACGAACACGCCGCGGCCCGTCGCTTCCTTGCGGCCGAGCGAACCGCCGAGCGAGATCGGCTTGCCGGTCACGACGCCGGTCGACGTCTGGCCCTGGTTCATCGAGAACGTGTCCATCATCCACGCCATCACCTGTTCGTTGGTGTTGACGTCCGGTGCCGGAATATCGGTGTTCGGGCCGATGATGATGCCGATTTCGCTGGTGTAGCGACGCGTCACGCGTTCGAGCTCACCGCGCGACAGCTTGCGCGGGTCGACGCGGATGCCGCCCTTCGCACCGCCGTACGGCACGTTCACGGCCGCGTTCTTCACCGACATCCATGCCGACAGTGCCATCACTTCCGACAGCGTCACGTCCTGGTGGTAGCGCACGCCGCCCTTGCCCGGGCCACGCGACACGTTGTGCTGCACGCGATAGCCTTCGAAGTGCGCGACGGTGCCGTTGTCGAGCTCGATGGGCACATCGACGATCAGGATGCGCTTCGGACGCTTCAGCGTTTCGAGCCAGCGCGACAGCGAACCGAGGTACGGCGCGACGCGATCGACCTGCTGAAGGTAGTTGCCCCACGGGCCGAGATCGTCGGCGTGAAGGTAGGACGGGATGGACTGCAGTTGCGAAGACATGGACGCTCCAACGTTCAACGGATTGCGCACATTGTCGAAAAACCCGTTTTTTTTATCCAATGCCGTTTGCTTATTCGATTATGCGTTTCTTGCATGATCGGGATTTTTCGCAAATCCATGGTCGATTTGCGCAAGAACGCCCGCGATCGGCCGTGCATCGCGTTGTGCGAAAAATCGTGGGTACATTACGCCGGACGCCCGTCGGGCAGCCGTCCGACAGGCGCGGCAAGCTCGTCGTCAGCCGCGCGCGGCCGTGCTCGACTCCATCATTCGGCCGTGTCGCGCAATTCGTCGCGCACGACTTCCCACAACGCGCGCACGAGCTTCTGGCGCGGATCGTCGCCCTGCAGCGCGAGCTTGTCGCAGTAAAGGCGAATCTCCATCGTCAGCGTGTACGGATGCGTGCCGCCACGCGCGGACCGGTCGAGCCGGATCAGGCGGCCGCTGGCCACCGCATCCTCGACGGCGCTGTGCGGCAGAAACGCGACGCCGTGGCCCGCGAGCGCCATTGCCTTCAGCCCTTCGGCCATGTCGGTTTCGTACACGCGATCGAGGAACAGCGGCGTCGGTGCGTTCGCAACGATGACTTCGGTCATCCGGCCGAGATACGCATTCGGCGTATAAGACAGGTACGGCACGCGCGCCTCGGCCGTGCCCGGCAACGTATAGCGCGGCCGGCCCGCGCGGCCCGGCGCCGAAAATGCGCTGATCGGCTCGCTGCCGAGGACCAGCATGTCGTAGCGGGCCGGATCGAGCGCGACGGGGTGGCTCGGGTGGTGGTAGCCCATCACGAGATCGCAGCCGCCCTCGACCAGCGACAGCACGGCGTCGTGCACGTTCAGCGCGCGCAACCGTGTGTGGACCTGCCCCATCTTCGCCTCGATCCGCTGCAACCAGCGCGGAAAATACGTGAGCGACAGCGTATGCGGCACCGCGAACTCGATGGTCGGCACCGGCGCGCCGACATGGCCGCGCAGCAGCGTGCGCGCCTCGTGCGCCTGCGACAGCATCGTCAATGCCTGCTCGTAGAAGATCTGGCCGGCCTGCGTGAGCCGCGTCGGATAAACCGAACGATCGATCAGTTCGGTCGCGAGCCATGCCTCGAGCGCCTGGATGCGCCGCGAGAACGCGGGCTGCGACACGTGCCGCAGTTCGGCGGACCGGCTAAAGCTGCGCGTTTCCGCGAGCGAGACGAAGTCTTCGAGCCATTTCAGTTCCATGCAGGCGGGCGCGGCGGGCGGCGGTCGGGAAGAAGCCTGCATTCTACCGGCGGGCGGGCCCGCCCGGCGGCGCGGCGGGCAGTTCGGCGAACCGGCCCGGGCGCCAGCCGGCGGCCTGCTTGCGCGGCGCCCGGGCGCCGCATGCGTGCCGATCGCCCACGGCGGCGGCGACCTGACCGGTTCGGCCGGGATCGCCGCGCGCCAATGGTAAAATGCCGGATTCTCCTCCCCTCGTTCGCACCGGCCCCAAAGGCCACGCCCGATCATGTCCGACACTCGTCCCGATACGCTTTTCGCCCTCACCGCGCTCTCGCCCATCGACGGCCGCTACGCCAGCAAGACCGAAGCGCTGCGCGACTGGCTCTCCGAAGCCGCCTTCATGCGCCACCGCGTCACCGTCGAGGTGCACTGGCTGATCGCGCTGTCGCGCGCCGGCTTCGCGGAAGTCCCGCGCTTCTCGGACGCGTCCGAACAATTCCTGCTGCAACTCGCCGAGCGCTTCACCGCGCACGACGCCGCCCGCATCAAGGACATCGAGCGCGTGACGAACCACGACGTGAAGGCCGTCGAATACTGGCTGAAGGAATCGGTGAAGGGCCAGGCCGAACTCGAGAAGGCCAGCGAATTCATCCACTTCGCGTGTACGTCCGAAGACATCAACAACACGTCGCACGGGATGATGCTCGCCGGCGCGCGCGAGCACGTGATCGTGCCGGCGCTGCGCACGGTCCACCAGCGCCTCGTCGCGCTGTCGCACGCGCTTGCCGAGCAGCCGATGCTGTCGCGCACGCACGGCCAGCCGGCGAGCCCGACGACGCTCGGCAAGGAACTCGCGAACGTCGCGGCCCGCCTCGCGCGCGCGATCACGCGCATCGAGAAGGTCGAGATCCTCGGCAAGATGAACGGCGCGGTCGGCAACTTCAACGCGCACCTGTCCGCGTATCCGGAATTCGACTGGGAAGCGTTCTCGCGCGACGTGATCGAGAACCGCCTGAAGCTCACCTTCAACCCGTACACGATCCAGATCGAGCCGCACGACTACATGGCGGAGCTGTTCGATGCGGTCGCGCGCGCGAACACGATCCTGCTCGACCTCGACCGCGACGTGTGGGGCTACATCTCGGTCGGCTACTTCAAGCAGAAGACGAAGGCCGGCGAAATCGGCTCGTCGACGATGCCGCACAAGGTCAATCCGATCGACTTCGAGAACTCGGAAGGCAACCTCGGCCTCGCGAACGCGACGCTGCGCCACCTCGCCGACAAGCTGCCGGTGTCGCGCTGGCAGCGCGACCTGACCGACTCGACGGTGCTGCGCAACATGGGCGTCGCACTCGGCTACTCGCTGCTCGCGTACGACTCGCTGATCCGCGGCCTCGACAAGCTCGAAGTGAACCCGCAGCGCCTGAACGAAGACCTCGACAACTGCTGGGAAGTGCTCGCAGAGCCGGTGCAGACGGTGATGCGCCGCTACGGCATCGAGAACCCGTACGAGCAGCTGAAGGAACTGACGCGCGGCAAGGGCATCACGCGCGAAGCGCTGCAGGAATTCGTCGGCACGCTGGCGATCCCGCAAGATGCGAAGGACCGCCTGCTCGCGATGACGCCTGCGTCGTACATCGGCAAGGCCGTCGAACTCGCGAAGCGGATCGCGTAAGCACCGCCGTCTCCGCACGTAAAAAAAGCCCGATGCGAGCAATCGCATCGGGCTTTTTCATTGCCTGCCGCGGCTGATCAGAACGAGATCATCCGCCCCGGGTTGAGTGCGCTCATCACGCTCATCGCGGCCTTCGCAGCGGGAATCGCGATCGGCGACAACTGGCGGCCGAGCGGAATCGCGCGGTGATCGATGCCGGTCAGCATCGAGAAATCGTCGTTGCGACCGACGAAATCGTCGCAGATCGCCTTGCCGATCCGCACCGTCTGCGCGACGCCATGACCGCTCCAGCCCTGCACCATGTACATCGGCACGCGGCCGTCGGTCTTGCGGCTGTCGGTCGCGCCGTTCAGCGTGAAGTCGCTGACGCCGCTCCAGCAGTAGTCCAGTGCGAACTGGCCATCGGCCTGCGGGAACACCGTGTTCAGCCGCGTCAGCAGATACGCGTTGACGTCGGGCTGTGCCCAGCACGTGCCGGTGCCCTGCCCGCCGAACAGCAGGCGGTTGCCGCGCACCGGCCGGTAGTAGTCGATCTGGAACTGCGTGTCGTACACCGGCATGCCGGCCGGCATCAGTGTCGCGACGTCGACGTCGAGCGGCGCCGTCACGCTGACGTACGTGAAGAACGGCACGGTGGTGGCGGTGCCGTCGTCCAGCAGACGGAACGTCGTGTTGTGCAGCGCGAGCACGACGCCACGGCGCGCGGTGATCGTGCCGCCCGGCGTCGTCGCGACGACGCCCGCCGGCGTTTCGTCGAGCTCCAGCACCTCGGTGCCCTCGTACAACGCACCGCCGTTCAGCCGGAAGCCGTGCACGAGACCGCGCACCAGCGCGAGCGGATGAAGCTGGCCACCGGTCGCATCGATCGCCGCGCCGTGATACAGCCCCGAGCGCACGTATTCGTCGTGCAGCTGATGGCGGCCGACGAGCGTCACGCCGGCGTCACCGAGATGGCGGCGTGCGTCAGCGCCGTCGAGCAGCGCGCTCATGTGGCCCGGGTGGACCGCCGCCGTGATGTGGCCGCGCTTGCGGTCGAGCTCGAGTGCGTAACGCGCGCCGATCGCGTCGATCAGGTCCATCGATTCGGCCGACGCGAAGCGCCACAGCCGCTTCGCGTCGTCGTGCGACAGATGGTCGATCATGTCGGCTGCTTCCCAGCGCGCGAGGCCCGGCGTGAGCTGGCCGCCGTTGCGGCCCGACGCCGCGGAGCCGACGTGATGCTTGTCGACGAGAATCGTGTCGACGCCCGCTTCCGCGAGATGCAGCGCGGCCGATGCACCGAGCAGCCCCGCGCCGATCACCAGCACGTCGCACACCATGTCGTGCGCGAGCGGCGCGCTGTTTTCATGGCGCGACAACGACGCCTCGTACCAGTTGGCCGGGCGCTCGCCGTCGTAACGGGACGGCGCGCACCAGTTCCAGTTGTCCTTTTCGATGTTCAGTTGCGTCTGGTCGAAACGCGATTCGCCCTGGATCAGGGGCTTGTGGTTGGAAGTCATGATTGCACTTGCATGGTCTTGGGCCGCCTGTCGAAGTGCCGTTCAGGCTTCGCGGGTGGGGCAGCCGGTTCCACTTGGGTGTCAACGAGATGAAGGCGCGATGGCCCGTGTTGACGGCAGGCACGCTCGTGCCTGCCAGGATCCCGGACCGTGCGAAAGCACGCATTGAAAGGTGCCGGGACACCCAATTTCTACACCGCAGAAATAATTCTACAGCGTAGAATATGCTTTCGTCAAGATTACAGCCGCAGCCATCCCGCTTCCATGAAAGACAAACCCGCCCAAGGCCCGCGCGGCCTCGACAAGGATGCGATCGTCGCGGCCGCGCTCGCGCTGCTCGAAGAGGTCGGCGAAGCCGCGTTCAGCGTGCGCAAGCTCGCGCAGTCAGTCGGCTGCGACCCGATGAGCGTGCTCTATCACTTCAAGTCGAAAGAGGGCCTGAGCCGTGCGATCGCGAACGCGCTGTCGCGCTCGCTCGCGCCGGTCGACCCTTCACTGCCGTGGCGCGAGCGGCTGCTCGATCTCGCCCGCCAGTACCGCGCGCTCGCGCTGCGCCACCCCGCCGCGTTCGCGCTGCTGCAGCGTCACATGAGCACCGGGCCGGCCGATCTCGCGCACATCGAGACCGTGCATCGCGCGCTGGCCGATGCCGGCATCCCGCGCAGCGCACTGCCGACCGTGTGCGTCGGCTGGTATGCGAGCGTGATCGGCCTCGCCGCCGCCGAGGCCGGCGGCCTCACGCGGCCCGCGAACGACGTCGAGCTCGCGGAAATGCATGCGCTGTCCGATACCGCGCATCCGCTCGTCAAATCGGCCGCCCCGCTCTATGCGCAACTCGATCCGGCCGCCGTGCACGACACGATGCTGGACGTGCTGCTCGACGGCATCGCGCAGCACGTCCGTGCGACCTGAGCGGCTCACGCACCGCCAACGAAAAAAGGCGCCCCGAGGGGCGCCTTTTTTCACTGCTGCATGACGATTGCCGCGAACCGCGCTCAATGTTGCCGCGCGATACCGATCTTCTGCATGACCTGATCGACGATCTGTTCGGGCGTCAGCTCGATGCTGACCACGATCGCTTCGTCCGGTCCCGGTTCCTCGAGCGTGTCGAGCTGGCTCTTCAGCAGCGACGGATCGAAGAAATGGCCGGTGCGGGTCTTCAGGCGCTCGTGCAACACCTCGAACGAACCCTTCAGATACACGAACCGCACGTCGGTATCGGAGCCGCGCAGCACGTCGCGGTACGACCGCTTCAGCGACGAGCAGGTGAACACGGCGGTCTCGCCGGCGCGCTGCTTCTCCTCGATGGCCTCGCGGATCGTGCGCAGCCACGGCCAGCGGTCGTCGTCGGTCAGCGGAATGCCGTTGTGCATCTTTTCCTTGTTCGCCGCGCTGTGAAACGCGTCGCCGTCGGTATAGCTGCACGACAGGCGTTCTGCCAGCATTTCGCCGATTCGCGATTTGCCCGCGCCCGACACGCCCATTGCGATCAGAATCATTGACTACCCCTTGTTACAAAACCACGCTCAGCAGCAGCGTAAAGCTCAGACCCAGCACCGAGATGATGGTTTCAAGCAGCGACCAGGTCTTGAACGTCTGGCCGACCGTCATCCCGAAATATTCCTTGATCAGCCAGAAGCCGCCGTCGTTCACATGCGAGAAGATCAGCGAGCCCGAGCCCGTCGCGAGCACGAGCAGCTCCGGACGAACCGCCGCGCCCGACGCCGCCGCGATCGGCGCGACGATGCCGCAGGCCGTCGTCATCGCGACCGTCGCCGAACCCGTTGCCAGACGCATCAGCGCCGCGACGAACCAGCCGAGCAGCAGCGGCGACAGGTGCGCGTGCTTCGCGGTCTCGACGATCTGCTGCGAGATCCCGCTGTCGCGCAGGACGCCGCCGAAGCCGCCGCCCGCACCGACGATCAGCGTGATGCCGGCGATCGGCGCCAGGCACTCGCCGCAGAACTTCTGGATCTGGTCGCGGTTGAAGCCCTGCAGCTTGCCGAACGTGAAGAAGCTCACCAGCACGGCGATCAGCAGCGCGACGTCGGAGTTGCCGGCAAAGCGCAGCAGGTTGTTCGGCAGCGACTTCGGTGCGAACACCAGGTCGGCCCAGCTGCCGACGAGCATCAGCACGACGGGCAGCAGGATCGTGAACAGCGTGATGCCGAAACTCGGCAGCTCGCGCTTGCGACCGTCCGTGTGCGTATCGACGAACTGCGCTGCGAGCGGGTTGTTTTCCGGCAGCTTCACGAACTTCGAGATCATCAGCGCGAACAGCGGACCGGCGATGATCGCGGTCGGCACGCCGACGATCAGGCCGAACGCGATCGTCTTGCCGATATCGGCGCCGTATTGCTGAACGGCCAGCAGCGCGGCCGGGTGCGGCGGAATCAGCCCGTGCACGACGGACAGGCCGGCCACCATCGGCAGACCGACGACGAGCAGCGATTTGCCGGTGCGCTTCGCGACGTTGAACGCGATCGGGATCAGCAGCACGAAGCCGACTTCGAAGAACACCGGCAAGCCGACGATGATCGCGACGAACATCATCGCCCAGTGGATGTTCTTTTCACCGAACCAGTCGATCAGCGTGGTCGCGATCCGTTCGGCGCCGCCCGATTCGGCCATCATCTTGCCGAGCATCGTGCCGAGGCCGACGACGATCGCGATGTGGCCGAGCGTGCCGCCCGTGCCCGTTTCGAACGACTTGACGATCTTGTCCATCGGCATGCCGACGACGAGACCCAGGCCCAGCGAAACGATGATCAGCACCAGGAACGGGTAGATCTTGTAGCGCGCGATCATCAGGATCAGCGCGGCAATCGCGATCAGCGTGAATACGAGCAGCATGCTGCCTTGGACAGCCCCCATGTGGCACTCCTCCTTGAATTGTTCGAAACCGGGCGAGCTGTTGCGAGTATGCCCGGCTATGCAGGTCTCCGAAACACGGGGGGCACCCACCCCGTGAGGACGCTGAATTTTACTTATCTTTACGGCCCACGGATAGAACCGGTTCCATCAGCAAAAACCCTCGGTAAAACAAGCATTAAGCGCTTGTTTGCCGAGGGTCAAGGGCGTGACGTTCGCAAGCCCCGTTACTGGCGCGAACAGGCCCTTATCATTTCGTACAAGTATTAACGGTGAAGCTGGCTCGCGGCTTGCGCAAGACGCGTGACCTCGGCCCAGTCCTGCGCGGCGAGCGCGGCCTTCGGCGTGAGCCACGACCCGCCGACGCACACGACGTTCGGCAGCTTCAGGAAATTCGGCGCGGTATCGACCGTGATGCCGCCCGTCGGGCAGAACTTCAGCGCCGGGAACGGGCCGTGGAACGCCTGCAGCATCGGCACGCCGCCGGCCTGCTGCGCGGGGAAGAACTTGACGATCTCGTAGCCGAATTCGAGCGCCTGAATGATGTCGCTCGGCGTCATCACGCCCGGCAGCAGCGGCAGGCCGGCGTCGAGCGACGCGAGATGCAGGTCCTTCGTCAGGCCCGGCGACACGCCGAACTTCGCGCCGGCCTTCTTCGCCTGCGCGCAGTGCTCGGGCTTCGTGATCGTGCCGACGCCGACGACGATGTCGTCCGCGAGCTGGCTCGCGCGCTGGATCGCCTCCAGGCCCGCCGGCGTACGCAGCGTGATCTCGAGCACCTTGACACCGCCCGCGTGCAACGCGCGCGACACGTGTTCGCCCTGCTCGACCGAGTCGAATGCGAGCACCGGAATCACCGGGCCCAGCTTCACGATTTCAGCAATCGTCTTCATCAAATTCGCTCCTTGAAATTCATGCAGAGACGCGGACGGCCGCTTCGCCGACCAGCGCCCCGAAAACCGATGCGCCCTGCTCGGCCGGCGCTGCCGCCGCGCGGAACACGCCGAACAGTTCGCGCCCGAAACCGACCTCGTTCTCGGCCTGGTGCAGCGGCTGCGCGACCGGGCGCGCCTGCCACTCGGCGTCGTCGACCTCGATGTCGAGGATGCCGGCTTCCGCGTCGATCACGAGCGTGTCGCCCGTCTTGACCTTGCCGAGCGGGCCGGCCAGCAGCGCTTCCGGCGACACGTGGATCACGGCCGGCACCTTGCCCGACGCACCGGACATGCGGCCGTCGGTCACGAGCGCGACGTGGAAGCCCTGATCCTGCAGCACGCCGAGCAGCGGCGTCAAACGGTGCAACTCGGGCATCCCGTTGGCGCGCGCGCCCTGGAAGCGCACGACCGCGACGAAATCGCGCTTCAGCTCGCCGCGATCGAAGGCCTCCTGCACGGCTTCCTGCGAATCGAATACGATCGCGGGTGCGGTCACCTTGCGGTGCTCGGGCGCGACCGCCGAAATCTTGATCACGCCGCGGCCGAGCCGGCCCTGCATCAGGCGCAGGCCGCCGTCCGGCTGGAACGGGTCGCGAATGCCGCGCAGCACCTTGGTGTCGTGGCTCTCGGCCGTGCCGTCGACCCACGTCAGCTTGCCGTCGATCAGCTTCGGCTCCTTCGTGTAATGCGACAGGCCCTTGCCTGCGACGGTCGTCACGTCTTCGTGCAGCAGCCCGCCTTCGAGCAGGTTGCGCACCAGGAACGCGACGCCGCCCGCCGCGTGGAAATGGTTCACGTCGGCCTTGCCGTTCGGGTAGATCTTCGCGAGCAGCGGCACGACCGCCGACAACTCGTCGAAATCGTTCCAGTCGATCAGGATGCCGGCCGCGCGCGCGATCGCGACGAGGTGCAGCGTGTGGTTGGTCGAGCCGCCCGTCGCGAGCAGCGCGACGATCCCGTTGACGATCGCCTTCTCGTCGATCACATGGCCGATCGGCGTGTACTGGCCGCGCTCGACCGTCAGGTCGAGCACGCGGCGCGCGGCTTCGGCGGTCAGTGCGGTACGCAGCGGCGTGTGCGGATGAACGAACGCCGAACCCGGCAGGTGCAGGCCCATCAGCTCCATCAGCATCTGGTTGCTGTTCGCGGTGCCGTAGAACGTGCAGGTGCCGTGGCCGTGATACGCGGCCGATTCCGCTTCGAGCAGCGCGTCGCGGCCGACCTGGCCGGTCGCGAATTGCTGGCGGATCTTCGCCTTGTCGTCGTTCGACAGGCCGCTCGTCATCGGGCCGGCCGGCACGAAGATGGTCGGCAGGTGGCCGAACTGGAGCGCGCCGATCAGCAGGCCCGGCACGATCTTGTCGCAGATGCCGAGGCAGAGCGCCGCGTCGAACATGTTGTGCGTGAGCGCGATCGCCGTGCCCATCGCGATCGCCTCGCGCGAGAACAGCGACAGCTCCATCCCCGGATTGCCTTGCGTAACGCCGTCGCACATCGCGGGCACGCCGCCCGCGAACTGCGCGACGCCGCCGTTCTCGCGTGCGGCGACCTTGATGATGTCAGGGAAGTCCTTGTACGGCGCGTGCGCGGACAGCATCTCGTTGTACGAGGACACGATGCCGATGTTCGGCTCGCGGATCGCCTTGATCTGGAACTTGTCGCTGCCTTCGAGACCCGCGAAGCCGTGCGCGAGGTTCGCGCACGACAATGCGCCACGCGCCGGGAACTTGCCTTGCGCGCCGTCGATGCGCTGCAGATAGGCGGAACGGGTCGATTGGCTGCGGGCGATCACGCGTTCGGTGACTTTCGCCAGGGTGGGGTGCAGCGACGTCATGCTGGGCGCTCCTGTATGCCGGACGACACCGGCGGTTGGAATCGTGGGGACGGTCGAGTGCGTCGAACGAACGAAGCCAGTCTAGTAGAAAAACTACAAGCATGCAATGCAGATCGACATGCGCGCAACCCTCATTCCCGCCACCAGCAAGGCTTTACCTAGTGAAAACCCTAATCATGAGCATTTGTCGCCCAGGAAATCGCTGACAATGGAGCTAGCATTTTCATGTAGATTTTCTACAATTCGATTGCGATACACTCGCTCATCCGAACCCGATTTTCATTCGCCGTCCCATGCTGCCTCGCATTGAAGCGATCCGCGCCGACCTGCGCCCGTCCGAGCGCAAGCTCGCCGACTACATTCTCGCCGCGCCGCGCGAGGTGCTCGACCTCGCAATGACCGAGCTGTCGACCCGCGCGGGCGTCAGCCAGCCGACCATCGCGCGCTTCTGCCAGGCGCTCGGCTGCAGCGGCTTTCGCGAATTCAAGATCCGGCTCGCGCAGAGCGTCGCGCCGGGCGTGTCGTCGGTCTATCGTGACGTCGAGCCCGACGAGCCCGCGCCCGGCATCATCGGCAAGGTGTTCGACCGCACGATCGGCGCGCTGATCGAAGTGCGCAACAGCCTGTCGGCCGGCAGCGTCGCCGACGCGATCGCCCTGCTGTCGAACGCGTCGCGCATCGAGTTCTACGGCGCCGGCGGCTCGGGCATCGCCGCGCAGGACATCCAGCACAAGTTCTTTCGGCTCGGCGTGCCGAGCGTCGCGTATTCGGACCCGCACACGTTCTCGATGTCGTCGGCGCTGCTCGGGCCGCACGACGTCGTCGTCGCGATCTCGAATACCGGCCGCACGCGCGATATCGTCGATGCCGCGCGCTCAGCGCTCGCGTGCGGCGCGAAGGTCGTCGCGATCACGCAGAGCCACTCGCCGCTCGCGAAGCTCGCGACAGTGAGCCTCGCGTCGAACGTGGCCGAGGAAACCGACGTGTTCTCGCCGATGACGTCGCGGATGTCGCATCTCGCGATCGGCGACATCCTCGCGGTCGGCGTTGCGCTGTCGCGCGGGCCCGCGCTCATGGAGCGCGTCGGCCGCGCGAAGGAAGCGATCACGCGCCGCCGGATCGACGACCCGACGAAGGAATGACGCATACGACGCGCAAATGAAAACGGCGCCCCGAGGGGCGCCGTTGCGCGTCGATCGACTGCCGGCATGCGGCCGCCGGAAAGTTCAGAACGGCTTGATCACGACCAGCGCGACCGCCACGAGCATGCCGAGCACCGGCAGCTCGTTGAACACGCGATACCACTTGTCGGTGCGCTTGTTCTCTCCGCGCTCGAACACCCGCAGCAGGTGTCCGCAATACGCGTGGTAGATGACGAGCAGCAGCACCACCGTCACCTTCGCGTGGATCCAGCCCTGCCCCTGGCCGATGCCGATCACGAGCCAGAGCCACAGCCCGCACGCGAGCGCCGGCACGGCGATCATCGTCATGAAGCGGAACAGCTTGCGCGCCATCAGCAGCAGGCGCCGCACCGCGGCCGGATCGGTCTCCATGGCCAGGTTCACATAGATGCGCGGCAGGTAGAACAACCCCGCGAACCACGCGGCGATCAGAACGATGTGGAACGTCTTGACCCAGAGCATTGCCATCGGTTGTGCGCCTCGCGTTACTGACGGCCTTCGCCGTGCCCGAGCACGACGTACTTCAGCGACGTGAGCCCTTCCAGACCCACGGGACCGCGTGCGTGCAGCTTGTCGTTCGAGATGCCGATTTCCGCGCCGAGGCCGAATTCGAAGCCGTCCGCGAAGCGCGTCGACGCATTGACCATCACGCTGGCCGAGTCGACTTCGCGCAGGAAGCGCATCGCGCGGTCGTGATCCTCGGTGACGATCGCATCGGTGTGGTGCGAGCCGTAATGGTTGATGTGCTCGATCGCCGCGTCGAGGCCGTCGACGACCTTGATCGCGAGCACCGGCGCGAGATATTCGGTGTGCCAGTCTTCGTCGGTGGCGTCGACGAGCGGCCCGATGCCCGCCTCGGCGAGCACCGCGCGCGCGGCCGGATCGACGCGCAGCTCGACCTGCTTGTCGCGATACAGCTTGCCGAGCGGCGGCAACAGCGTCGCCGCGATGCCGCTCGAAACGAGCAACGTTTCCATCGTGTTGCAGGTGCCGTAGCGGTGCGTCTTCGCGTTGTCGCACACCGTCAGCGCCTTGGCGAGATCGGCACGATCGTCGACGTACACGTGGCAGATACCATCGAGGTGCTTGATCATCGGCACACGTGCCTCGTTGATCAGGCGCTCGATCAGGCTCTTGCCGCCGCGCGGCACGATCACGTCGACGTATTCGGTCATCGTGATCAGCTTGCCGACCGCCGCGCGATCGGCTGTCGCGACGACCTGCACGGCATCCTGCGGCAGGCCGGCCGCCTCGAGCCCTTCGCCGATCAGCTTCGCGAGCGCCGCGTTCGATTCGAGCGCCTCGGAGCCGCCGCGCAGGATCGTCGCGTTACCCGACTTCAGGCACAGCGCGGCCGCGTCAATCGTCACGTTCGGGCGCGACTCGTAGATGATGCCGATCACGCCGAGCGGCACGCGCATCTGGCCGACCTGGATCCCGCTCGGGCGGTACTTGAGATTGCCGATCTCGCCGATCGGATCGGCCAGCGACGCAACCTGGCGCAGGCCTTCGACCATCGTCTTCAGCGCCTTGTCCGACAGCGTCAGGCGGTCGATGAACGCGGCATCGAGCCCCTTTTCACGGGCACGGGCGACGTCGCGTGCATTCGCATCCTTCAGCGCCTGCGCGTCGCGCTCGATCGCGCGGGCCACGGCGTCGAGCGCCGCGTTCTTCGCGGCCGTGCTGGCGCGCGCCATCGCGCGGGAAGCGTGCCGGGCACGGCGGCCCAGGTCCGTCATGTACTGGTCGATATCCATCGTGTGACTCGAAAAGCGAGCCGCTTGGCGCGGCGTGAATTCGTGGGAAGCGTGGAGCGCGGCGGCAAGCGGGCCGCGCCAGCTATCGGAACATTGTAAGCGGGTTGCGATGCGTGCGCTGAAGGCCCGGACGGGGCTTAACGACGCACGCGACCCGCGGTCGGCGGTCGCTCGCCGCGCGCGCCCGCTACCGTCATCGCGAGCTGGAACAGGCCGTCCCACGGATCGGGCGGTGGATCGTCCTGCGTGCGGCGGCCCGGTGCGACGGCCGACAGCCCCTTCACCTGCCGGTCGAGCTTCGCGGCGAACGCGAGCGCCTTCTCGAGAACCGCTTCCGACACGCGGTTCAGCGCGGGGCCGATCAGCCGTTCGCGCGGCCCCCATACGCGGTTCTCGCGCAGCAGCGTGGCGAGCGGCTTGCCGGCCGTCGCCCCGCGCTTGATCCGCAACAGCGTGCGCAATTCCTCGACGACGGCCCACATCACGAGCACGATCGCCTCGCCCTCGCCCTTCAACCCGTCGATCATCCGCGCGAGCCGTGCTGCGTCGCCCGCGAGCATCGCCTCATTCAGCTTGAAGACGTCGTAGCGCGCGACGTTCAACACCGCGTCGTGCACCTGCTCGAACGACAGCACGCCCTGCGGATAGAGCAGCCCAAGCTTCTGGATTTCCTGGTGCGCGGCGAGCAGGTTGCCCTCGACGCGCTCCGCGATGAACTGCAGCGCGCGCCGGCCATCGTCGCCGGCCGCGACGCGCTGGCCCTGCATCGACAGACGCTGGCCGATCCAGTTCGGCAGTTGCGCGCGGTCGACCGGATCGATCTTCAGCGCGACGCCGCCGTTCTGCAGCGCGGTAAACCACGCGGATTTCTGCGTGGCCGCATCGAGACGCGGCAACGTGACGAGCATCAGCGCGTCGGGATTGGGCGTGGCCGCGAGCGTCTTCAGCGCGTCGGCGCCTTCCTTGCCGGGCTTGCCCGACGGAATGCGCAACTCGATCAGCTGACGCTCGCCGAACAGCGACATCGCCTGGGTCGCGCCGAGCAGCACGCTCCAGTCGAAGCCGCGCTCGACCGTGTGCACCGAACGTTCGGTGAAGCCGGCCGCGCGCGCAGCCGCACGAATGCGGTCGCACGCTTCCTGCGCGAGCAGCGGCTCGTCGCCGTAGACGGTGTAGAGTCCGGCCAACCCCTTCGCGAGGTGCGGCTCCAGCGCATCAAGTCGCAATTGCATCGGTGCGTGCGCCGTCGATCAGAGCGGCGGTGGCGGCAGGGGCGCGCCCGGCGCGACGCCCGGCACCACGTCCTCCGGCGCCGGCGTCAGCGAGTGGACGATCGCGAGACGCCGCATCAGCTGGTCGACCGCGTCGTTCTGCATGTCCGCGTACAGGATGTCGGCTTCCTGCGCCTTCGCGTTCGTGTACTGGTCGCTGTACGTCATCGCGCGGTTCAGCGCGATCGCGCTCGGCGGGATCAGCACGGTGCCGTCCTTGCTCGTCAGCGTGTAGTTCAGCGTATAGAACAGCGCGTATTCCTGCGCCGACCCATACTTGTTGAGCGTCAGCGTGTTCTGCCCGCGCGACTCCCACATGCGCAGCACGGCGTCGGCGTCGTCCGCCGACTTGACGATCTTCGTGTCGCTGCCGGCCTCGACGAGACGCGTCAGCCGCGCCTCGACGGGCGCGGGCGCGCCGGCCACCAGCAGGTGCTTGAACGCATAGTCCTGCTGGCCGCGCAGCTGGAAGCCGCATGCCGACAGCGCGACCGCGCTGCCGACGAGCATCAAAAACGATCTGCGGATCACCTTCGCTCCTTCTGGGTACGTCAGACGGCCGGCGGCCGTCAGACGACGATGTTCACGAGGCGGCCCGGCACGACGACGATCTTCTTCGCCGGCTTGCCGTCGCTGAACTTCGCGAACGCGTCGTCAGCCACCGCCGCTGCTTCGATCGCCTCGCGGCTCGCGTCCTTCGCGACCTTCAGCGCGCCGCGCACCTTGCCGTTCACCTGTAGCACGAGTTCGATCTCGGCCTGCTCGAGCGCGGCCTCGTCGACCTTCGGCCACGGTGCATCGAGCAGCGGGCCGAATTCGTCCGCGTAGCCGAGCGCCTTCCACAGCTCGAACGTGACGTGCGGCACGACCGGATACAGCACGCGCAGCAGCACGCCGTACGTTTCGCGCAGCACGCCGGGCGTCGCGCCCTTCGCGCCGTCGATCGCGTTCAGCATCTTCATCGCGGCCGACACGACCGTGTTGTATTGCAGACGCTGGTAGTCGAAATCAGCCTGCTTCAGCACGCTGTAGATCTCGCGGCGCAGTGCCTTGTCGGCGTCGCCGAGCGCGGCCGCGTCGAAGCCCGCACGCGCGGCGAGCGCTTCACGATTCGTCGCGCCGAAGCTCCACACTCGGCGCAGGAAGCGGCTCGCGCCCTCGACGCCCGCGCCCGACCACTCGAGCTGCTGCTCTGGCGGTGCGGCGAACATCGTGAACAGGCGCGCGGTATCGGCACCGTACTGGTCGATCAGCACCTGCGGATCGACGCCGTTGTTCTTCGACTTCGACATCTTCTCGATGCCGCCGAGCACGACCGGCTGGCCGTCGGTGTTCAGCGTCGCGCCGACCGGGCGGCCCTTGTCGTCGTGCGTGACCGTCACGTCGGCCGGGTTGTACCAGGTCTTCTTGCCCGCCGCGTCTTCGCGGTAGAACGTCTCGTTCAGCACCATGCCCTGCGTCAGCAGGTTCTTCGCCGGCTCGCCGAACTTCACGAGGCCGAGGTCGCGCATCACCTTGGTCCAGAAGCGCGAATACAGCAGGTGCAGGATCGCATGCTCGATGCCGCCGATGTACTGATCCATCGGCATCCAGTAATCGGTGCGCGCGTCGACCATCGTCTCGGCGTCCGGCGCCGTGTAGCGCGAGAAGTACCACGACGAATCGACGAACGTGTCCATCGTGTCGGTTTCGCGCTTCGCGGCCGCGCCGCACTTCGGGCACGTGCAGTTCAGGAACGCCTCCGACTTCGCGAGCGGGTTGCCCGAGCCGTCCGGCACGAGGTCTTCCGGCAGTACGACCGGCAGGTCCTGCTCCGGCACCGGCACGTCGCCGCACGACGGGCAATGGATGATCGGGATCGGCGTGCCCCAGTAGCGCTGGCGCGACACGCCCCAGTCGCGCAGGCGCCACGTGACCTGCTTGTCGCCGAAGCCGCCGGCCTTCAGGTCGGCCGCGATCGCATCGACCGCCGCGCCATATGCCAGGCCGTCGTACTTGCCGCTGTTGACGCAGACCGCGACTTCCTTGTCGCCGTACCACTCCTGCCAAGCGTCGAGCGAGTACGTCTGGCCTTCGGCCGCGATCACCTGCTTGATCGGCAGGTCGTATTTCTTCGCGAACGCGAAGTCGCGCTCGTCGTGTGCCGGCACGCCCATCACCGCGCCTTCGCCGTAGCTCATCAGCACGTAGTTGCCGATCCACACCTCGACGGGTTCGCCCGTCAGCGGATGCGTGACCGAGAAGCCCGTCGCGACGCCCTTCTTCTCCATCGTCGCGACGTCGGCCTCGGCGACGCCGCCGCGCTTGCATTCGTCGATGAACGCCTGCAGTTCCGGCTTGCCCTGCGCAAGGCGCGTGGCGAGCGGATGCTCGGCCGCGACCGCGCAGAACGTGACGCCCATGATCGTGTCGGCACGCGTCGTGAACACGCGCAGCAGCTTCTTCTCGCCGTCGAGTTCGTACGGGAAGCCGAAGTTCACGCCGAAGCTCTTGCCGATCCAGTTCTGCTGCATGATCTTCACGCGCTCTGGCCAGCCGAGGCCGTCGAGATCGTTCAGCAGCTCATCCGCGTACTGCGTGATCCGCAGGTAGTACATCGGGATCTCGCGCTTTTCGACGAGCGCGCCCGAGCGCCAGCCGCGGCCGTCGATCACCTGCTCGTTCGCGAGCACGGTCTGGTCGACCGGGTCCCAGTTCACGGTGCCCGTCTTCTTGTACGCGATGCCCTTCTCGAGCATCTTGAGGAACAGCCACTGGTTCCATTTGTAGTAGTCGGGCTTGCACGTCGCGATCTCGCGCGACCAGTCGATCGCGAGGCCCATCGACTGCATCTGGCCCTTCATGTAGTCGATGTTGTCGTAGGTCCACTTCGCGGGCGGCACGCCGTTCGCCATCGCGGCGTTCTCGGCCGGCATCCCGAACGCATCCCAGCCCATCGGCATCAGCGTGTTGTAGCCGTTCATCCGCAGATAGCGGTACATCACGTCGTTGATCGTGTAGTTGCGCACGTGACCCATGTGCAGCTTGCCGGACGGGTACGGCAGCATCGACACGCAGTAGAACTTCGGCTTCTGCGAATCTTCCTTCGTCTTGTAGGCATCGGCTGCGCGCCAGTCGCCCTGGGCGGCGGCTTCGACGTCGGCGGGTACGTATCTCTCGTGCATGGTGTGGTTCGGACTAGGCTTTAAGCGGCGCGCCACGAGGCGGGCACGCGGAAGTGGACGAAATCGGGCAGCCCGGCGGCGGGAGCAGGCTCACGGTTCTCGGGCCTGCCTCATGGTTCCGGATATTCGCCGGGTAACCCGGAGGGTCTCCAGGTTACCCGGCGAAACCCTGCCAACCGGGCGGAAACGACGATTATACCGTCCGTGGCGGGCGGGACGGCCGGTCTCGCGGGCCGGCCATGCATTCTTGCCCGCCCCCGGCGCGCGGGCGGGCTGCGCGTCAGCGTGCCGCGCCCGTGGCCGCCGGTGCGACGGCACCCGTCGGCGGCACGTCGGTGACGAAGCCGATCCGCGTGAGGCCCGCGGCCTGCGCGGCGCCCATCACCTGCGCGATCACCTCGTAGCGGGTCGCGCGCGATGCGCGCAGCCGCAGCTCGGGCGGCGCGGCGCCCGCGGCGGCGGCCCGGAAGCGCGCCGGCAGCGCGTCGAGTGCGACGGGCGCGTCGTCCCAGTAGAGTTTGCCGGCGTCGTCGATCGACAGCGTGACCGACTGCGGCGTGTCGCGCGCGACGCTGGCCGCGACCTTCGGCAGGTCGAGCCGGATCGCGTGCGTCATCAGCGGCGCGGTGATGATGAAGATGACGAGCAGCACGAGCATCACGTCGATCAGCGGCGTCATGTTGATCTCCGCCATCGGCGCGGACGTCTTGTGGTGCTCCAGTCCGCCGAATGCCATGGTCGCTCCTCCGGAATACGCGCGTCAGGCTTCCTGCGCGCACACGAACACGTGCAGGTCGCGCGCGAAGCCGTCGAGTTCCTCGGCGAGCTGGCGCACGAGCCGCCCGAGAATGTTGTAGGCGAGCACTGCGGGGATCGCGACGACCAGCCCGAACGCGGTCATGATCAGCGCCTCGCCGACCGGCCCCGCGACGTTCTCGATCTGCGCCTGCCCGCTCGCGGCGATGCTGCCGAGCGCGTGATAGATGCCCCATACGGTGCCGAGCAGGCCGACGAACGGCGCGGTGCTGCCGATCGACGCGAGCAGCACCTGACCGAATTCGAGACGGCGCTGCGAGCGCAGCATCGCGTGACGCAGCGCGCGCAGCACGCGTTCGCTGCGCTCGACACGCGCGGCGAGCGCGGCCGGATCATGTTCGTCGGCCGCATCGCGCGCCGCTTCGGCGAGCGGTACGAACACGCGCTCGCGATCGGCACCGGCGAGCGCAGCGATGCCCGCGTCGAGCGACGCCGCGCGCCAGAACGAGGCGAGCGCCCGCGGCCCCTGGCGCTTCGCGCGGACCAGCAGCCAGGCTTTCATGAGGAGGAAGCACCAGCTGGCGACGGACATCGCCAGCAGCACGTAGGCGACGGCGTGCGTGATCGCATCGCCGCTTTCGAGGTAGTGGACAACGCCGGTGGGAATCGCCATCGGAGTTTCCCCGTGAGGGTCAGCGCAGGCCGAGCACGTCCTGCATGTCGAACAGGCCGGCGCCGCGCGCCGACAGGAAGCGGACCGCACGCAGCGCGCCCTGCGCGTACGATACGCGGCTCGACGACTTGTGCGTGATCTCGATCCGTTCGCCGATCCCGGCGAACAGCACGGTGTGATCGCCGACGATGTCGCCGCCGCGCACGGCCGCAAAGCCGATCGTCGACGGATCGCGTTCGCCCGTCACGCCCTGGCGGCCATACACCGCGCATTCGTCGAGCGAGCGCCCGAGCGCGCCGGCAACGGCCTCGCCCATCATCAGCGCGGTGCCCGACGGCGCGTCGACCTTGTGACGGTGGTGCGCCTCGATGATCTCGATGTCGTAGCCGTGCGAGAAATGCTTTGCCGCGAATTCGAGCAGCTTCAGCGTGACGTTCACGCCGACGCTCATGTTCGCCGCGAACACGATGCCGATCTTGCCTGCCGCGGCCTGCAGCTCGGCCTTCTGCTCGGCGGTGAAGCCGGTCGTGCCGATCACGAGCTTCACGTCGTGGCGCAGCGCGGCCGCGACGTGCGCGATCGTGCCTTCCGGCCGCGTGAAGTCGATCAGGTAGTCGGCCTGCGCGAATACGGCGTCGAGGTCGTCGGTCAGCTTGATCCCGGTTTCCTTGCCGAGGAACGCGCCCGCGTCCTGACCGAGGAACGGCGAATCGGCGCGGTCGAGCGCGCCGACGAGCTGCGCGTCGGAATCGTTGAGAACGGCTTCGATCAGCATCCGGCCCATACGGCCCGATGCACCGGCAATCGCAATCTTCATGGCTTTCTACACGACAGGTCTAAAGGCGGGCGGCGCATGCCGCCCTGTTTCCGCTCGCCGGCCGCTTACTGCGACTGGGCCGGCGCGGTGAGCGGCTGGTTCTGCAGGTTGTCCGAACCCCGCGGGCCGACCGGCGGCGACGCCTCGCTCGACACGTTCGGCTGCGGCGGGCGATGGAACTGGAATTGCGGCTGGATCGCCGGCGCGGCGCCCGGCGGCTGGCCGCCCGGCACCGGCGCGCCGCCCGAAGCCTGCGCGGACGGCGTGAAGCGGCGGGCGGTCGTGCCCTGCCCCGATACCTGGTTGGTCGCGCGGTTCGCCGCGCGCGCCGCCTGGGCGTTGGCATCCTGGTCGACCGCCACGCCGGAAACCGGCTCGGCGGATGCGGTCGCGGCCGCCTGCGCGGCGCTCGCGGCAGCAGCGGCTTCGGACGCCTTCTTCGCCGCGGCCGCGGCCTTCGCCTTCTTGCCGCCGCGATCGCCGTCGATATCGGCCAGCAGGTCGAGTTCGGAAGGCAGGTTCTCGGCACCCGTCCAGCTCGCGAGGCGATCGCCCGAGAACGTCAGCACGAGGTCGCGCTGCTGGACGATCGACGTCGAGCCGCGCTTGAAGTAAAAGAGGTAATCCCAGCGGTCGGCATGAAACATGTCCGACAGCAGCGGCGTGCCGAGCAGCGCGCGGACCTGCTCGCGCGTCATTCCGGCCTGCAGCTGCGCGGCCTTCTCCTGCGACACGAAGTTGCCCTGCACGACAGTGATCCGATAGGGCGTGATGCTCTGCGCGATGCGCTGCGTCACGCTGTCGTACGACGAACAACCAGCCAGCGCGGCAACGGCGGCGGCAGCGATGATGGCACTCCGCATGCGACTCCTCTGAAGGTGCGAAAGAGATTCCGGGAACATTTCCGTCACCGTGCAGGCCCGCGTCGCGGGCCGCGCGTGTTTCTGGAACGGCGAAAAGCCGGTAACATTGAAGCCCTGCATTGTACTCTAGGGATGCCTAGCCATGACCAATCCGACGGATCTCAAGAATATCGGGCTAAAGGCCACCCTACCGCGCCTCAAGATTCTCGAGATCTTCCAGCAAAGCCCGGTGCGTCACCTGACGGCCGAAGACGTCTACCGCAATCTGCTCAACGAGCAGCTCGACATCGGGCTCGCCACCGTTTATCGCGTGCTGACGCAGTTCGAGCAGGCCGGCCTGCTCACGCGCAGCAACTTCGAATCCGGCAAGGCCGTGTTCGAACTGAACGAAGGCTCGCACCACGATCACCTCGTCTGCCTCGATTGCGGCCGCGTCGAGGAATTCTTCGACGCCGAGATCGAAGGCCGCCAGCAGGCGATCGCGAAGGAGCGCGGCTTCCGGCTCCAGGAACACTCGCTCGCGATGTACGGCTCCTGCACGACCGAGAACTGCCCGCACCGCAAGCACTGATCCGCACGCATCACGCCTGCGCCACGGCCCGGCCGGCATCTCGCCGCCCGGGCCGTGTTGTTTTCGGGATCGGAATGGAAAAGGCCCGCACGTTGCGCGCGGGCCGGTTCGGGAAAGTTTCCAATTGTGAGCGGCGAGCCATGCCGCCGCCGCACGGTGCGCGATGCTCGACGCCCGATGCCACCTTCGCCGCGCGTCAGGCCGCGCTCGCGCACGCCGGCGCGAACTCGAGCGCCCACGCGTCGTCGAGCGGAATCTCGTCGCAGTTCGGCTGCGGGCCGCCGCGGTCGACGATCACGAAGTCGCTGACCGCGTCGAGCGCAAGCAGCGGATGGTGCCAGACGCCCTTCGCGTAGTTCACGCCCTGCCAGCCTTCGGCGAGAAACGCGCGCATCGCGTCGGGCCGGAACTCGCCGGCCGGCGCGACGACGATCGCGTAGCGCGACACGGCCGCGAGCGGAATGAACGCCTGGCTGCCGTGAGGATGGCGCTCCATCAGCGTGATCGCGACCGGCAGCGCGCGCGGCTGCGCGCGAAACACGCTGACGAGCGGCCGGCCGCCGTCCGCGCAGACGTCGATCGTCGCGAGATCGTGGAAGCGCTCGGTCGTGCCGCCGTTGATCGGGAAGTGCCGCGCGCCTTCGAGCGCGATCACGTCGCCGAACGGCGCGAACGCCTCGCGGGTCAGGCGCTCGACGCGCAGGATGTGTGGTCCGCTCATGCCGATGCCTCCTTCAAGCCGGCTCGCCCCACAGACGCAGGCGCGACACGCCGCCGTCCGGGAAGATGTTGAAACGCACGTGCGTGACGGGGCCGAGTGCCGCGAGCTGGTCGAACGTATGCACGTGGTCCATCTGCAGCTTCTGTTCGCCGAGCAGCTCGGCCCAGAACATCGACTGCGTGACGAGCGAATCGTCGGTGCCACCCACGACCCGCGCGGCCTGCAGCGAACAGCGGTCGGGGAAGTTGCCCTTGAAGAACGCCGTATCGACCTCGACGCGCCGGATGATGCCCGGCCGCGCCAGCGCGACGATCGCCCAGTCGTTGCCGGGCTCGCGGCGGCGCCGCGTTTCCCAGCCGTCGCCCATGTTCGCGCCGCGCCCCGGCATCAGCATCTGCGAGGCCGCGCCGAAGTGCTGGTTGTTCGCGGCCACCAGGTAGCCGCCGTTCTCGATCGCCGCGAGATCGACGAACTCGCCGGCCGGCACGTGGCGCCAGTCGCGGCGCGGCTGGCCGTACACGCGCAGCCGCGCGAGCCCGCCGTCCGGATACAGGTTCACACGCAGATGCGTGACCGGCTGCGCATCGTCAACGCTCACGTAGTGGTGCGAATTGCCCTGCAGCGTCGTCGCTGGGACGATCGTGCGCCATTCGGCGTCGTCCGGCGGCGCGTCCCCGTCCACTGCGCATGCCTCGATCGACGCGGCCGGCGGGAAATTGCCGGTGAAGTGGCTCGTATCGAGATCGACGCCGTGAATCACGCCCGGCCGCGCGAGCCGGACCACGCAGAAGTCGTGGCCGGTGGTGCGCTTGCGGCGCGTTTCCCAGCCGTCCATCCACTTGCCGTGGTCGTCGTACTTGCCGGGAATGAAGACGGCCGGCTCGGGATTCAGCATGCGCTCCTTCGGCGCGAAGAATTCGTCGCTGGCGAAAAGCGCCTGCGCGCCCAGGCGCGGGTCGGCGAGGTTCATGTAGCGCCGCGTGAAGGCCGGCGCGTTCGGATCGAGGATGGGGGCTGCCATGTCGTCTCCATTATCTTGATGAGGGCCGGCGCATCGTCGCGCCGGCCGCAGGGAATTCGTTCGCGCGAAGCGGCCGGGGAAGCCGCTTCGCGCGAGGGCGCTCAGAGCGCGTGGGCCTGGTCGCCGGCGACCGGTGCGGCGCTCGCCTGTTCGTCGGCCACGTAGCGCAGTTCGCGGTTCAGCACGCGCGTCGCGCGGGCCCGGTCGATGTCGTTCTCCCACACGGCGACGACCACCGTCGCGACGCAGTTGCCGATCAGGTTGGTCAGCGCGCGGGCGATGCCGACGAACCAGTCGACCGGCAGGATCAGCACGAGGCCGAGCACCGGAATCGCGGGAATCGCCGACAGCGTCGCCGCGAGGATCACGATCGCCGAACCCGGAATCCCGTGCGCGCCCTTCGACGTGACGAGCGACACCAGCAGCACGACGATCAGGTCATGCGTGGACAGCGGCGTATTGGTGGCCTGCGCGATGAACAGCACGGCGAGCGTCAGGTAGATCGAGAAGCCGTCGAGGTTGAACGAATAACCGGTCGGGATCACCAGGCCGACCGTCGAATCCTTGATGCCCATGTATTCGAGCTTGCTCATCACCTGCGGCAGCACCGCGTCCGACGACGCCGTGCCGAGCACGATCGACAGTTCCTCGCGCAGGTAGCGGATCAGCTTGAACACCGAGAAGCCCGCGATGCGCATCACGATGCCGAGCACGACCGTGACGAACACGATGCAGCTCAGGTAGAACACCGCGACGAGGTAGCCGAGCTGCTTGAGCGACGCGACGCCGTACTTGCCGGTCGTGAACGCGATCGCGCCGAGCACGCCGAGCGGCGCAAGCTTGATGATGAAGCCGATGATGCGGAAGAACACGTGCGACAGCTCCTCGATCAGGCTGTTCACGCGCTGCGCCTTGTCGCCGAGCAGCGACAGCGCCGAGCCGAACAGCACCGCGAACACGAGGATCTGCAGGATGTCGCCCTTCGCGAACGCGTCGATCGCGGTCTCGGGGATGATCTTCATCAGGTAGCCGGCCGTGTCCTTCAGGCTTTCGGCGTTCTTCGCGTACGACGAGAGCGAGGCCGCGTCGAGCGAGTGCAGGTCGATGTTCATCCCGACGCCCGGGCGCGTCAGCCACGCGAGGACGAGTCCGATGCCGAGCGCGATCGTCGTCATCACCTCGAAGTAGACGACCGCCTTCAGGCCGACCCGGCCGACCTTCTTCAGGTCGCCCGCATTGGCCATCCCGCTGACCACGACGCAGAACACGATCGGGCCGATGACCATCTTGATGAGCTTCAGGAAGCCGTCGCCGAGCGGTCGCAGCGACTCGGCGAAATGCGGGAAGAACGCGCCGAGCGCGACCCCCAGGATTAATGCGACGACTACCCGGCCAAACAGCGAATTGAGGAATTTCGACACGGCGCTCTCCCGATCCAACGGTTGCAGTTTCGTCTGTTCATACTGGTAAGACCAGTGATGTTATGGTGGATAGTAGGAAGCCGATATAGTCGCGTCAAGGGCGAACAAAATAGGGATTTCCCGCCCATGCAGGGGCGGATCGTGACTTTCCCGTAGGCCGGTCATGCACCGCGCGCAGGCGGATTACAATGCCGGTCAGACCGGCCATCGTTCACATCATGAAAAACGTTCCGCACACCGTGACCGACGCCGCCATCGCGACGATCCGCGACCGGATCGAGGCAGGCGTGTATCCGGTCGGCAGCCTGCTGCCGGCCCAGCGCCAGCTCTCCGAGGAGCTGGAGATCAGCCGCGCGTCGCTGCGCGAGGCGCTCTCCACGCTCGAGGCGCTCGGGATGCTGCGCATCCGCGCCGGCAAGGGCGTGTATGTCGAAAGCGCCCAGGCGACGGCCGCCCATCCGTGGCAATTCGCCGAGCAGTCGTCGCCGCCCGACACGTACCAGATGCGCTATGCGCTCGAAGGATTCGCCGCGCGGATGGCCGCGCACGTCGTCACCGACGACGACATCGCATGGTTCGAGGACAACCTCGCCGACCTGCACGTCGCGCTGACCGAGAGCGCACTCGACGAAGCGTCGCGGCTCGACTTCGACTTCCACATGCGGATCATCCATCTCGCGGGCAACGCGGCGATCGAGTCGGTGCTGCGCAGCAGCGCGGACATCATGAAGGAAAGCCAGCGCATGCCGTTCTACCGGCGCGAGCTGCTGCTGTCGACGTGGCACGAGCACCGCGCGATCGTCGACGCGCTGATCGCCCGCGATGCGGCCGCGGCCGGTACGGCGATCGAGACGCACATCGAGAACGCCGCGCAACGCGCGGGCATCTTCTTCCCGACGCCGGGCACCTGACGCCGCCGTCGGCCGGCGATCCCGGCCGCCGCGGCAGCCCATTCTCCGGTCGTGCCGGTCATCCTCCCGAAGGATCGCGATACGCGAGCGCGCGCGTGACGCGCATGGACCTCGCCGAATTCGGTGAGCTGCACCGCGCGGCAAGTCACGCAGTCGCCCGCTTTCGCGCCGGCCAATGAAACAGGCACGCTCCGCAAATCGCGGGCGTGCCTTTTCTGCATGCGCGCCGTCGCGCCATCAGTGGACGATCATGCCCCCTCGTGCGTGAAATCGATCAGCACCTTCATCGCACGCTGCCGGTCACCGGCCAGCTCGAACGCGCGGTTCGCGTCGCGCATCGGGAACACGCCCGTCACGGCCGGGCGCAAGTCGACGCGCTGCGCATTGATCAGTTGCACCGCGAGCGCGAATTCCGCATGGAAGCGGAATGAACCGCATATCGACAGTTCCTTCGCGACCACGACGTTCTGCGGCAGGCTGACATCGCCGCCGAGCCCGAGCTGCACGACGATGCCGCGCGGCCGCATCACGTCGAGACCGTCGCGCAATGCGCGCTCATTGCCCGAACACTCGATCATCACGTCGAACGTCCCCTTGTCGGCACCGTAGCGCGCGACCCAGCCGGTGTCCGTCGACGCGTTGATCGCGTGATCCGCGCCGAGCGCGCGGGCAACCCCGAGCGGCGCATCGACCACGTCGGTCGCGACGATCTCCGCCGCGCCGTGCACGCGCGCCGCCGCGACCGCCAGCACGCCGATGGGCCCGCACCCGGACACGAGCACGCGGCGGCCGATCAGCGGGCCCGCGCGCGACACCGCATGAAGCCCGACCGCGAACGGCTCGGCGAGCGCCGCGAGTGACAGCGGCACATGGTCCGCCACCTTCACGCACTGCGCGGCATCGCACACGAGCGCGTTGCGAAATGCGCCCTGCACGTGCGGCATGCGCATCGCGCTGCCATAGAAGCGCATGTCGAGACACTGGTTCGGGAGCCCTTCCAGGCAGTAGCGGCACGCGCCGCACGGGCGGCTCGGATTCACCGCGACGCGATCGCCGACCGTCACCGACGTCACGTCCGGCGCAACGGCCGCCACCGTGCCGGCCACTTCATGGCCGAGCACCATCGGCTGCTGCAGCCGGATCGCGCCGAAGCCGCCGTGCCGAAAGTAATGGAGGTCTGAGCCGCAGATGCCGCCCATTGCGACATCGACGCGCACCTGGCCCGGGCCGATCTCGCCCGCGTCCTGCTCTTCGAGCCGCAGGTCGTTCGGACCGTGGATCACGAGACACATGCAACGCATACGCATGACGTTCTCCTATACGGCGCTGGTCAGGCCGCCGTCGACGAACAGCGTCTGGCCGTTCACGAAATCGGATGCGGCCGATGCGAGGAAGATCGCGGCGCCGCACAGCTCGTCGACGCGTCCCCAGCGGCCGGCCGGCGTGCGCTTGCAGAGCCATTCTGAGAACGCCGCGTCGTCGACCAGCGCGCGGTTCAGCTCCGTCTCGAAATAGCCTGGCGCGAGGCCGTTCGCCTGGATGCCGTGACGCGCCCAGTCGGCGCACATCCCTTTCGTCAGCATCCGCACCGCGCCCTTCGTCGCCGCATACGGCGCGATCGTCGGCCGCGCAAGCTCGCTCTGCACCGAGCAGATGTTGATGATCTTGCCGCGGCCGCGCGCGATCATGTGGCGCGCCACCGCCTGCGCGACGTTGAACACGCCGTCGAGATTCACGCGCATCAGCGCGTGCCAGTCGTCCGGCTCGAATGCATCGAGCGGCGCGCGGCGCTGGATGCCCGCGTTGTTCACGAGGATGTCGATCGCGCCGACGCGCGCCTCGAAATCGTCGATTGCCGCACGCACCTGCGCATGCTCGGCTACGTCGAACACCGCGTAATCGGCCGCGAAGCCTTCCTCGCGGAAATGGTGCGCGAGCGTCGCGGCCTTCTCCTCATTGCGATCGTTGATCACGATCGCCGCGCCGGCCTCCGCGAGCCCGCGGGCGAGTGTCAGCCCGATCCCGCGTCCGGAACCCGTGATCAGTGCGCGGCGGCCGTCCAGCCGGAACCGGTCAAGCGCGTTGCTCATGCATGTCTCCTCGTGCCATCGAGCCGACCGCCGGTCGCGGCCGGTCTCGCGATGAGCGTATCTTCGGCGCTCGGCCGGGGCCGCGCCAATGGTCTTTTTTGATCCGGTTATCATGAAATCCGATCACCGTCCGCTGCCGCCCCCCCACCATGGAACTCAAGCAATTGCGCGCCTTCGTCACGCTCGCTGAAGAGCTGCATTTCGGGCGCGCCGCGCAGCGCCTGTTCATCGTGCAGTCCGCGCTGAGCATGCAGATCAAGGCGCTCGAGGAAGATCTGGGCACACGCCTGTTCGAGCGCGACCGCCACAAGGTCGAACTCAGCGATACCGGACGCGTGTTCCTGCCCGAGGCGCGGGCGACGCTGCAGCAAGCCGCGCGTGCGGAGCAGATGGCGCGGCTGTCGAGCCGCGGCGAGATCGGCACGCTGCGCATCGCGTTCGTGTCGTCCGTGCTGCCGGCGCTGTTGCCGGCCGTGCTGCGCACGATGCGCGAGCGCTATCCGCTGATCGCGCTCGAATTGAAGGATCTGCCGACGCCCGACCAGATCGCCGCGCTGCGCGACCGGCGCATCGATTTCGGAATGATCCGGCTGCCGGCCGCGTATGCGGGAATCGACACGCGCGTGGTGCTCGAGGAAGGCTTCGTCGTCGCGCTGCCGCTCGACCATCCGCTTGCCGCGCACGAGACGATCACGCCGGCCGCGTTGCGCGGACAGCCCGCGTTCGTGCTCGCGCGCCGCTACGCGCCCGGCTTTCACGACGACATGCTGCTCGCGCTGAGCCGCGCGGGCACGACGCTCGAGATCGCGCAGGAGTTCGGGGAATTCACGACGATGCTCGCGCTCGTCGCGGCCGGGATGGGGATCGGGCTGATACCGGCGGAAGCCGCGAGCGCGTTGCCGCCGAACGTGCTCGCGCGGCCGCTCGACCTGGCCGGGCACCGGACCGGCATCGGGCTCGCGTGGACCGACCTCGACAGCCCGCTGAAGCGCGCGTTCGTCGACGCGCTCGAACATGTGACGGCGAACGCCGGGCAATAAAAAGCCCGGCCGGAAAAACCGGGCCGGGCTCGTTCGCCACGCCGGCCGCCTTGCGGCGGCCGCGCGACGTGCGGGATTACTTCGCGTTCGCGAACGCGACAGCCGTATCCAGCATGCGGTTCGAGAAACCCCACTCGTTGTCGTACCAGCTCGACACCTTGACGAGGCGGCCCGACACCTTGGTCAGCGTCGCGTCGAACGTCGACGACGCCGGGTTGTGGTTGAAGTCGATCGACACCAGCGGCGCGTCGTTGTAGCCGAGGATACCCTTCAGCGCGCCTTCCGATGCTTCCTTCATGATCGCGTTGACTTCCTCGACCGTCGTGTCACGCTTCGCGATGAACGACAGGTCGACGATCGACACGTTGATCGTCGGGACGCGGATCGCGTAACCGTCGAGCTTGCCGTTCAGTTCCGGCAGCACGAGGCCGACGGCGGACGCAGCGCCCGTCTTCGTCGGGATCTGGCTGTGGGTGGCCGAACGCGCGCGGCGCAGGTCTTCGTGGTACACGTCCGTCAGCACCTGGTCGTTCGTGTACGCGTGGATCGTCGTCATCAGGCCGGTTTCGAGGCCGATCTTGTCGTTCAGCGGCTTGACGAGCGGCGCGAGGCAGTTTGTCGTGCACGATGCGTTCGAGATGACGGTGTGCTCGGCCTTCAGCACGTCGTGGTTCACGCCGTAGACGATCGTCGCGTCGACGTCCTTGCCGCCCGGCGCCGAGATGATCACCTTCTTCGCGCCGCCCTTCAGGTGCGCGCTCGCCTTTTCCTTCGTCGTGAAGAAGCCCGTGCATTCCATCACGACGTCGACGCCCAGCTCGCCCCACGGCAGTTCGGCCGGGTTGCGGTTCGCCAGCACGCGGATCTTGTCGCCGTTCACGACGAGGTAGTCGCCGTCGACCGACACTTCGCCCGGGAACTTGCCGTGCGCGGTGTCGTACTGGGTCAGGTGCGCGTTGGTCTTCGCATCGCCCAGGTCGTTGATCGCGACGATCTCGAGATCGTGCTTCTTGCCGTTTTCATAAAACGCGCGCAGCGTGTTGCGGCCGATACGGCCGTAGCCGTTGATTGCGACGCGAATCGTCATGGTCTATCTCCTGATGGCTGAAAAAATTCGTTTCGTGCAGCTTCACGGTGCGACGCGCGCGGGGGTAGCGCGCGTCGCGAATGGTTTTAGGCCAGCACGGCCTTCGCGGTCTCGACGACGTGCTCGACAGTGAAGCCGAAGTACTTGAACAGCACGCCGGCCGGGGCCGATTCGCCGAACGTGTCGATCCCCACGACGCCGCCTTCGAGGCCGACGTACTTGTGCCAGAACGCGGTCACGCCCGCTTCGATCGCGACGCGGCGCACGCCGTGCGGCAGCACGCGTTCGCGGTATTCGGCGTCCTGGCGGTCAAACACGTTGGTCGACGGCATCGACACGACGCGGGCTGCGATGCCCTGCTGCGCGAGCGGCTCGACGGCCTTCATCGCGAGTTCGACTTCCGAGCCCGTCGCGATCAGGATGATCTTGCGCGCGACGATCTCTTCGTCCCAGTCCTTCAGCACGTAGCCGCCCTTCTCGATGTTCGCGATCTGCGAATCCGTGCGCGGGTTGAACGCGAGGTTCTGGCGGCTGAAGATCAGGCTCGACGGACGATCCGCGGCAACCGCGTGGGTCCATGCGACGGCCGTCTCGACCGTGTCGGCCGGACGCCATACGTCGTGGTTCGGGATCAGGCGCAGGCTCGACACGTGCTCGATCGACTGGTGCGTCGGGCCGTCTTCGCCGAGGCCGATCGAATCGTGCGTGAACACGAAGATCGACGGGACCTTCATCAGCGCGGCGACGCGCAGCGCGTTGCGGCTGTAGTCGGAGAACGTCAGGAACGTGCCGCCGAACGGCTTGTGGCCGCCGTGCAGCGCGAGGCCGTTGATCGCGGCGCTCATGCCGAATTCGCGCACGCCGTAGTTGATGTGGTTGCCCAGCACGACGCCCGCGCCTTCCGGATTCGCGCGGACCGCCTTCGATGCCTTCCAGTTGGTCAGGTTCGAGCCGGTCAGGTCGGCCGAGCCGCCGAGCAGTTCCGGCAGTGCGGCAGCCAGCCCTTCGATCGCCTGCTGCGATGCCTTGCGGGTCGCGACCGTCTCGGCGCGCTCGTTCGCGCCGGCGATGATCGCCGCGGCCTTCTCGGCCCAGTCGGCCGGCAGCTTGTTGGCCATCCGGCGTTCGAATTCAGCGGCTTCTGCCGGGAATTTCGCGCGATATTGCGCGAACGTCGCGTCCCAGTCGGACTCGGCACGCTTGCCGGCTTCCTTCGCGTCCCATGCCGCATAGACTTCCTGCGGAATCACGAACGGCTCCCACTTCCAGCCGAGCGCTTCGCGCGTCTTCGCGATTTCTTCCGCGCCGAGCGCAGCGCCATGCACGTCGTGGCCGCCGGCCTTGGTCGCCGCGCCCTTGCCGATCACCGTCTTGCAGCAGATCAGCGTCGGCTTGTCCGACAGCTTCGCCTTCGCGATCGCCGCGTCGACCGCGTCGACGTCATGGCCGTTCACGTTCGGGATCACGTTCCAGCCGTAGGCCTCGAAACGCTTCGGGGTGTCGTCGTGGAACCAGTTGACGACGTCGCCGTCGATCGAGATGCCGTTGTCGTCGTACAGCGCGATCAGCTTGTTCAGCTTCAGCGTGCCCGCGAGCGAGCAGGCTTCGTGCGAGATGCCTTCCATCAGGCAGCCGTCGCCGAGGAATACGTACGTGTGGTGATCGACGATCTTCGCGCCGTCACGGTTGAACTCGTCGGCCATCAGCGCTTCGCCGAGCGCCATGCCGACCGCGTTCGCGAGACCCTGGCCGAGCGGGCCGGTGGTCGTCTCGACGCCCGGCGTGATGCCGTATTCGGGGTGGCCCGGCGTCTTCGAATGCAGCTGGCGGAAGTTCTTCAGCTCTTCCATCGGCAGGTCGTAGCCGGTCAGGTGCAGCAGCGAGTAAAGCAGCATCGAGCCATGGCCGTTCGACAGCACGAAGCGGTCGCGGTCTGCCCAGTGCGGGTTCGTCGGGTTGTGCTTCAGGTGGCGCGACCAGAGCGCAACGCCGATTTCGGCCATGCCCATCGGCATGCCGGGGTGGCCGGAGTTCGCTTGCTGGACGGCGTCCATCGCGAGCGCACGGATCGCGTTGGCCATCAGGGTGGTAGAGGCGGGAGACGAAGTCGTCATGTCGAGTCCGGAGAACGAGTCGAGGAAACGGGGGCACGGCGGCATCCGGAAGCTCGAGCGTCAATCGTTCCCGGCGCGCGGTGCGGCGCCTGACGGACGCGAAGCGGACGGAGCCTACGGACGGGGCTGCAAAGCTCGTCATTTTAACAGATGGGCTGACATTTCCCTTGTCGGCGCGCGGTGTTCCGGCACGCTTTTCCGCGGAACCGCACGCCTCCTATAATTCAGGCGTCGGAACTGCCCGCCCCGAGCGGCCCGCCCGTGAACACGACCCTTCTCTTCCATCCCACGCCCGACGCTGCGTACGGCTTCCCGAACGCACGCCGGCTCGCGCACGTCGCGTCGCCGCACCAGCACATCGAAGTCTGGGACACCCCGCAGCTCGGCCGCCTCTTCACGCTGGACGGACGGCCGATGACGTCGGTCGGCGACGAATACGTGTACCACGAGTGCATGACGCACCCGGCCGCGCTCGCGCATCCGTGCCCGCGCAAGGCGCTCGTGCTCGGCGGCGGCGATGGCGGCGCGGCGCGTCAGTTGCTCAAGCACGCGTGCATCGAGCGGATCGTCGTCGCGGAACTCGACGACGAGGTGGTCGGCATGGCACGCCGCTATCTCGACGACGTGCATCAGGGCGCGCTCGACGACCCGCGCGTCGAGGTCGTGATCGGCGACGCCGCGCGTTTCGTCACGTCGACCGTCGAGCATTTCGACCTCGTCGTGTTCGACCTCACGCCACCCGATTCGCCGGCGGCCGGCCTCTATACGCGCGAGTTCTACGCGCGACTCAAGCGGATCCTCACGCCGTGCGGCGCGATCTCGATGCATCTCGGCTCGCCGGTGTTCCACGCGGCGCGCATCGCCGCGCTGCTCGCCGACCTGCGCGCGAGCTTCGCGGTCGTCGATCCGTTGTCCGCGCACGTGCCGCTGTACGGATCCCAATGGCTGATGGCGATCGCGAGCGACACGCTCGATGCGGCCGCGCTGTTCGCGCACGACATCGACGAGCGTCTCGCCGCGCGCCGCGTGCAGGGCCTGCGCTACTACGATGCGCGACTCCATGCAGCCCTCTTTGCCCTGCCGCGCGCGCTGCGCGATACACTGGGCGTTCGCCGCTGAGCTTCCGGGCGGACGTATCGTTCTGCGGGCTGGCCGCGCTTTCTCCCGCGCTCGACCCGCGACGCGCAGGCCCGGAACGATGCACGCGGGCAGCCGGCGTATCCGCGGCACCGCACCGGGCGCCCGCGCGCCAATACCCGTTGGACTGCAAAACATGGGACCGGAGTAACCGCTCAAGCGCCAACACCGTTCGACAGGAGATTTCATGACCGATCCACGTCCGGCCAACGTGCCTTGGTTGACGCCTTACCTGGCCGTGCGCAATGCGCATGCGGCCATCGAGTTCTTCCAGGCCGCATTCGGCTTCGAGTTGCGCGACGTCCTCGACGAGGACGGCGCGATCATGCACGTGGAGATGACCTACCGCGGGCAACTGATCGTGATGTTCGCGCCCGAAGGCGCGTTCGGCTCCACCGCGCTCACGCCGAAGAGTGCGGGCGCAACCGCCCCGCAGTCGTTTTACCTGTATGTCGACGACGTCGACGCGACCTGGCAGCGCGCGCTCGATTCGGGCGCGAAATCGCTGACCGCACCGCAAGACCAATTCTGGGGCGACCGCTTCGCGCAGATCGAGGATCTCGACGGCTATCGCTGGGCGCTCGCGCGCCGCCTGAGCGCATGAACGGAGCCGCGATACGCATGATTGAAGCCACCACCACCGCGGCCGTGCCGCGCTTTTTCGTCGAGGCGGCGCTGCGCACCGACGCGACGCTCGCGTTGCCGGCCGACGTCGCGCGTCACGCGCAAGTGCTGCGGCTGCAGCCCGGCGACGCGCTGGCGCTGTTCGACGGCAGCGGCGGCCAGTACCGCGCGCGGCTCGTCGAGATCGACAAGCGCAGCGCGCTCGCGCAGATCGAAGCGTTCGACCCGTCCGAGGCCGAGCCGCCCTATCGCGTGACGCTCGCGCAAGGCATCGCCGGCGGCGACAAGATGGACTGGGTGATCGAGAAGGCCGTCGAGCTCGGCGTCGCTGCGGTCGTGCCGCTGTCGACCGCGCGCGGCGTCGTGAAACTGTCGGGGGAGCGCGCGGACAAGCGCGTTGCGCACTGGCGCGGCGTCGTGCGCGCGTCGTGCGAACAATGCGGGCGCAACCGCGTGCCCGACGTCGCGCCGGTACGCGGCTTCGGCGCCTGGCTCGACACGCTGCCGGCCGCGCCGTCCGACGGCGAACTGCGGCTGCTGCTGTCGCCGCGCGCGAGCATCCCGTTCGCGTCGCTGCCCGACGCGCCGCCCGCGGCGGCAGTCACGCTGCTGATAGGCCCCGAAGGCGGGCTGTCGCCGGACGAGGAAAATGCGGCACGCGCACACGGGTTCACCGCATTGTCGCTCGGCCCGCGCGTGCTGCGCACCGAGACGGCCGGCGCGGCTGTGCTCGCGGCGCTGGCCGCGCGCTGGGGCGGCTGGTGACGAACCCGACGTGCCGCGACCCGCGGCGCCCCGGCCCGCGGGGTCGCCACGTGAATGCGGCGCGTTTCGATCTTGCGGCTTGCTGCGACTTGCCACTCGACGAGCGGTGCGGCATCAGGTTGAGCAATGCGTCGAGCACTGGCGTCAGCACGTGTTGCAGGCTGCCGGTTACCCAGCCGACATCGAGGCTGTCAAGATCGATCGTGCCCGTCATCGCGCGCGTCACCGGCGACGCATCCGGCACCTCCGTCCTGCCTGCGTCGCGCGGACGCAAAAAAGCCCGCGCGAGGCGGGCCTTTTGCCGGATCGGCCGCGTTCAGGCGGCCGACAGATTCGCGCTTTACGCGAACGAATAGAACACGCGGAACGCGACCTTGCGCTCGGCCCAGAATTCGGCGGCTTCGCGGAACACGTCGAGCAGCGTCTCGCGCCCTTCCTTGTCGAATTTCTGCGCGATCGGCAGCCCTTCCAGGACGATCACGAAACCGGGCTGCGCGCCGGCCTTCGCGACGAGGTCGGTCAGGCAGTCGTACAGCGCATCGTAGTTCTTCCCGAAATGCTTCGGAAACAGGAACGACGTCGCGATCGTCTCCATCACTTCCTGCTTCGACTGCGCGGCGCCGCAATATGCATACAGGAAATGCTGGCCGAGCCGGCTGGCTTCGTCGGCAAGATCCTGCACGCGGAACGCGCGGATCGACTGCACGAGATTGGGTCGCACGGTCGTGAAAAGGCTCATAGGCTCCTCGTTCGATGAAAGCCCGGGCTCGGCTTCCTGTTGCTCCGGGCCGACGCCGGCCTGTGCCGCCGCGTGGAGTTGCATCACGCGCTGAAACAGATTGCCGTCGCCGGCCGCGAACAGTTCCGCCGCCACCGTATCGTGCGCGTAGATGGAGTCGCTCATGCCGTTCATCCCGAAGTCATTCAACAATACGTTTAAAACTGTTGTAGTGGTCGTCCGTGTAATAACAGTTGTCGATCCGGCGCAATGGCCCGCCGCAGACGATCCGGCGCGCGCCGCGATTGCGTGCGCGCGGCGTCGGCACCGTGTACTCGTGGTAGTAGCCGCGCTTCGCCTTCGGCAGGATCCGCTCGCGGTTGCCGAAGACGACGCCGTCTTTCTCGTACGGATAGGGGCCACCGGCGCCGATCAGGCCAAGCGTGGTCACGGCCTCGCGCGGCAGACGGGCGGTCGGGATCGTATCGACCCCGCCGACGGCCAGGTCGGCCGAAACGGCCTGCCGTGCGTAAGCGGCGGAAACCAGACTGCCCGTCGGCGTACCGACGATACCCATCGCGAACATCGCGAAGACGGACGCGAGCGCGCCGTTGCGGAGCCACTTGCGTGCCATGAACCAGGGTTCCCGCTGTTAAATCAAGTAGTTGACGACCAACCAAAGGCGTTAGCGTAGCGCTATTGTCCGCGCGAATCAATGTTCGTTTGGGAATCGAAAGGCTGGCGCCGCCCGGAATCGTGCATTTTTTACCGAAACAAGACTACATATATCTTACATGAGATAAAATACCGGCGGCATCTCTCGTATGGCAAGACCCTGCCTCCTTGCCACGCTCGCTACCCGGAGTGGAGAGATGCTGCTGCTGCTTGCGGGAAGCGCGTTTGCGCCCTGCCCGACGGCGTGCCCTTTGCGGGCACGCCTCTTTTTGCTTTTGTTTACAATTTCGCCCGGCGCGCGGCACCGGTTCGACCGTTGCCGCGCGGTTCGTTCCGGCTCAGCGTGCGGCGTTCACGTCGGCGACCAGCAGCGCCGCCATGTTGACGATGCGGCGAACGGTCGCCGATTCGGTCAGCACGTGCACCGGCTGGGCTGCGCCCAGCAGGATCGGCCCGATCGCGATGTTGTTGCCGGCGGCCGTCTTCAGCAGGTTGTACGCGATGTTCGCGGCATCGATGTTCGGCAGGATCAGCAGGTTCGCATCGCCTTCCAGCGTCGATTCGGGCAGGATTTCCTTGCGCAGCGCCGCGTCGAGCGCGACGTCGCCGTGCATTTCGCCGTCGACCTTCAACTCCGGCGCACGTTCCTGCAGGATCGCGAGCGTATCGCGCATCTTCTGCGCCGAAGGCGCGTTGCTCGTACCGAAATTCGAGTGCGACAGCAGCGCGACCTTCGGCTCGATGCCGAACCGGCGCACTTCTTCCGCGGCCATGATCGTGATCTCGGCAAGTTGCTCCGGGGTCGGATCGACGTTCACGTGCGTGTCGACCAGGAAGATCTGGCGGCCCGGCAGCACGAGGCCGTTCATCGCCGCGTACACGCTGCAGCCAGGGCGCTTGCCGATCACCTGGTCGATGAAGTGAAGGTGGCGGTGGGTGGTGCTGATCGTGCCGCAGATCATCCCGTCCGCTTCGCCCTTCTTCACCAGCATCGAGCCGATCAGCGTCGTGCGGCGGCGCATCTCGACACGGGCCAGCTGCTCGCTGATGCCCTTGCGTGCCATCATCTTGTAGTACGTCTGCCAGAAGTCGCGGTAGCGCTCGTCGTGTTCGGTGTTGACGACCGTGAAGTCGGTGCCCGGCGTGAGGCGCAGGCCGTAGCGCTGGATACGGTGCTCGATCACCGACGGACGGCCGATCAGGATCGGCGTCGCGAGCTTCTCGTCGACGATGATCTGGACGGCGCGCAGCACGCGCTCTTCCTCGCCTTCCGCGAACACGACGCGCTTCTTCTCCGCCGGCGCGCTGCGCGCGAGCTGGAAGATCGGCTTCATCGTCGTGCCGCTGTGGTACACGAACTGCTGGAGGTGAACGCGGTACGCCTCCATGTCCTCGATCGGGCGCGTCGCGACGCCACCGTCCATCGCGGCCTGCGCGACGGCCGGCGCGATCTTGACGATCAGCCGCGGATCGAACGGCTTCGGAATCAGGTATTCGGGCCCGAACGACAGGTCCTGGATCCCGTACGCGGTCGCCACGATGTCGCTCTGCTCGTGCTGCGCGAGTTCGGCGATCGCGTTCACGGCCGCGATCTCCATTTCACGCGTGATCGTCGTCGCGCCGACGTCGAGCGCGCCGCGGAAGATGAACGGGAAGCACAGGACGTTGTTGACCTGGTTCGGATAGTCGGTGCGGCCGGTCGCGAGGATCGCGTCGGGGCGCACTTCGAGCGCCGCTTCCGGCAGGATTTCCGGCGTCGGGTTCGCGAGCGCGAGGATCAGCGGGCGCTCGGCCATGCCCTTCACCATCTCCGGCTTCAGCACGCCGGCGGCCGACAGGCCGAGGAAGATGTCCGCGCCGTCGATCACCTCGGCCAGCGTGCGGGCGTCGGTTTCGCGGGCGAAACGCTCCTTGTCCGGATCCATCAGCTCGGTGCGGCCCTTGTAGACCACGCCGGCCAGGTCGGTCACGGTGATGTTCTCGAGCGGCAGGCCGATGTCGACCAGCAGGTCCAGGCACGCGAGCGCGGCCGCACCCGCGCCGGACGCGACGAGCTTCACCTTCTTGATGTCCTTGCCGACGACCTTGAGGCCGTTCGTGACGGCCGCGGCCACGACGATCGCGGTGCCGTGCTGGTCGTCGTGGAACACCGGGATCTTCATCCGCTTGCGCGCTTCGCGCTCGACGATGAAGCAGTCCGGCGCCTTGATGTCTTCCAGGTTGATCCCGCCGAAAGTCGGCTCCAGCGCGGCGATCACGTCGACCAGCTTGTGCGGGTCCGACTCGTTCAGCTCGATGTCGAACACGTCGATGCCGGCGAACTTCTTGAACAGTACGGCCTTGCCTTCCATCACCGGCTTCGACGCGAGCGGGCCGATGTTGCCGAGCCCGAGCACCGCGGTGCCATTCGTAACGACGCCGACCAGGTTGCTGCGCGCGGTGAAGCGCGCGGCGTTCAGCGGGTTCTCGACGATCTCCTCGCACGCGTAGGCGACACCCGGCGAATACGCGAGCGCGAGGTCGCGCTGGTTGATCATCTGCTTGGTCGGGGCGATCGCGATTTTCCCCGGCGTCGGGAATTCGTGATAGTCGAGTGCGGCTTCGCGGAGCTTGGCTTTGGAGGAGGCTTGGGTCGACATGTGTCTCTTGACGGGCGGATTAGAATAACTGTTCGACGGCATTGTAGCGCCAATCGAAGGCCGCCAGACCGGCGATTCGGGTGCGACAGCCGCGACAAAAATGTACTGAACGGTGCAGGAACGGCGCCGTTCGCTGCGTACAATGCCGTTCCCTTCACCGCTTCCGGGTCCGTCCGCCGTGCCAGCCGCCCTGTCCGAGTTTTCGCTGATCGATCGCTTCTTCGCGCGCCGCGCGGCCCGGGGGGCGCGTGCGTCAACGCTCGGCATCGGCGACGATTGCGCGCTGATCGCGCCTCGATCCGGCAAATTGCTGGCCATTTCGACGGACATGCTGGTCGAAGGCCGCCATTTCTTCCCCGATGTCGCACCCGACGCGCTCGGCCACAAGACGCTCGCGGTCAACCTGTCGGATCTCGCGGCGATGGGTGCCGAGCCGCGCGCGTTCACGCTCGCGTGCGCACTGCCGCGCGCGGACGCGGCGTGGCTCGAGGCGTTCAGCAACGGGCTGTTCGCGCTCGCCGAGCGGTTCGGCTGCGAACTGATCGGCGGCGACACGACGAGCGGGCCGCTGAACCTGTGCGTGACCGTGTTCGGCGAAGTCTCGCCGGACGCGGCGTTGCGGCGCGATGCCGCGCGTGACGGTGACGACGTCTGGGTGTCCGGCACGCTCGGCGACGCCCGTGCTGGGCTCGGACTCGCGCGCGGCGAATGGACCGCCGGCGCGGACGAAGCCGCCGTGTTCCGGCAGGCGCTCGAGCGTCCCGAGCCGCGCATCGCGCTCGGGCTTGCGCTCGCGGGCGTCGCACATGCGGCGCTCGACATCTCGGACGGCCTCGCCGGCGACTTGCAGCACATCCTGACCCGCTCGAACGTGCGCGCCGAGATCGACGCCGACGCGGTGCCGCGCTCGGCCGCGCTCGCGACGCTGCCGCCCGACGTGCAGCGACGCTGCATGCTCGCCGGCGGCGACGACTACGAACTGTGCTTCACCGCGCCGGCCGCGGCCCGCGCGACGATCGAGGCAGCGGGCGCGAGCGCCGGCGTCCGGGTGACGCGAGTCGGTACAATACGCGCGTTGTCCTCGCCGTCGGAGCAGCCCGCGATCGCGTGGCGCGACGCCGCCGGCGCCCCCCTGACTCTCACGTTGCACGGTTTCGACCACTTCCATGCAGACTGACCCGACCGGGCAATCCGCGGCCGCGCCCGGCGCCGCCCGGAACGTGCCGCAGCGCGCCACGGCGCGCTTCATGCTGTCGCACCCGGCGCACATCGTGTCGCTCGGCTTCGGCAGCGGGCTCGCGCCGTTCATGCCCGGCACGTTCGGCTCGCTGTTCGGCTGGCTCACGTTCGTGGTGCTCAATCGCTACCTGACGGTGCCCGAATGGTGGGCGCTGATCGCGGTCGGCTTCGCGGCGGGCACGTGGATCACCGGTTTCACCGCACGAAAGATGGGCACGTCCGATCCGGGCGCCGTCGTCTGGGACGAAATCGTCGCGATCTGGCTCGTGATGCTGTTCGTCACGCCCGCGACCTTCATCGGCCAGTTGTGGGCGTTCGTCGTGTTCCGCTTCTTCGACATGCTCAAGCCGCCGCCGATCCGCTATTTCGACCGTCGCGTGAAAGGCGGGCTCGGCATCATGGTCGACGACCTGATCGCCGCGTTCATGACGCTGCTCGTGATCGCCGCCTGGCGCTCCGTCGTCGGCTGACCGATTTCCCGACTCCCGTTTCCCGACGCGCATGCCAACCGATTCCGTCGTCCATCAGCTTGCGATCCGCGCAGGCAACAAGCTGCGTGACGAGCACCTGTCGCTCGCCACCGCCGAATCCTGCACGGGCGGCATGATCGCCGCCGCGATCACCGACATCTCCGGCAGCAGCCAGTGGTTCGAGCGCGGCTTCGTCACCTACTCGAACCAGGCGAAGATCGACATGATCGGCGTTCCATCCGACCTGATCGAGAAACACGGCGCCGTCAGCGAGCCGGTCGCACGCGCGATGGCCGAAGGTGCGCTGCGCAACAGCCGCGCGCAGGTCGCGCTGTCCGTCACCGGCATCGCCGGTCCCGCCGGCGGCAGCGAGAAGAAGCCGGTCGGCACCGTGTCGTTCGCATGGAGCAACCGGCTGCATACCGACGTCGAGACCCTCGTGTTCAAGGGCGACCGCGAGCAGATCCGCGCGCAGGCGGCCGCGCATGCACTGCGCGGGCTGCTGAAGCTGCTCGACGAGCGCGAAGGCTGATTCGCCGGCGCAGCGGCAGGGGCGGCCGCCCCTGCCCGCCGACTGAATTGCGTCGGGCTTCACGACGATCCAGTTCTTGTCCGCCGTGACCGGCAGGCCGAGCGCCTTCGGCCGCGCAGGCATGCGGTGCGCAAGCGACGGGACGTTGTTCGCGTGCGCCAGGATGGCAGACACGCGAAGCAGCCGCGCGGCCCGCGGATGCGGGTTCGGCGGTGAAAGGCCGCCCGGGCGGGCGGCCTGCGTTTCAGCGCTATTTCAGCGATGCGCGTTGATCGTATCGCGCGTCTTCTGCGCGGCGAGCGCGGCGGCTTCGGCGAAATCCTCGCCCTTGCTCGCGTACAGGATCGCGCGCGACGAGTTGATCATCATCCCGGTGCCGTCGGCGGTGCGGCCCGCGTTGACGGTCGCCTGCACGTCGCCGCCCTGTGCGCCGATGCCGGGGATCAGGAGCGGCATGTCGCCGACGATCCCGCGCACGATCTCGATTTCCTTCGGGAACGTCGCACCGACCACGAGGCCGAGCTGGCCGTTCTTCGCATTCCACTTGTTCGCCGCGAGGTCGGCCACGACCTGGTACAGCGGCCGGCCGTTGGTGTCGAGGAACTGCAGGTCCGACCCGCCCGGGTTGGACGTACGGCACAGCACGATCACGCCCTTGCCTTCATGCTCGAAGTACGGCTCCACCGAGTCGTAGCCCATGTACGGGTTCACCGTGACCGCGTCCGCGCGATAGCGCTCGAACGCCTCGCGCGCGTACTGCTCGGCCGTGCTGCCGATGTCGCCGCGCTTCGCGTCGAGGATCACGGGCAGCCCCGGATGCTGGAGGTGGATGTGCGCGATCAGGCGCTCGAGCTGATCTTCCGCGCGATGCGCGGCGAAGTACGCGATCTGCGGCTTGAACGCACTCGCGTATTGCGCGGTCGCGTCGACGATCTGCCGGCAGAATTCGAAGATCGCGTCGGGCTGGCCGTCGAACTGCACGGGAAAGCGCGACGGCTCGGGGTCGAGGCCGACGCACAGCAGCGAATTCGTGCGCTGCCACGCGGCGCGCAGCGATTCGATGAAAGTAAGCGGGGAAGACATGGCGGATACTCGCGGCAAACCGTTGGTAGACCGCGTATTTTACCCGCGTCGCCGGCGTCCTTCGCGCGCGGCGGCGTCGATGCGCGCATCGGACCGCTCGACGGTGAATGCGAAACGCCGCGTGAGCCGCTCGCCCGGCGCGAGCAGCGTCATCCCATGCGCGGCCGCGCCGCCCGGCAGGTTCACCGCATTGATCGGATGATCGACCGGCTCGAAGCAGAAAAAATGCTCGCCGGGCGGCGTATAGAGCACGTACGCATCGGCGTCGGCCGCGATCGTCAACAACAGCCCGCGGCGCGGCCAGCTCACCGTCGCGTGGCCGCCCCAGCCGGTGAACGCATGATTGACGAGCGTCGCCGGCAACGGATATGCGACGCCGAACTGCCAGGCCGGCGGCACGCTCACGTGCCGCACCGGCAGGAAATCCGTACCCGACAGCCACAGGCCGCCCGCGGCCGCGGCCAGCTCGGTCGCGTCGTCGCGCACGAGGAACGGATGCATGCCGAGCCCGAACGGCAGCCGTGCACGCCCCGCGTTTTCGATCGTCAGCGCGATCGACAGCGTCGTATCGTCGAGCGCGAACGACTGGATCGCGCGAAACGCGTACGGCGCGCCGCTCGCGCGATCGAGCGACAGCTGCAGCGTCGTGTCGGTTGCGTCGTCCACCTGCCACGGCGCGAGCCAGCCGTCGCCGTGAATCGGCAATGGTTCGTCGCGGCGGTTGCGCGGCACCGCGACGCTGCGCCCGTCGCATTCGAAACGGCCGTTGCCGATCCGGTTCGAGTACGGCAGCAGCGGATAGCAGGCGAGCGCGTTCGGGTCCGTCGCCGTTTCCGGGTGCTCGCAACGCCGGAACACCGGCACCAGCGCGCCGTGATCGCCGCGCCAGTCGAAGCGCGCGATGCCGCCGCCCAGATGCGGCAGCACGTCGAGCCGCAGCGCCGCATTCGACAGCGTGACGACCGCCGCATGCGCGGTGCCGACGCCCTGCGCGAATGCGGCGGTCTGCGGGCCGGCGCTGACGGGCTGCGCGGCGGCAGCCAGGCGCGCGCGGCGCGACTGGCTCGTGGACGACGATGCGCGCGAGGACGTGGCGGTCATGGTGAGCTCCTTTCCTTCGTCGATGAAGTGATACGGGTCGTCGCGCGGTGCCGCGCGAATTCGAACATCGGCAATCAGGCCCAGCCGCCGTCGACCACCACGTCCTGCGCGGTGATCATCCGGCTGTCGTCGGCCGCGAGAAACAGCGCCATGCGCGCGAGATCGTCCGGCAGCAGCTCGGCGTCGATGCACTGGCCGACCTTGATCGCCGCACGGCCCGCGTCGTCGAGCCAGAGCTTGCGCTGCTTGTCGGTCATCACCCAGCCGGGCACCAGCGAATTCACGCGGATTCCGAACGAGCCGAGATCGCGCGCGAGCCCACGCGTGAGGCCCTGCACGGCCGCCTTCGCCATCACGTAGACGGGGTAGCCGCCGTTCTTCAGCATCCAGCTGATCGAACCGAGATTGATGATCGCGCCGCCGCCGCACTGCTTCATGTCGTCGATCACCGCCTGCGCGGCGAAGAACTGATGGCGCAGATTCACCGCGATGCCCGCGTCGAACGACTCGGGCGTCACGTCGCCGATCGCGTGGCGCGTGTCGTTCGCCGCGTTGTTCACGAGCACGGCGATCGCGCCGATGCGCGCGCGGATCGCGTCGATCGCATGGCGCAGCGCGTCGATGTCGGTCAGGTCGCACGGGATGAACAGCGGCGCGTGGTGCACGTCCGGCGCCTGCGCGAGGGTTTCCGCGAGCGCCTGGCCCGCGTGCGCGTCGAGATCGACGAACGCCACGCGCGCGCCCTGCCGCGCGAAATGCTCGACGAACGCCGCGCCGATCCCGGTCGCGCCGCCCGTGATCAGCACCGCGCGATCCTCGAGGCTCGGGTAGCACGCATAGCGTGCGTCGCTCGCGGCGCGCGAATCCTGCGCGGAAGTTTCGATGGTCATGCGAATCGTCTCCGTGGAATCGGTCAGTCGCGTACGCCGCGGTTCTTCAGCTGGTCGAGCAACACGGCCGCGAGCAGGATCGCGCCGCGCACCAGATACTGATAGAACGCGTCGATGTTCAGCAGGTTCATCACGTTCTCGACGGTGCCCATGATCAGCACGCCGATCACGACGCCCGAGATCGTCGCGCGGCCGCCCATCAGCGACACGCCGCCGAGCACGCACGCCGAGATCACGTTCAGCTCGAAGCCCTGCGCCGCGTTCGGCTGTCCCGACGTGATGCGCGATGCGAGGATCACGCCGGCGAGTGCCGTCACCGCGCCCTGGATCAGGAAGATGTAGACGCGCGTGCGTTCGACGTTGATCCCCGCGAGGCGCGACGCCTCGGGGTTGCCGCCGATCGCGAGCGTGTTGCGGCCGTACACGGTCTGGTTCAGCAGCACGCCGAACACGATGAAGCACATGAGCGTGACCCAGATCGGCAGCGATACGCCGAAGAGCGACAGCCCGCCGAGCGCGATGAACGTATCCGACGACACGCCGACCGCCTGCCCCTTCGACACGATGAAGCCGAGCCCGCGCACGATTTCCATCGTCGCGAGCGTCGTGATCAGCGCGTTGATGCGCAGGTACGCGATCACCGCGCCGTTCACGAAGCCGATCGCCGCCCCGGCCGCGACCGCCGCGACGATCGCGACGAACGTGTTGTCGGTCGCATTCAGCACCATCGCGCACAGCACGCCCGAGAACGCGACGGTCGAGCCGATCGACAGGTCGAAGTCGCGCGAGGCCAGACAGAACATCATCGTGCACGCGACCATCCCGATCTGCGAGATCGACAGCGCGAGGCCGAGCATGTTGTCGATCGAGAAGAAATGATCGACCGTCAGCGACATCGTCACGAACATCACCGCGAAGATCGCGATCAGGCTGTATTCGGTGAGGTGCTGCCACCACTTCTGGCGGTCGCTCTGTTGTGGAACCAGCGCGTCGGCCGACGGCTTCACGGCTGCGCTGGCGAGGTTTTCCCTGACTTGCATGATTGTGTCTCCTGCTCCTGCGTCGCGCGGCCCGCGCCGCGCTTGATCGATTCGAATGTCGTGCGTCGCCCGAGGCGACCTGAAACCGCGTCAGGCCGCCTCGACGACGCTGGTCTGCGGCAGCGCGAGGCTCAGCACCGCATGCTCGTTCGCCTGCTCGCGCGGCAGCTCGCCCGCGATGCGGCCTTCGCGCATCACGACGATGCGGTCGGACACGCCGAGCACTTCCGGCAGTTCCGACGACACCATCACGATCGCGCAGCCGCGCTCCGCGAGCCGGTAGATCACGTCGTAGATCTCGTGCTTCGCGCCGACGTCGATGCCGCGCGTCGGCTCGTCGAGGATCACGACCTTCAGGTCGGGCTCCGCGAGCCAGCGCGACAGGATCGCCTTCTGCTGGTTGCCGCCCGACAGGAAGCGGATCTTCTGCCGCCGGTTCGGCGTCTTGATCTTCAGCCGCTGGATGAAGCGGTCGGCCGTTTCATTTTCGGTCTTGCGGTCGATGAACAGGCCCGCGCGCAGCGAATGACGGCGGCAGCTGATGTTGATGTTCTCCGCGACCGACGCCATCGCGATGATCCCTTCCTCCTTGCGGTCTTCCGGGCACAGCACGATGCCGTGACGGATCGCGTCGCCGGTGCGCTTCACGTCGATGCGCTTGCCGTCGAGCGTCAGCGCGCCCGCGCGTCGGCGATCCGCGCCGTACACGAGCCGCATCAGTTCGCTGCGCCCCGCGCCGACCAGCCCGAAGAAGCCGACGATCTCGCCCGCGCGCACCGAGAAGCTCGCCGGCTCGCGCAACGCGGGGCCGTCGACGCCTTCGGCCGAAAACCGCACGTCGCCGAGCGCACGCGGCGCGTAGTGGTAAATGTCCGCGATCTCGCGCCCGACCATCTCGGCGACCAGCCGCTCGCGCGGCACGTCGGCGAGCGATTCGTGCGAGGCGATCTTGCGCCCGTCGCGAAAGATCGTGCACGCATCGCACAGCCGGTAGATCTCGTCCATCCGGTGCGAGATGTAGATCAGCGCGCGGCCCTGCGCGCGCAGGTCGTCGACGAGCTTGAACAACACCTCGGTCTCGCGATGCGACAGCGAGCTCGTCGGTTCGTCGAGCGCGATCACGCGCGCGTTGCGCATCAGCGCCTTGCAGATCTCGACCATCTGCCGCTGCGCGATCGACAGCCGCCCGAGTTTCGCATCGGGATCGAGATCGACGCCCATCGCCGCGAGCCGTTCGCGCACATGGCGCTTCGCCTCGCCCTTCCTCACCCAGCCGAGCGCGTTCGGCAGGCGGCCGAGCAACAGGTTCTCCGCGACCGTCAGGTCGGGCACGTACTGCAGTTCCTGGTGAATCACCGCAACGCCGGCCGCGATCGACGCGGCCGCACTCGAAAAATGCACGGGCTGGCCGTCGACCAGCACGCTGCCCGCATCGGGCTGGTATTCGCCGCCGAGAATCTTCAGCAGCGTCGACTTGCCCGCGCCGTTCTCGCCCATCAGGCCATGCACCTCGCCCGCGTGCACGTCGAACGAGATGCCGTCGAGTGCGCGCACGCCGGGAAATACCTTGCCGATATTGTCAAAACGCAGTGCCGCTGACACGTCGTCTCCCTACTTGCAGTTCCATCGATCGCCGGCCGCCGCATCGTCGCGGCAGCCGGCGGGCGGCTTACTTCGATGCGAGCCCCATCTCGTCGCGCACCTTCGACACGTTGTCGCGCGTCGCGAGCATGCCCGTCGTCAGCGTCAGCGCCGGCGGTGCCTTGCCCTGCGTGATCCACGCGTACATCAGGTCCGAGGTTTCCTCGCCGTGGCGCTTCGGGCTGATGATCACGGTGCCGTAGAAGCCCGTCGGCTGCGGCTTCTTGAATTCGTTCAGCGCCGATTCGGAACCACCGATGCCGATGCCGATCATGTTGTCCGCCTTGAAGCCGCGCCCTTCGGCCGCGCGCACCGCGCCGAGCACGGCCTCGTCGTTCAGGCCGTACGCCACCCAGTGCTTGAACTGCGGGTTCTTGGTGAGCGCGATGTTCGCTGCGTTGAACGCGTTCTCGGTGTCGGTCTTCGCCTGCGGCGCCGCGATCACGTTCGCCTTCGGGAAGCCGGCCGCCACCAGCGCGTCGGTCGCGCCGCTCGTGCGGTCGTGCGCGGTCGGCAGCTGCTCGTAGGTGATGTCGATCGCGCCGACGTCCTTCATGTCCCAGCCGCGCTTCTTGATCTCGGCCGCGATGCCGTCGCCGACCTGCTTGCCGATGTTGTACGCGGAGATCCCCATGTGCGGCACCGCCTCGATCGGCTTGCCCGCGCCGTCGACGAGGCGGTCGTCGACCGTCATCATCTTCAGGTTGTGCGACTTCGCCTTCGCGACGATGCCCGGCCCGAGCTTCACGTCCGGCGTGCAGATGATGAAGCCCTGCGCCTTCTGCGCGGACAGGTTGTCGATCGCGCTCATCACCTTCTCGCCCGACGGCGCGCCGATCTTCACGAGCGTGAAGCCCTTGTTCTTCGCCGCGATCTCGGCGAACTTCCACTCGTCCTGGAACCACGGCTCTTCCGGCTGCTTCACCAGGAAGCCGATCTTGACCGGGTCGGCCGCATGCGCGACCGGGCTTCCGATCACCACTGCCGCCGCGGCGGCCAGCGTTACGAAGGTTCTGCGTTTCATCTCCAGTGTCTCCTTGTCTTCATCGAACGGAATACAGCCGCTTGTTGGTTTCGACGCAGCGTGCGCGCGGCCGTCGCACGTGCGGTCTGTCGAATCGTTGCGTCAGTCGTGGTACAGCGCCGCGCGCCCGCCGTCGACGGTGATGCAAGCCGCATTGATGAACGGCGCCTCGTCGGAGGCGAGAAACACGGCCGTCATCGCGACTTCTTCCGGCTTGCCGATCCGCTTCATCGGCTGCAGCGCGAGCGTCTCGGCGCGCGCCGCGGCCGGGTCGGCCTGCGCGTCCCACCAGTCGCGCGTGAGCTGCGTCTCGATGTAACCGGGCGCGATCGCGTTCACGCGCACGTTGCGCGCCGCGTATTCGATGCCGAGCGCACGCGTGAGGCCCAGCACGCCGTGTTTCGCGACCGGGTACGGAAAGCAGCCCGGGATGATCCGGAACGCATGCGTCGACGCGATGTTCACGATGCTGCCGCGGCCGCGTTCGACCATCCCAGGCAGCGCCGCGCGGCAGCCGTGCCATACGCCGTCGAGGTCGACCGCGAAGCAGCGGCGCCAGTCTTCGTCCGTCATCGTCAGCGGATCGGCGAACACATTGATGCCCGCGTTGTTCACGAGCACGTCGAGCGGGCCGAATGCGGCTTCGGTCTGCGCGAGCGCGTCGCGCACCGAATCCTGCCGCGCGACATCCGCATGCAGCGGCAGCACGCGCGCGCCGTCGATGTCGTCGGCGATCGCCGCGGCCGTACGCTGCGCTTGCGGGAAGTCGAGGTCGACGAGCGCGACGGCCGCGCCCTCGCGCGCGAACGCCTGCGCGATCGCGGCGCCGATCCCGCGGCCGGCGCCCGTCACCATCGCGACCTTGCCCGCGAGACGTCCCATCATGCGGCTCCGCCGCGCGCCACGTGCAGGCCGGCCTGGAACGCGCGCGCATTCGCCGCGGTCGCCTCCGCCGACTGGCCGGGCCGGTACAGCGCCGAACCGAGCCCGAAGCCGTTGGCGCCGGCCGCGAGGAACGGCTGCATGTTGTCCGGAGAAATTCCGCCGACGGGTATCAGCGGCACCGCGCGGTCGATCACCGCACGCCACGCCTTCACGACGGGCACGCCGAGCTGCTCGGCCGGGAACATCTTCAGCACGTCGGCGCCGTTCGCGAGCGCGGCAAACGCCTCGGTCGGCGTCGCGACGCCCGGTGCGCTCGCGAGCCCGCGCTCGCGCGCACGGCGGATCACGGCCGCGTCGCTGTGCGGCATCACGATCAGCGTGCCGCCCGCGTCCTGCACGCGGTCGACATGCTCGGCGCGCAGCACGGTGCCAGCGCCGACGATCATGTCGTCGGGTAGCGCGCGGCGCAGCGCCGCGATGCTGCCGAACGGATCGGGCGAGTTGAGCGGCACCTCGACGATCCGGAAGCCCGCTTCGTGCAGCGCAAGGCCGTGGTCAGCGGCTTCGGCGGACGTGATGCCGCGCATGATCGCGATCAGCGGGCACGCGTCGAACGCGCGCATCAGTGCGGCGTGCGGCGTGTATGGTGCGGGCAGCGTAAGGTCGGACGACATCGGCGGTTCCTCTTCAATCGATTCATTGGTCGGCGCAGACGGGCTCGCCATCCGCGCGCACGAGCCCGGCGCGCGACGCGATCCACCACAAGCCGCGCTCTGTCGCCTGAGCGACGACACGCGCATGCGTGCAGCCGAACACGCTCAACGCGTCGACGTAGCGCGCGCACAATCCGTCGTCGCCGATCAGCAGCAGCGGCTGGTTCGCGAGCGCGACACCGCGTTCCGCCAGCATCGCGTCAAGTGCGTTCAGCTCATGGCCGATCAGCAGGCCTGACAGGTAATCGCCCTGCGCATCGGGCGCGAGCCGGTCGGTCAGGCCGAGCGTGCGCGTGCTGAAGATCGTCGCGAGCAACCCCGCGCGCTGCGCACCGCGGGCCACCGCGACGCCGCGCGCGAATGCCGCGCGGTCGGGCGACGCGCTCGCGCGCATCGTGCGGCCGAGGATCGTGTGATCGCGCAGCGCCGCGAACAACTCGCCGGTCATGAAGGTCTGGAAGCGCTCGATGAGCCCGTCCTTCACCCATGCCCACTTCGCATGCGTGCCCGGCAATCCGATCAGTACGCCTGAACGATCTGCATCAAGCATGAGATCGTTCGCGAGTGCGCCGAATATCTGCGTTTCTTCGCCGCGCATCACGTCGGGCAACTCGCCCGTCGCGATCACGCCCGGCACGATCGACACCGTCGTGCCGCGCGACGTCGTCACCGTGACGAGCCCCGCGACGAGCGCGTCGGCACCGGCCGGCACCTGGACGTACGGCGCCTCGCGCCAGCCCTGTGCGCTGCCGACCATCCCGGCGGCCAGCACCGGCACGCCCGGCGCGCGGTCGAGCCAGTCGCCGCACGCTTCCTCGAACACGACGTCGAAGGCTCGCGCGCCGCCGGCCGGCACATGCATCACGCCCGCGGCGCGGCTGCGCGTGTCGAGCAGCGCACCGTGCGCGTCGAACAGATACGCGCGCAGCGACGTCGTGCCCCAGTCGAGCGCGATCAGCGACGGTGCGGCGCAGGAGGCGTCCGGAGCGGTCCGGGTCGAATTGGTCATCGTTTGATCCTGCGGGTACCCTGCGGCGGGCTCCAGCCCAGTTCCGCGGAAATGGCTCGCGCTTCGCGCTGCACGAGCGGAATCAGTTCGTCCATCCGGTCGTGCGGCATGTACGGAATCGTGCTCGCGACCGATACGGCCGCGACGATCGCGCCCGACGCGTCGCGGATCGGCGCGGCTACGCAACGGATCGACGCCTCGTTTTCCTCGAGGTCGAACGTGTAGCCGCCGGCCGCGTAATGCGCCATGCGCTGCAGGAACGCGCTCGTCTCGGGCCGGTTGTCCGGCTTGAAGTTGACGCCGGCCAGCGCGCGCCGCGCGGCTTCGAACAGCGAGCGCCACAGGTCCGGATCGAGGTCGAGCATCATCGCCTTGCCGATGCCGGTCGACGCGAGCGGCATCCGGTGGCCGACACGCGAGCGCATCTCGAGGCCGCGCGTGCCGGGGATCTTGTCGATGTACAGCACGTCATCGCCGTCGCGCACGCCGAGGTGGATCGTGTCGAGCGTCGCTTCGGCGAGCGCCTCGAGGTGCGGCCGCGCGACCGCCGTGAGCGGCATCTGTTCGAGCGCGATCGTGCCGAGCTCGATCAGCTTCGGGCCGAGCAGGTAGCCGCCCTGCACCTGGCGCAGGTAGCGCGCCTGCACGAGGCTGCTGACGAGACGGTGCGTCGTGCTGCGCGTCGTGCCGAGCGCGGCGCCGATCGCACGCATGTCGCGCGCGCCGTTCGCGATCGCTTCGAGGATTGCGAGACCGCGCAACAGCGTCTGCGTACCGGCCTGCTGCGCGGTGAGGTCGAGCGGCGTGCTGGTCGCGCCGATGGAGTCGGTGAGCGGCGCATCGCCCGGCGTCGCGCGCCGGGCGTCGAGAGCAAGGGAATCGGGCATCTTGGTCATGGAACGGGTTTCTTCAGCCGAATCGGTGAAGCCGCTGTCGCGACGCCGGAACGAGGTCGGGCGTCGCGGCAACGCGGCGGTCGATGCACCGAGGAAAGCGCCCGGCGAACTTCATGGAATGTGTCTCCGTGTGCGTCGGGCGCCGCGCGATGCGTGGGTCCGAAGCTGTCGATGTGCTTCGGATTGTAGGAGCGCACGCATTCGTCTCCAATATTTGAATGCGTTGCCCAGATAATGAGATAAACCAGCGGAGGTCGCGAAACCGTCGCGCCATGCGCACGGGGGCGGAACCCGATGCGTCGCGGGTCCCGCCCCCGTTGGTCATGCGCGCCGCGCTTACTGCTGGTTCGTGCTGCGCGCCTGCATGTAGCGCTGCACGTCGGAGAACGACACGCGGCCGCTACCGCTCGCGTCGATCTGCCGGAAATGATTCGCGACATAGCCGAGGCCGGCCGCGCGCGCCTGCGCTTCGGTGATCGAACCGGTGTTCTGCGTATCGGCCGCGCCGAACTGCCGCGCGAGTTTGCGCACCACCTGCGCGTGCAGCGCGGCGCCCGTCGTCTGCGTGCCGGCGGTCGGCTTGCGCGCGGCCGGCGGCACGTACGGATCGCCGAGCTGCGCCTGGCGCGCGCGCGCCGGAGTGACGGCGTCGCTCGCCTGCGCGAACGCGGACACCGATGCGGATGCTGCAACGCCGGCGCATGCGAGCGCGGCGGCAACGACGATGAAACGTTTCTTCATGTCAGGCTCCAGTCTGGAATGAGGTCGTCGACGGCCGGCGAACGGCGCCGCCACGGGCGCGCGTCGCCAGGCCCGCACATCGCATCAGTGCGCGGCCGCGTTGTAGAAGGTCACGAGGTCGGCCTTCTCCTGCGGACGCGACGTATCGTCGAGATAGACCATGTGTCCACCCTGATAGTCCTTGATCGTCAGGTTCGGTTGCGAGCCGAGCCGGGCGAGGTCGAGTTCGGTCTGGTAGAACGGCGTCGCGATGTCGTGATACCCGTTCAGCGACAGCACCTTCAGCGACGGATTCAGCGTCAGCGCAGCCGCAAGATCGGGAATCGTGTCGGGCATCGCGAGGCCGTCGTGCGTCCAGTCCCAGGTCTGGATCGCATTGCTGCTCAGCGAATACGCCGACTGCGCGCTGTACTTGAGCACGTTCGGCAGGTAGCTGCCGATCGTGTCGGTGAACGGCTTCGTGATGAACGTGCTCGACGGGTCGCCGTCCGCCGCGAGCGGGCTCGACGACGGCACGTTCACGCGTGCGTCGTAGCGGCCGATCAGCGTGCCCGGGATCAGCGACACCTGGAAGCTGTTGTCGAAGAAGGTCGGGACGACGTTGAAGTCCGCGTTCCACAGCGTCTGCTTCACGCCGGTCGAATTCACCATCGTCGTGACGAGCGTCGGCGGGGGCGGCGTGTGGCTCGCGAGATACGCGTTCACGGCGGGCACGTAGCTGCCGGCCGTCAGCTGACGCATCTGGTCCGCATATTGCGGCAGGCTCGACGGGTTCGGGTTGTCGAGCTGGTAGTACGCGCCGACCGTGCCGTAGGACGGCACGAAGCCCGCGCAACTCACGGGGCTCGCCCCGTTATTCGAGTTGCCGACGTAGTCGCTCGCCATGTCGCAGTTCGCGTTGTAGTTGAGGATCGACGACTGCAGCACGATGCCGTCGAGCTTCACGCCGGCCGTCTCGAGCAGGTTCGCGAGCACGTCGGTGCGCGGCGTGCCGTATGACTCGCCGAACAGGTACTTCGGCGAATCGTTGCGCTGGTTCACGGCGATGTAGCGCATCACGAAGTCGCGGAACGCGCCGCCGTCCTGGTCGACGCCCCAGAACGTCTGGTTCGTGTTCGGCGCGATCGCCTCCGAGAAGCCGGTGCCGATCGCATCGACGAACACGAGGTCGGTCGTGTCGAGCAGGCTTTCCGCGTTGTCGACGAACGGGAACGTCGACGCATTCGCGTTCGGGTCGCCCGTCTGGATCCGTTTCGGACCGAACGAGCCGAGATGCAGCCACACCGATGCGGAGCCGGGGCCGCCGTTATACAGGAACGTGACGGGCCGCTTCGCCGCGGGCTGGTTGTCGGCGGTGTACGCGACGTAGAAGAACGATGCTTCGGGCGCGCCCGTCTGCGGATTGCGTGCGACGAGGTGGCCGGCGGTCGCCGTGTAGCGAATCGTCTTGCCGTTCAGCGTGATCTGGTGATGGGTGACGGCGGCCTTTTCGACCGCGGCGGACGCGTCGAGCGACGCGGTCGCGCTCGACGAATAACTGTTGGGATCGTTGTACGGCTTGTCCACCTGAGCGGCGGGATCGGCTGAATTGTCGGTACCTGCTGCCGAGGACGACGTCACGTCGTCGTTGCAGGCCGTCAGAATCAGCGAAGAGAACACAACCCCCAACAACAGCTTCGCTTTGCTCGCTGGCATCGTTGCTTTCCTTCTCTCGAATGTTTTTTATGTCGAGCAGCCGGGTGAGCCGCCCCCCGCCTCGATTGCGGCCGATAAGCCGAGGCGCTGGCCAATATACGTGAGCGGGTCGGCTTTGAAAAATTTGGAAATATTTGATCGACGCTCGGTGCGGCGCACACCTTTCAGGAATGCTTCAATTCACGAACCGTTGTGTTTCAACAGTCTTTCAATTGCTTTCGCGTCTACCCGAAAACACTCAAACCACACGGATTTCGTGCCATATCGGCAAACAAAATCTCGCGCGGGCGGGCATTGCTCAGTAAAGCGAAATAGATGAATTCGTCTAATGGATGCGTCCCGAAATGCGGGCGACACGAATGCGCTGCAGCGCACCAATGGCGCGCCGGCGACGGAACGGACAATGTCACGGCGCGAGCGCGCCGCTCACTGCGATTGCGGAAGTTCGGCCGCGCCCATCCGGCGGGCAATCACGGCCGCGCGCTGCGCCTGGTAGGCCGAGCCGCGGTGCGCGTCGAACCAGCGCGGCTTCGGCAGCATCACCGCGAGACGCGCCGACTGCCACGCGCCGAGCCGGCTCGCGGGAATCCTGTAGTAATAGCGGGCGGCGGCCTCGGCACCGTACACGCCGCGGCCCCATTCGACGGAATTCAGGTAGATCTCGAAGATCCGCTCCTTGTCGAGCACCGTCTCGAGCATCCACGTGATGATCAGCTCCTGCCCCTTGCGGATGTAGCTCTTCTCGCGCGACAGGAACAGATTGCGCGCGAGCTGCTGCGTGATCGTCGACCCGCCCGCGACGATCCGTCCGCGCGCCTTGTTCTTCTCCCACGCCTGCAGGATCGCATCGACGTCGTAGCCGTTGTTGGTCGCGAAGGTCGAATCCTCCGACGCGATCAGCGCGCGCTTCAGGTTGCGCGAGATCTGGTCGTACGGCACCCACTGGTGCTGGATCCGCGCGGGCGGATTGTCGCGCGACAGCCACCATGCGTCGGTCCGCATGAACGCGGTGGAACCCGGATTGATGAACGACCACAGCGCGATCTGCACGAGATAGAACAGCTGCGTCGCGAGCCACGCGCCCGCGAACACCGAACCCGCATAGACGATCCAGCGGGTCGGGCTGATGGTCCGCGTGCGCTGCGTGCCGCTTACCGCCACCACCTGTCGCGCTCCGGTCAGGCCGCCGCGAGCGCCTGGCGCAGCGCGGCCAGCACCGGTGCGCCGTCCGGCCGCACGCCGCGCCAGATGAAGAACGATTCGGCCGCCTGCTCGACCAGCATCCCGAGCCCGTCGGCCGTGCGCGCGCCGAGCGACGCCGCATGTTGCATGAACACGGTCGGCTGCGCGCCGTACATCATGTCGTACGCGAGCGTGCCCGGGCCGAACGCGGCCGCGTCGCACTCCGGCAGCGCCGCGTCGAGGCTGCCGGCCGTCGCGTTGACGATCACGTCGTACGGCTCCGCACGCACGGTGTCCGGGCCGCCGCCCGACAGCACGCAGCCCGCATCGTGCGCGGCCTGCGTGAACTGACCGACGAGCGCCTCGGCCTTGCTCGCGGTGCGGTTCACGATCGTGATCGACAGCGGCGCGCGCTCGAGCATCGGCAACACGACGCCACGCGCCGCGCCGCCTGCGCCGAGCAACAGGATGCGCGCACCGGCAAGCGACACGCCGAGGTTCGATTCGATGTCGCGCACGAGACCGACGCCGTCCGTGTTGTCACCGTAGATGCGGCCGTCGGCTTCGATGCGCAGCGTGTTCACCGCGCCCGCCGCCGCCGCGCGCGGCGACAGTGTATCGGCGAGCGCATGCGCGTCGAGCTTGAACGGCACCGTCACGTTCGCGCCGCGTCCGCCTTCGGCGACGAACGCGCGCACGGCGACCTCGAAACCGTCGACCGGCGCGAGCCGGTGCTCGTAGACGATCGCCTCGCCGGTCTGCGCGGCGAACTGCGCGTGGATGAACGGCGACTTGCTGTGCGCCACCGGATTGCCGAACACCACGTAGCGGTCGGCGCCGCTCGTCGACGCGGCTGCGTTCATGATGCGCGCCCCTCTTCGCTTTCCTGGCCGGTGCCGTTCGCGGCCTCGCCGTCTTCGACCGCTGCGCCGTCCGCTTCGGCCAGTGCCTCGGCCTCGGTTTCCGCCGACGCGTCTTCCGCATCGACCAGCGTGTCGTCGCCGCCTTCGGTCTCGTCTTCGTCTTCGGCCGCGTCGCCGCTCGTCACGGTCGGCGCGTCAAGCACGTTCAGCAGTCGCACCGACGCCTCGATCGTCAGCTCGTCGAGCGACATCACGTCGAGCAGCACGCGCGTGCCGCGCGCATGCACGCCGAGCCCCGGCACGTGCAGCAGCAGCGGAATTTCCTCGAGGCGCACCAGGTCGCCCTTCACGACGCTCGCGACGACCTGCTTCTTCTGCTCCTGCGCGAGCCAGCGCAGGCACCAGAAGTACTCCATCCGGCGCTGGTAGTCGGCGTAAGCGGTATAGGTGTCGTCGAAGCCCTGCACGACCGCGTACAGGTCGGCGTCCTTCGGCTTGAACGGCGCGGCGAGCTTGGCCGTGACGCCGTGCTGCACGCATGCGAGCAACTGCCACTGGTTCACCAGGTCGACATAGCGGCGCAGCGGCGACGTGCTCCACGCGTACTGAGCGACACCGAGGCCTTCGTGCGGCGCGGCCGTCGTCTGCATCCGCGTACGCTTCGGGCCCGGCGCGCCGAAGCCGCGCTGCGAGCGGTAGATGCCCGGCACCGTGTGATCGTGCAGGAACGCGCCCCACGTCGAGTTCGCGAGGATCGCGAGCTCCGACACGATCAGGTCGAGCGGCGACCCGCGGCGGCGCGGCGTGATCGTCACGTGCTCGCCTTCGACGTAGAAGTTGTAGTCGGTGTTGCGCTGCACTTCGCGCTTCAGGCCATAGCCCGCGCGCGCGACCTGGCGCTTCTCGAACAGCGCCTGCGCGAGCGGCCACAGCACGGCGATGTCGTCCTTGTGCGGGTAGTCGCCGGTGCCGGCCGCGAGCGTCTCTTCATTGACGAGCTCGTCGAGCGTGTTGTGGCGCAGGTTGTTCTTCACGAACACGAGTTCGGCACGCGTCTCGTTCGCGACGATCTCCTGCGTCTCGCGGTTGACGATGATGTACAGCGACAGCGCCGGGCGGTAATCGCCTTCCTTCAGCGTGAACACGTCGACGACGTCGTCCGGCAGCATCGTGATCTTGTCGCCCGGCATGTAGACGGTCGACAGGCGTGCGCGCGCGATCGCGTCGACCGCGTCGCCGCGCACGATGCCGAGCGCCGGCGCCGCGATGTGCACGCCGATCCGCACGCGACCGTCGGACAGGTGTTCGACCGAGAATGCGTCGTCGATTTCGGTCGTCGTGATGTCGTCGATCGAGAACGCCTCGACGTCCGCGCGCGGCAGGTCGTCCGGCAGCGGGCCGACCGTGACGGCGGGGAAGCCCGTGCCGTGCGGGAAGAATTCCGCGAGGAAGCGCGCCTCGTGCAGCGCACGCGGCGACGCGATGCCGCCGCAGTCGAGCATCAACCGCGCCGGCGACACGCCGCGCGCCCCGGCCGCCGCTTCCATCGCCTTGTATTCGATCGCGTTCTTGTCCGGCCGCGTCAGCAGCCCGAGCACCTTGCCCGCGAACGCTTCCGGCAGCTTGCCGGCCTTCAGTTCCTCTTCATACTGCGCCTGGACGAGCGCCTGCTGACGCTTGCGCTCGAGCGACGCGAGCGCCATCTTGAGCTGATCTTCCGGCGCCCGCTGATACTGGCCGCGCCCCTTGCGGCGGAAGTAGACGGGCGAGCCGTGCAGCCGCAGCACCAGCGCCGCGCGCTCGACCGGGCCGTAGGTCGCGCCGAAATATTCCGAGGCCAGCGCCGTATACGCGAACTCCTCGGCCGGCGCGCATTCCCACAGGAAATCCAGGTCGATCTGCTGCGCGGCCGTATCGGCTTCCTGCATCAGCTCGCCGGCGGCCGGCTTCTCGAATTCGATCAGCACGTCCTTTGCACGCACCTTCGCGCGCCGCCCGCCGGGCAATTCGACCTGAAACGCGTCGCCCTGGCGCGACAGCACGCTGCCCGCCTTGAAACTGCCCGATTCCTCGAAGAAAACGTTCACTCAGTACTCTCGTTCAGACTGCCGGGCGCCGCATCGGCGGCGCCGCATGATGATGGGAATTCGATCGGCATGACGCCGGGTTCATGACGTTCTTTCGTCGCAAAAGGCGAGAACGTCGTCGATATAGTCGGCAAATTCACTGATTCCATGATCGCTGCCTTCGATCACGCGCGTTTTCGCGCCCGGGTAATGGGCGAGCATCTCGCGGTAGTCCAGCACTTCGTCGCCAGTCGCCGCGAACAGATAGTAGCGTTCGGGCCGCGAAATCGCCGGCACGCGCAGCGCATCGAGCTCGTGCAGGTGACGGCGTTCGACGACGATCGACCCGCCGCCGTGCCACAGCGGCTGTTCGCCCAGATACTGTTCGAGGTCGCGCTGCGGCACGATCGCCGGATTCAGCACCACCGCCTTCCAGCCGTGCTTTTCGGCGAGCCAGGTTGCGTAGTAGCCGCCGAGCGAGCTGCCGATCACCGTCACGTCGCGCGCACCGGCCACCTCGGCTTCCGCGACGGCGATCGCCTCGAGCGGCGATACCGACAGCGACGGGCAGCGCCACTCGTGCGTGCGACCGAGTTCGGCCATGCGCGCGGCGAGGAGCCGCGACTTCTGCGACTCCGGCGACGACCGGAATCCGTGCAGGTACAGGATCACGCGCGGCTCCCGAGCGCGTCGAGCAGCTTCTGGTGCACGCCGCCGAAGCCGCCATTGCTCATCACGAGCACGTGGTCGCCCGGGCGCGCGGCCTCGACGACCGATTTCACCAGCAGGTGGAGATCGTCGAACGCGCGGGCCTTGTCGCCGAGCGGCGCGAGTGCGTCGCCGAGGTTCCAGCCGAGCGCGTCGCGCCCGGTCGGGGCACCGTAGCCGAACACCAGGTCGGCGTCGGCGAGGCTTGCCGGCAATTGCGCCTTCATCACACCGAGCTTCATCGTGTTCGAACGCGGCTCGAGCACGGCGAGAATGCGGGAATTTTGGCGGCCGATGCGTGTACGAAGGCCGGCGATCGTCGTTTCGATCGCGGTCGGATGGTGCGCGAAGTCGTCGTAGACGGTCACGCCGTCCACGCTGCCGCGCACTTCCATGCGCCGCTTCACGTTGCGGAACGATGCGAGGGATTCGGCGGCCTGCGCGGGCGGCACGCCGACGTGGCGCGCGGCGGCGATCGCCGCGAGCGCGTTCATCCGGTTGTGGTCGCCCTGCACCTGCCACGCGACTTCACCGACGCGCTCGGCCTGTGCGTACACCGCGAAACGCTCGTCGACCGGCACGCCGTCTTCTGCAGGCAGCGCCTGCCAGCCGCCGTCGACGCCGAAGCGCTCGACCTCGCTCCAGCAGCCGCGCGCGAGCACGCGCTCCAGCGCGTCCGAGCGGCCGTTGGTCACGATCCGGCCAACGCCCGGCACGGTGCGCACGAGGTGATGGAATTGCGTCTCGATCGCGGCGAGATCCGGGAAGATGTCGGCGTGATCGAATTCGAGATTGTTGAGCACCGCGGTGCGCGGCCGGTAGTGGACGAACTTCGAGCGCTTGTCGAAGAACGCCGTATCGTATTCGTCGGCCTCGATCACGAAGAAACTCGAATCGGTCAGCCGCGCCGACACACCGAAGTTCAGCGGCACACCGCCGATCAGGAAGCCCGGGTTCAGGCCGGCATCTTCCAGCAACCACGCGAGCATCGACGACGTGGTCGTCTTGCCGTGCGTGCCCGCGACCGCCAGCACCCATTTACCGGCCAGCACGTGCTCGCCGAGCCATTGCGGGCCCGATACGTACGGCAGGCCGCGATCGAGAATCGCCTCCATCAGCGGGTTGCCGCGCGTGACGACGTTGCCGATCACGAACAGGTCGGGCTTCAGCTCGATCTGCTCGGCGCCGTAGCCCTCGATCAGCGTGATGCCCTGCGCCTCGAGCTGCGTGCTCATCGGCGGATAGACGCCCGCGTCGCAACCCGTCACCGTGTGGCCCGCCTCGCGCGCGAGCACGGCGAGACCGCCCATGAAGGTGCCGCAGATGCCAAGAATGTGGATGTGCATAGATGAATGCTTTCGCGCCGCCGGGCGCCGTCGATTCGGAAAGGAAGGTCTGCGGCACGCCGGACAGGCCGCCCGGCCAACGACTTTCGCCGCGACACAAAGACCGTCATTGTAACTGACGGCCCGCCCTGCCCGGCGGCCCGAACGATGGATCCGAACGCCGCGCGGCGCGGCGGGCGGCACCCGGCCGCACCGCGTTCGGCCGTGGCGGCGATCGAGTATGATTGCCGGATCATGTCTCGCAAACCTCTTGTCGACCCGCGGCGCGCCCGCGAGGAAATTGCCCAGTCCGCCGCCCGCCTGATCGCGGAGGACGGCCTCGATTACGCCAGCGCGAAACGCAAGGCCGCGCGCCAGTTGTTCGGCGATACGCGCGTTGCCGGCGAATGGCTGCCTGATAACGATCTGATCGAGGAAGAACTGCGCGAGTACCTCGCCCTGTTCCAGAGCGACACGCAGCCGGACGAGCTGCGCCGCCTGCGCGAGATCGCGCTCGACTGGATGCGCCGGCTCGCCGAGTTCAATCCGTACGTGACGGGCGCGGTGCTGAACGGCACCGCGAACGCGCATTCGGACATCCATTTGCAGATATTCACCGACAACCCGAAGGACGTCGCGATCTATCTGCTGAACCAGAACGTTCAGTACGACGTGTCCGAAACGCGGCATTTCGCCGGTCGCGCCGACGTCGAGACGCTCAGCTTCCTGTGGCGCCCGCGGCGCGACGTGGACGCGATCGGCATTCACGTCGCGCTCTACGCGAGCGACGACCTGCGCGGCGCGGTCAAGGCCGACGCCCGCGGCCGGGTCGCCCGCGCCGACGCCACCGCGTTGCGCGCGCTGCTCGAGGCCAGCAACGCCCCTTCCGAACCGGAATGATTCAACGATGATGATGAAACGCATGTTGGCGCTCGCGGTGGTCGCGGCCGCCGCCGTCGCCGGCGGAATCGCCGCCGGCCATTGGTTCCGCGGCGGCAGCGCCGATGACGGCGTCGCCGTCGCCGCACCCGCCGCGAACGGCAGCCCGGTCGACCAGCTGTGGGCCGCGTCGCTGACCGGTGTCGACGGCAAGCCGGCGTCGCTCGCTTCCTTCAAGGGCCAGAAGGTCGTGGTCAATTTCTGGGCGTCATGGTGCGGCCCGTGCGTCGAAGAGATGCCGGAGCTCGTCGCGCTGTCGCACCAATACAAGCAGAAGGGGATCCGTTTCATCGGGATCGGCGTCGATTCCGACCAGAACGTGAAGAACTTTCTGCAGAAGGTGAAGGTCGACTATCCCGTTTTCGTCAGCGGTTATGCGGGCGCCGATCTGGCCCGTAATTTTGGAAATACCGCCGGCGCGCTGCCGTTTACGGTCGTCATCGACGAAACCGGCAAGATTCGCGAGACAAAATTGGGACAAATCCAACCGGCCGAGCTGAAAAAGACCCTCGACGCGTTGTGATCGCCCTGAACGGCTGCCTGCGCGTTGGCGGCGATTTGTGCGTCGATCGCCGCAATTTCACGTGAATTCGCTGATACTTTGCGGCCGCACCGGTAATTCTTGCAGGTCCGGCGCGCCCGGCCGTTCGGCAAAACTAGACAAATTTCTCTAAATAGCGCTAAAGTTCGCGCAATTCCGCAGAAATAGAAGCGACCATGACACGATTGCTGGTGCTGCACGGCCCCAACCTGAACCTTCTCGGCACCCGGGAACCGGAGGTGTACGGCCGCGTCACGCTCGCGCAGATCGATCAAGCGCTTGCCGCGCGGGCGCAGGAGGCCGGCGCCGAACTGTCGTCGTTCCAGAGCAACCATGAAGGCGCGCTCGTCGACCGCATCCAGGCCGCGCGGGAGGAACAGACCGATTTCATCCTGATCAATCCCGCCGCGTATACGCACACGAGCGTCGCGATCCGGGACGCGATCGCCGGCGTTGGCATCCCGTTCGTCGAGGTTCATCTGTCGAACGTGCACCGCCGCGAAGCCTTCAGGCATCACTCCTACTTTTCCGACCAGGCCGAAGGCGTGATCTGCGGGCTCGGCTGGAAAGGTTATCTGTACGCGCTCGAGTACGCGCTCGACAAGCTGCAAGGCGCGTCGCGCGGCTGATTTCGCGATCTAGATTCAGCGCCGGTCCCACCGGCGCTTTCACGTATTGAAAGGGGAATTCCCGATGGATCTTCGTAAGCTGAAAACTCTGATCGACCTCGTCTCCGAATCCGGCATCTCCGAGCTGGAAGTGACGGAAGGCGAAGGCAAGGTGCGTATCGTCAAGAACGCGCCGCCGGTCTATGTCCAGCCGACGGGCGGATTTGCCCCGCAGGTCAGCGCGCCGGCCCCGGCGGTCGCGCTGCCGGCCGAAGGCGCGGCTGCCGCGCCGGCCGCGGGCGCCGCTGCTGCGCCCGCCGTGCCGCAAGGCCACGTCGTGACGTCGCCGATGGTCGGCACGTTCTATCGCGCGCCGTCGCCGGGCGCGGACCCGTTCGTCCAGGTGGGCGACACGGTCAAGGAAGGCCAGACGATCTGCATCATCGAAGCAATGAAGCTGCTCAACGAGATCGAATCGGACAAGGCCGGCGTGATCAAGGAAATCCTCGTCGAGAACGGCCAGGCCGTCGAATACGGCCAGCCGCTTTTCGTGATCGGCTAAGTCCGCCGCGCGGCCTGCGGGCCGCGCGCCGCCGATGCTCGCCAGGCGCCGTTCGCGCGCCCCTCGAAGAGACGAATACTCGCTATGTTTGAAAAAATCCTCATTGCCAACCGCGGTGAAATCGCGCTGCGCATCCAGCGCGCGTGCCGCGAACTCGGCGTCAAGACGGTGGTCGTCTACTCGGAAGCCGACAAGGAAGCCAAGTACGTGCGCCTCGCGGACGAAGCCGTCTGTATCGGCCCGGCCCCGTCGAACCTGAGCTACCTGAACATGCCGGCGCTGATCAGCGCCGCGGAAGTCACCGATGCCGAGGCGATCCACCCCGGCTACGGCTTCCTGTCGGAGAACGCCGACTTCGCGGAACGCGTCGAGCAGTCGGGCTTCACGTTCATCGGCCCGCGCCCGGAAACGATCCGCATGATGGGTGACAAGGTCACCGCGAAGCAGACGATGATCAAGACCGGCGTGCCGTGCGTGCCGGGCTCGGAAGGCGCGTTGCCGGACGATCCGAAGGAGATCGTGAAGATTGCGCGCGCGATCGGCTATCCGGTCATCATCAAGGCGGCGGGCGGCGGTGGCGGGCGCGGGATGCGCGTCGTGCACACCGAGGCCGCGCTCGTCAACGCGGTCAACATGACCCGCGAGGAAGCCGGCCGTGCGTTCGGCAACCCGCAGGTGTACATGGAGAAGTTCCTCGAGAACCCGCGCCACATCGAGATCCAGGTGCTGTCGGACGCGCACAAGAACGCGATCTGGCTCGGCGAGCGCGACTGCTCGATGCAGCGCCGTCACCAGAAGGTGATCGAGGAAGCGCCGGCGCCCGGCATTCCGCGCCGCCTGATCGAGCGCATCGGCGACCGCTGCGCGGACGCGTGCAAGAAGATGGGCTATCTCGGCGCGGGCACGTTCGAATTCCTGTACGAGAACAACGAGTTCTACTTCATCGAGATGAACACGCGCGTGCAGGTCGAGCATCCGGTGTCGGAGCTGATCACGGGCGTCGACATCGTGCAGGAACAGATCCGCATCGCGGCCGGCGAGAAGCTCGCGCTGCGCCAGCGCGACATCCAGTTCCGCGGACATGCGATCGAATGCCGGATCAACGCCGAAGATCCGTTCAAGTTCACGCCGTCGCCGGGCCGGATCACGTCGTGGCATACGCCGGGCGGCCCCGGCGTGCGCGTCGACTCCCACGCCTACAATGGCTATTTCGTGCCGCCGAACTATGATTCGATGATCGGCAAGCTGATCACCTACGGCGCGACGCGCGACCAGGCGATCCGCCGGATGCGCATCGCGCTGTCGGAGATGGTCGTCGAAGGCATCCAGACCAACATCCCGCTGCACCGCGAGCTGATGATCGACTCGAAGTTCGTCGAAGGCGGCACCAGCATCCATTACCTCGAAAACCGGCTCGCGCAGAAGCAGCAGGTCGCACCGGAAGAAGCGTAAGCATGAGTTATCGCGAACTCGTCGTCGAACTGGCCCGTGAGCATGCGGAGGCGCTGTCCGACGCACTGCTCGACCTCGGCGCGCTGTCGGTGTCCGTCGAGGACGCCGACGCCGACACGCCCGACGAACAGCCGCTCTTCGGCGAGCCGGGCCTCGTGCCCGAACGCACCGCGTGGCAGCACTCGCGCGTGATCGCGCTGCTGTCGCCCGATCACGAACCGGCCGTGCTGCTCGCGGCGGCCGCGAACGAGATCGGCATCGCCGATACGCCGAAGTTCGACGTGCGCGAAGTCGAGGAGCAGGACTGGGTGCGGCTCACGCAGTCGCAGTTCGAGCCGATTCCGATCGGCGAGCGGATCTGGGTCGTGCCGTCGTGGCACGACGCACCCGACCCCGACGCCCTGATCCTCGAACTCGACCCCGGTCTCGCATTCGGCACGGGCAGCCACCCGACCACGCGCCTGTGCATGGAATGGCTCGAACAGTCGGTCAAGCCCGGCCAGTCCGTGCTCGACTACGGCTGCGGCTCGGGCATCCTCGCGATCCTCGCGAAGAAATGCGGGGCGAACCCCGTGGTCGGCATCGACATCGATCCGCAAGCGGTCGAATCGGCGCGACAGAACAGCGAACGCAACCATGCGGAAGTGACGTACGGGCTGCCCGACGCGTGCCCGGCCGGAGAATTCGACATCGTCGTCGCCAACATCCTGTCGAACCCGCTGAAGCTGATGGCGTCGATGCTCGCATCGAAGGTGAAACCGGGCGGGCGCATCGCGCTGTCGGGCGTGCTCGCACGCCAGGCGGACGAAGTCGCGGCCGTCTATGCGCGCTATGTGGACATCTCGGTCTGGCGCGAACACGAAGGTTGGGTATGCCTCGCCGGAACGCGGCGGGAAAGCCATTAGAATAGCGCTGTCCTTCACTTTGGCCAGCAGGCCGCCCGGCTCGACATGCTTCTTGCGACGCGCTGCCCTCATTGCGAAACCGTCTTCCGGCTGCAGCAGGAACAGCTCTCGCTGCATGACGGGCTCGTGCGCTGCGGACACTGCCATCAGGTCTTCAACGCGTCGCAGTCGCTCGTTCCCGAACCGGCACGGCAGCCCGAGCCAGCGCTGACCGAAGCGGCACCGGCCGGGCCGGCCGCCGTCGAACCGCAACACGAAGCCGCGCCCGTGCGGCTCTTCACCACCGACGCACCGGTCGAGCCGGCGCCCGGTTCCGACTACAAGCCCGAAGGCTGGGACATGTGGGCGCCGTGGCTCGATGCCGGCGTCGACCCATCCCTGCAGCACAACGTGCAGACCGTGCGCACCGAGCCGCTGGTGCCGCTCGCGCTGCCGGCCATGGACGCCGGTGTCGTCCACCTCTCCGGCACGCCCGCCCCGATCGCATCGGCCCCCGCCGAACTGCACGCTGTCGCGTCGGCCGAGCCGGACTTGGCGTGGCACAAAACCGACTCGTCCGACTCATCCGGCACGTCGCGGGCCACGGCATCCGCCGAACCCGACCTGCGCGAACCGCGCTTCGTCGCGCACACGCCGTCGGCGGCTGACGCGGACGAACCCGTCGGCAACGCGCACTTCTCCGTACCCGACGACGAACACGCACCGCGCGAACCGCGCTTCGCATTCACGCCGGCGCAAGCCGTCCCTGAATACGATGCCAACGCCGACGCGCGCGCCGCCGGACCGGCCGCGGCCGCCAGCGAAACGGCTGCCCAACCGGCCGCCAGATCGGCCGCGCCCTTCCCCGCCACACTGGCCGACGACGATCGCCCGCACTTCGCCGTGACCCGCGAGACGCGCGCGCCCGAGCGACGCGGGATGCTCGGCGGCTTTTTCGGCGGACTCATCGCTGCCGCGCTCGCGGTGCTGCTCGTCGCGCAACTCGCGTGGTGGCAGCGCGAAACCGTGATGATCTACTGGCCGGTCACGCAGGGCTGGTTCCGGCAGGCGTGCGCGCCGCTCGGCTGCACGGTCACGCCGCCGCGCGCGATCGACGGCCTGCGGCTCGACGCGGCCGACCTGCGCCAGCTCGACGGCCCGCGCGTGCTGGAGTTGAAGGTACCGCTGACGAACCGCTACCGCGTCGCACTCGCCTATCCGTCTCTCGAGCTGACGCTGCTCGACGACACGAATCACGTGACCGTGCGCCGCGTGCTTGCGCCGCGCGACTACGTCCGCCCGGGCACGCCGATCGACGCCGGGCTGCCGCCCGGCACGACGCGGACGATGGTCGTCCGTCTCGACACGAACGGCGCGCCCGCCTCGAATTTCCGCGTCCAGATCTTCTATCCGTGACGCCCCGCGGCGCGTGCATGCGCGCCGTCTCAACCCGCGCGCCGCAGCGGCGCGCTATTTCGGAGCACGAACATGAGCAAAGTTACGCTGGGTGGCAACCCGATCGATCTCGCCGGCACGTTCCCGGCCGTCGGCTCGCAAGCCCCCGACTTCAAGCTGGTCGGCAAGGACCTCGCCGATCTGTCGCTCGCCAGCTTCGCCGGCAAGCGCAAGGTGCTGAACATCGTCCCGAGCCTCGACACGCCGACCTGCGCGACGTCGACCCGCAAGTTCAACGAAGCCGCGTCGTCGCTCGACAACACGGTCGTGATCGTCGTATCCGGCGACCTGCCGTTCGCCGCCACGCGCTTCTGCACGACGGAAGGCCTCGCGAACGTCGTGACGGCTTCGACGTTCCGCGGCGCCCGCGCGTTCGCGAACGCGTACGGCGTCGACGTGACGAGCGGCCCGCTGAATGGCCTGACGGCCCGCGCGGTCGTCGTGCTCGACGCGCAGGACAAGGTGATCCACGCGGAACTCGTCGGCGAGATCAAGGACGAGCCGAATTACGACGCAGCGCTCGCCGCACTGAAGTAACCCGCTGCCGCCCGGCCCTGCCGCGCGAGGCCCGACGGCCTCGGCGCACCGGCCGGGCGGCCGCTTCCTTTTGCTCTCTACAGGAACGCACGCCTTGACTACGCTGATTTGCGGCTCGCTCGCCTACGACAACATCATGACCTTCGAAGGCCGGTTTCGCGAGCACATCCTGCCCGACCAGGTTCACCTTCTGAACGTGAGCTTCCTCGTGCCGACGATGCGTCGCGAATTCGGCGGTTGCGCGGGGAACATCGCTTACGCGCTGCACATGCTCGGCGGCGACGCGCGCATCATGGCGACGGTCGGCGCGAACGACGCCGATCGCTATCTCGAGCGTCTCGACAGCCTCGGCCTGTCCAAGGCCAGCGTGCGCGTGGTGCCCGAAACACATACCGCGCAGGCGATGATCACGACCGATCTCGAGAACAACCAGATCACCGCATTCCACCCGGGCGCGATGATGCAGTCGCACCTGAACCGCGCGGACGAAGTGTCGGGCGTGAAGCTCGGCATCGTCGCGCCGGACGGCTTCGACGGGATGGTCCAGCACGCCGAGCAATTCGCGAAGGCCGGCGTCCCGTTCATCTTCGATCCGGGCCAAGGCCTGCCGCTGTTCGATGGTGCGACGCTGCGCCGCATCATTGAACTCGCGACCTTCGTCGCGGTCAACGACTACGAAGGCAAGCTCGTCAGCGACAAGACGGGCTGGTCCGAACAGGAAATCGCCAGCCGGGTTCAGGCGTTGATCATCACGCGCGGCGAGCACGGCGCCACCATTCTTCACAAAAACGGCGAAGAACAGATTCCGGTTGTGCAAGCCGAGCGTGTCGTCGATCCGACCGGCTGCGGCGACGCCTTCCGGGGCGGCCTGCTGTACGGCATTGAGAATGGCCTCGACTGGGCAACGACGGGCCGCCTCGCGAGCCTGATGGGCTCGATCAAGATCGCCCACCAGGGGCCTCAAACTTACGCACTGACGCGCGCCGAAATCGACGCGCGTTTCGAGGCTGCCTTCGGGTACAGTCTCAAATGAATATTGTGGGAGAGTAAAAATGTTGACCAAGAAAACCCTCACGCTCACCGCCATGCTGACGGCCACGCTCACGCTCGCGGGCTGCTTCACGGCGCCGGGCTCCGCAGATGTCTATAGCGTCGGCCAGGCGCAGCGCGAACAAACCGTTCGCATGGGCACGGTCGAAAGCGTCCGTGCCGTGCGCATCCAGTCCGACGGCGGCGGCAGCGCGATCGGCACACTCGGTGGCGGTGCGCTCGGCGCGGTCGCGGGCAGCGCGATCGGCGGCGGCAAGGGGTCGATCCTGACGGCCATCGCGGGCGGTCTCGTCGGCGCGGTCGCGGGCAACGCGGTCGGCGAAAACCTCAGCACGGCGAACGGTGTCGAAATCACCGTGCGCCTCGACAACGGTGACCTGCGCTCGATCACGCAGGCGGCGAGCGGCGAAATGTTCCGCGCCGGCGAGCGTGTGCGACTGCTGTCGAGCGGCGGCGTCACGCGCGTCACGCACTAACGAGCATCCTCAGCACGCGGCGCAAGCCGCGGTCGAACGCATGTGCGACGCTGCACATGCGTTTTTTTTCGTCCGTGCCCGGCAACCGGTCGACACATCGATGAATACGGACGAAAAAAATCCCGCCACCTGAGCCAGATGGCGGGACCGATTGAGTAGCGCTACTCAACCCGCGGACACCACGTGAGTGTCCGGGTGGTGCTGGTCAGCCGCGATTACGGACGGCTGCCGGTCGGGAACGGCCATGCCGCTGCCGGGTTGAGCGCGGTCTTCACGCCCGATGCCGGCGCGACCGATGCGGTCGACGCGGTGGTTGCCGGTGCAGCCTTCTTCACGACGGCCTTCTTCGGAGCAGCAGCCTTCTTCGCCGGGGCAGCGGCCTTCGGTGCGGCAGCAGCCTTCGGTGCGGCGGCAGCCTTCTTGGCAGGCGCAGCCTTCTTCGCAGGGGCAGCCTTCTTCGCAGCAGCCTTCTTAGCAGGCGCAGCCTTCTTGGCGGCAGCCTTCTTCGCCGGCGCGGCCTTCTTCGCAGCAGCCTTCTTAGCCGGTGCTGCCTTCTTCGCAGCAACCTTCTTCACTGCGACCTTCTTCGCTGCAACCTTCTTCGCTGCGGCCTTCTTCGCCGGTGCTGCCTTCTTCGCGGCAACCTTCTTCACCGCGACTTTCTTCGCAGCGACCTTCTTGGCTGCAACCTTCTTCGTTGCGACCTTCTTTGCCGCGACCTTCTTCGCAGCGGCCTTCTTCGCCGGTGCTGCCTTCTTCGCGGCAACCTTCTTCACCGCGACCTTCTTCGCAGCAACCTTCTTCACTGCAGCGGCCTTCTTCGCCGGAGCAGCAGCCTTCTTCGCAACGGTCTTCTTGGCAGCGACCTTCTTAGCAGCCGGTTTCTTCTTGGCAGTAGCCATGTTGTTCTCCTTCAGGTTCAGATGAGAGTCAGTTCAAACTACACCCTTCGTCAAAACCCGCTTCCCGCGGACGCTGTTCAGGACGTGCGCTTCGAAGCGGGCTATTCATCGGCGTACGCGGATACCACGCGCTTACGCTAATGAATACGGTATGGCGCGCGTGACCCCATGGCCTCGCGCGCCAAATCAAGTCGGTAGCCGGCGCACCTCGCGCCGCTACCCCTAATCGCTTGATCAAGCGGACCGCCACACGGCTGCCCGCTTTTTCCGGAGGGAAGTTTGCCCATCCCACTGAAGGGTTCGCAAAGTGCCGATCATGTCGTTGGGCCGTTAAGGCACCGGGCATGCTTTGCATCAGGCGTTCTTGCTCCTAAACCTTGGGCCGGGGCCGAGAGGCCGCCGGCTGCTCCATCATGTGACGGGTTCGCTGCTGCGGGTTATTCCCAGGACAGCGCACCGCCCGTCTGATACTCGATCACACGCGTCTCGAAGAAGTTGCGTTCCTTCTTCAGGTCGATCATCTCGCTCATCCACGGGAACGGGTTTTCCTCGTTCGGGAACAGCGGATCGAGGCCGATCTGCTGGCAACGACGGTTGCTGATGAAGCGCAGATAGCTCTTGAACATCGACGCGTTCAGACCCAGCACGCCGCGCGGCATCGTGTCCTCGGCGTAGCGGTATTCGAGTTCGACAGCCTGCTTGAACAGCTCGCGGATCTCGGCGCGGAATTCCGCGGTCCAGAGATGCGGGTTCTCGAGCTTGATCTGGTTGATCAGGTCGATGCCGAAATTGCAGTGCATCGACTCGTCACGCAGGATGTACTGATATTGCTCTGCAGCACCCGTCATCTTGTTCTGGCGGCCGAGTGCGAGGATCTGCGTGAAGCCGACATAGAAGAACAGGCCTTCCATGATGCAGGCGAACACGATCAGCGACTTCAGCAGCTTCTGATCCGCTTCGAGCGTGCCGGTCTTGAAGGCCGGGTCCGTCAGCGTGTGGATGAACGGGATCAGGAATTCGTCCTTCGCGCGGATCGACGTGACCTCGTGGTACGCGTTGAAGATCTCGCCTTCGTCGAGACCGAGCGATTCGACAATGTATTGATACGCGTGCGTGTGGATCGCTTCCTCGAACGCCTGGCGCAGCAGAAACTGCCGGCATTCGGGCGCCGTGATGTGGCGGTACGTGCCGAGCACGATGTTGTTTGCGGCGAGCGAATCGGCCGTCACGAAGAAACCGAGGTTGCGCTTGACGATGCGGCGCTCGTCCTCGGTCAGACCGTTCGGGTCCTTCCACAGAGCGATGTCGCGGGACATGTTGATTTCCTGCGGCATCCAGTGGTTCGCGCAACCCGCCAGATACTTTTCCCACGCCCACTTGTACTTGAACGGCACCAGCTGATTGACGTCAGTCTGGCCGTTGATGATGCGCTTGTCGGCGACATTGACCCGCGCTTCCGAACCGCCAGCGGGAACAGCCGATGCTTGCGGCGGCACCGCAAGATCGCCTTCGAAAATGTCGCGGACCTGATGGGCGGCAGGCGTTGCAGCCTGCAGTCCGACAGCCATCCCTGCGGAGGTGCGCATCGCGTTCTGCTGCGCTCCGCTCGCGGGGGTTACGGCAGTCTTCTCGTCATCCCAGTTGAGCATAAATTCTCACCATCAATTTAGAACGGTTTGTACCATCTTTTCCTGAGCGATAAAAGGGTTCGCTCACGAAAAATCCTTTTTTCGATTCGCGTTGCGACCTCGATACAACACTTTGAGCAACGCATCGTCGTTCATGCAGAGCGCGACGCGTGTCACGCATGTATCGCGAGGTGCGCTCGACGCATCGAACGCTGATCGAAACGCGACGTCGTCGGGGATGTTTCGATCGCTTGTCACTGCCTGCAACGCAAGTGTCGCGTTACAGATTCCTTATCATTTTTTTAGTTGAGAGCGGCGCACACTTCAACCTCGATCGGTTGCCGTGCGCGCCGCCCGAACCTTCTTCAGGTCATGCGCGCCAGTGTTACTGGCAGGCTTCGCACTCGTCGAAGCCCGGATCGCCCGGACGCATCGTGCACACCGGACCATCTGCTTCGACAGGCGCCAGCGCCGGTGCCGCATTGACCGCGCCCGACGATGCATCGCCGCCCGCCGCACCGAAGCCGCCTGCCGCGCCTTGCGCGCCGCCGCTGCTCGAGCCGCCGCTCGTCGGCACTGCGTTCAGCGCGCCGTGTGCGACCGTCGACTTCTCGACGTGCGTCGCCGCCATCGTGCGGAGGTAGTAGGTCGTCTTCAGGCCGCGCAGCCATGCGAGCTTGTAGACCTCGTCGAGCTTCTTGCCCGACGCGCCGCCCATGTAGATGTTCAGCGACTGCGCCTGGTCGATCCACTTCTGGCGACGCGACGCCGCCTCGACCAGCCACGTCGGGTCGACTTCGAACGCGGTCGCGTAGATCGCGCGCAGGTCGGCCGGGATGCGGTCGATGCGCGACAGCATGCCGTCGAAGTACTTCAGGTCGGCGACCATCACTTCGTCCCACAGGCCGCGTTCCTTCAGGTCGCGAACGAGGTACTCGTTTACCACCGTGAATTCGCCCGACAGGTTCGACTTCACGTACAGGTTCTGGAAGGTCGGCTCGATACAGGCCGACACGCCGATGATGTTCGAGATCGTCGCCGTCGGCGCGATCGCGACGCAGTTCGAGTTGCGCATGCCGTGGGCGGCGATCCGCGAACGCAGCGTCGTCCAGTCGAGCGACTCGGACGTGTCGACCTCGACGTAGCCGCCGCGCGCTTCGGCCAGCAGCTTCAGCGTGTCCTGCGGGAGGATGCCGCGATCCCACAGCGAGCCGCGGTAGCTCGAGTAGCGGCCGCGTTCCTCGGCCAGTTCGGTTGACGCGTGGTACGCGTAGTAGCAGACGGCTTCCATCGAACGGTCGGCGAACTCGACCGCCGCTTCCGACGCGTACGGCGTGCGCAGCAGGTGCAGGCAGTCCTGGAAGCCCATGATGCCCATGCCGACCGGGCGGTGCTTCAGGTTCGAGTTACGCGCCTTCGGCACCGCGTAGTAGTTGATGTCGATCACGTTGTCGAGCATACGCATCGCGACGCTGATCGTGCGCTTCAGCTTGTCGTGGTCGAGCGCGTAGCTGCCGTCTGCCTGCTTCACCAGGTGAGCGACCAGGTTCACCGAGCCGAGGTTGCACACCGCGATTTCGGTGTCGCTCGTGTTCAGCGTGATTTCCGTGCACAGGTTCGACGAGTGGACGACGCCGACGTGCTGCTGCGGCGAGCGCACGTTGCACGGATCCTTGAACGTGATCCACGGGTGGCCCGTCTCGAACAGCATGCCGAGCATCTTGCGCCAGAGCTGCGCCGCCGGGATCTTCTTGAACAGCTTGATCTCGCCGCGCGCGACCTTCTCTTCGTAAGCCGTGTAAGCCTTCTCGAAATCGGCGCCGAACTTGTCGTGCAGGTCCGGGCAGGTCGACGGCGAGAACAACGTCCAGTCGGCGCCTTCCATCACGCGCTTCATGAACAGGTCGGGAATCCAGTTCGCCGTGTTCATGTCATGCGTACGGCGGCGATCGTCGCCCGTGTTCTTGCGCAGCTCGAGGAACTCCTCGATGTCGAGGTGCCAGGATTCGAGGTACGCGCAGACCGCGCCCTTGCGCTTGCCGCCCTGGTTGACCGCGACGGCCGTGTCGTTCACGACCTTCAGGAACGGGACCACGCCTTGCGACTTGCCGTTCGTACCCTTGATATGCGAGCCGAGTGCGCGCACGCGCGTCCAGTCGTTGCCGAGACCGCCGGCGAACTTCGACAGCAGCGCGTTTTCCTTCAGCGCTTCATAGATGCCGTCGAGGTCGTCCGCGACCGTCGTCAGGTAGCACGACGACAGCTGCGAGCGGTGCGTGCCCGAGTTGAACAGCGTCGGCGTCGAGCTCATGAAGTCGAAGCTCGACAGCACGTTGTAGAACTCGATCGCGCGCGTTTCGCGGTCGATCTCGTTCAGCGACAGGCCCATCGCGACGCGCATGAAGAATGCCTGCGGCATTTCGATGCGGGAGCCGTCGACGTGCAGGAAATAGCGGTCGTACAGCGTCTGCAGGCCGAGGTAGCCGAATTGCAGATCGCGGTTCGCGTCGAGCGCCTCGCCGAGGCGCTTCAGGTCGAACTGCAGCAGCTTGTCGTCGAGCAGGCCGGCGTCGACGCCGCGCTTCAGGAACTGCGGGAAGTACTCGGCGTAGCGGGTCGACATCTCGGCCTGGAGCACTTCCTCGCCGAGGATCTCGCGACGGATCGTGTGCAGCAGGATGCGGGCCGTGACCTGGCTGTATGCCGGATCCTTTTCGATCATCGTGCGCGCAGCAAGGATCGCCGAGTCGTAGACCTGGCTCATCGGCACGCCGTCGTAGAGGTTCTTCACCGTTTCCGCGACGATCGGGTCAGGGTTAACCGCAGCGCCGAGGCCGTCGCACGACGACACGATCAGCGCACGCAGCGCGTTCAGGTCGAGCGGACGCGTGACGCCGTTGTCGACGACGTTGATGCCGGTGCTCGACTCGCCGCCCGCGGCTGCTGCTTCCTCGCCCGCATGCTGACGCTCCAGGTGACGCTTTTCGCGATACAGCACGTACGCACGCGCGACGTTGTGCTCGCCGCCGCGCATCAGCGCGAGTTCGACCTGATCCTGGATGTCTTCGATATGGAACGTACCGCCGTTCGGACGGCTGCGCACGAGCGCGCGCACGACGTTGTGCGTCAGTTGCTCGACGAGTTCGCGTACGCGCGCCGATGCCGCGCCCTGCCCGCCGTTGACGGCCAGGAAAGCCTTGGTCACCGCAATCGCGATCTTCGAAGGCTCGAACGACACCACGCTGCCGTTGCGGCGGATCACCTTGTAGTCGGCGAACGTGGCCTGCGGCGCGAGCGCCTGCGCGCCCTGTTCGGTCCCGCCGAGCGGACGGCTCGAGGCGCTCTCGTACTGGGACGTCGCGTTGTCGGTGGTTTGCATGTGCAAAGCTCCTGGTGTTGGATGGTGCGGAGAGAACCGCGGATTAAAACGAACGCTGCGCAATGGAGTGCGCGAGCGGTAAGAGGCGAGCGATGCGTCGGGGAAGCCGGTTCGGTCGATGCGCGACAACCGTTCCGGTCGTGTGCTTCGTCATGTGTACCCTGCCCCGTCGAAGTTCGCTGCGCTTGATCGCGACGCCCGGACCGCCCGGCCTGGCGCGCCGCCCTGAGAACCCTGTCCGCCGGCGTTGCCCGCCGGCCGGTGCCGCTCGGGTTTCCCCTGCGACACACACTATATCTAGTACAGAACCGCTCAACTGGCACCAAGTATAGTGGACATTCGGACGAGGTCAAAACGGATAATTTGCGATGGAGGTCTTGACATCGCTCGCGCGCAGACACGACAAGGCATTGGTCGGAGAAAAAACTTTCCCCGGTCAAAAAAACCTGCGCTCAGTGCTGACGGAAAGGAAAGTATTCGGCGGAAAAGCCGGCATCGCCCGCGAAGCGTTGCCAATCGAAGTGCGGACCCGGGTCGGTCTTGCGGCCCGGCGCGACGTCGGAATGCCCGGCCACTGCATCGATCGGGTAGCGCGCGGCGAGCGTGCGCGCGAGCACGCCGAGCGTCGCGTACTGCGCCGCGTCGAACGGCACGTCGTCCGCGCCTTCGAGCTCGATGCCGATCGAGAAGTCGTTGCAGCGCGGCCGGCCGAAGAACTCGGACGCGCCCGCATGCCAGGCGCGCTCGTCGCACGACACGAACTGCACGAGCTCACCGTCGCGACGAATCAGGAAGTGCGCGGACACGCGCACGCCGCGCAGATGGCTCTGGTAATAGGGGTGCGCATCGCAATCGAGGCGATTCAGGAACAGCGCCTCGATCGCGTCGCCGCCGAACTCGCCGGGCGGCAGGCTGATGTTGTGGACGACGACGAGCGTCGGCACCGCGCCTGCGGGCCGCGCCTCGAAATTCGGCGACGGCGCGTGGCGCGCTTCGCGCACCCAGCCGTGCGCGTCGACCGACAGCAGCGCTGCGTCGCTCATCGGGCGTCGTGGCCGCTCGCGTGCGCGCCGTGGCGCTGCGCGTGCTCGGTGCTGCAGAAATATTCGCCACCCGCGGCGACGGCGTCGCCCTTCGGCGTATGCACGCCGCATTCGGCGCAGCGCACCATCGGTTCGGGCAGCGAGCGCGCATCGCCGTTCGGGCGTGCCGTCCCGGCGCCGCCGGAACCGGGTGCGCCATCAAAGCCGCCGCCGCGGCCGGTGCGCGCCTGTGCGTGCTCCTGGGCCTGGCGCAGCTTGCGCGTAAGCCACGAACCCGCGAAGAAGAGAAGAATCAGGAGAAGAATCTGTCGCATCGGAGACCTGCGTTCAAACCACGGAGCGGTGCAGCAGCACCTCGAAAACGAACCGGCTGCCGACATACGCGAGCAGCAGCGCGGCAAACGACACGAGCACCCAGCGCGCGGCGCCGCGCCCACGCCAGCCCGACGTCTTGTGGGCGACCAGCAGGCCGCCGAACATCAGCCACGACAGCACCGCGAACACGGTCTTGTGATCGAGCCGCAGCGCGCGCGCATCGATCTGCTCGCTGAACAGGATCCCCGACGCGAGCGTCAGCGTGAGCAGCACGAAGCCTGCGCCGATCAGGCGGAACAGCAGTTTCTCGAGCGTGAGCAGCGGCGGCAGTGTCTCGAGCCAGCTCGCGATCCAGCCGGTCGAGCCGTCGCGCCCGCCGCTCCTCAGCGACTGCAGGCGCCGCTCGACCATCAGCATCAGGACCGCGTGCAGCGCGGCGATCGCGAAAAGGCCGTACGCGATGTTCGCGATCAGGAAGTGCATCTTGAACAGCGGCGCTGCGGCATAAGGCAGCACCCGCACGCCGCCAAACACGAGCGGCAGCAGCGACGCGCCGCACGCGAGCGGCAGCACCAGCAAGCGCAGGCTGTCGAGCGGGAAGAAGAAGCTCTCGATCCAGTAGATGCCGGCGCCGAGCCAGAACATCGCGGACAACGCGAACGCGAAGCCGAAGATCATCGCGTCGTTCGGAAAAATGGTCATGTGCAGCAGCACGCCGTGCGCGACGAGCGCCGCGAACAGCAGCGCGCGGCCGGCCCCGCTCATCCCCGACGCGGCGGACGCCGGAACCGGCACGGCCGGCACGCTCGCGACGAGCGAGGTCGCGCCCTGGCGGTGGGTGCGCCAGCCTGCGACGGCGAGGCCGCCGTACAGGAATGCGGTGAGGGCATACAGTACAATATCCATGTTCGAAGTTTACACTAGGCCCCCTTCCCGCGACGGCTCCCTTTGTTCGGTTCCGTTGCGCCTTCGGGCCCCACTGTCCATCGCTCCCCATGCTCGACAATCTCACTCAACGGATGGCGCGCGTCGTCAAGACGCTGCGCGGCGAGGCCCGGCTCACCGAGGCGAACACCCAGGAGATGCTCCGCGAGGTGCGTCTCGCGCTGCTGGAAGCCGACGTCGCGCTGCCCGTCGTCCGCGAATTCATTGCCAAGGTCAAGGAAAAGGCGCTCGGCGAGGAAGTGATCAGCAGCCTGTCGCCGGGTCAGGCGCTCGTCGGCGTGGTCCAGAAGGAACTGACCGCCGTGATCGGCGGCGACTACGAAGGCAAGGCCGCCGAGCTGAACCTCGCGGTCACGCCACCCGCAGTGATCCTGATGGCCGGCCTGCAGGGCGCCGGCAAGACGACGACCGCCGGCAAGCTCGCGAAGCTGCTGCGCGAGAAGTACAAGAAGAAAGTGCTGACGGTGTCGTGCGACGTGTATCGCCCGGCCGCCATCATGCAGCTGAAAACGGTGAGCGAACAGGTCGGCGCCGACTTCTTCCCGTCGACCCCGGACCAGAAGCCCGTCGACATCGCACTCGCGGCCGTCGACTGGGCGAAGCGCCACTACCATGACGTGCTGATCGTCGACACGGCCGGCCGCCTCGGTATCGACGAGGCGATGATGCAGGAAATCGCCGCGCTGCACGGCACGCTGAAGCCGGCCGAAACGCTGTTCGTCGTCGACGCGATGCTCGGCCAGGACGCGGTCAACACCGCGAAGGCGTTCAACGACACGCTGCCGCTCACCGGCGTCGTGCTGACCAAGCTCGACGGCGATTCGCGCGGCGGTGCCGCGCTGTCGGTGCGCCACATCACGGGCAAGCCGATCAAGTTCGTCGGCGTCGCCGAGAAGCTCGACGGCCTCGAGGTGTTCTACCCGGACCGGATGGCGAACCGGATCCTCGGCATGGGCGACATCCTCGCGCTCGTCGAGGAGGCGCAGCGCGGCGTCGACGTGCAGGCCGCGCAGAAGCTCGCCGACAAGGTCAAGAAAGGCGGCGACTTCGACCTGAACGATTTCCGCGCGCAGATCTCGCAGATGAAGAACATGGGCGGGCTGTCCTCGCTGATGGACAAGCTGCCCGCGCAATTCCAGCAGGCGGCGGCCGGCGCCGACATGGGCCAGGCCGAGAAGTCGATCCGCCGGATGGAAGGGATCATCAGCTCGATGACGCCGGCCGAGCGCGCAAAACCCGAAATCATCAAGGCGACGCGCAAGCGCCGCATTGCAGCCGGCGCGGGCGTGCCGGTGCAGGAAGTCAACCGGATGCTGAATCAGTACGACCAGATGCGTACGATGATGAAGAAGCTGAAGGGCGGCAACATGCAGAAGATGATGCGCGGCCTGAAGGGCATGATGCCCGGCATGCGCTGATTCCGCCCGCCGGTCGGCGCGCGGGTTTTTGCCGTAGCGCGCGCCGGCCGTTCTGCTTCATCCTTATTTGTATACCGACTGCCCGCCAGAACACATGAACCGCGAAGAAGCCCTCCACATTTTCGACCACTCCGAAGAGATCGTCTCGGCCGATGCCGTCAACGCATCGATCGCCCGGATGGCCGACGCGATCCGCGCCGACATCGGCGACGCGTTTCCCCTCGTGCTCTCGGTGATGGGTGGCGCCGCGGTGTTTACCGGGATGCTGCTGCCGCATCTCGATTTCCCGCTGGAGTTCGACTACATCCACCTGACCCGCTACCGCAACACCACGCAGGGCAGCCCGGAGATGCACTGGCGCGTCGCGCCGCGCGAATCGGTGAAGGACCGGATCGTGCTCGTGCTCGACGACATCCTCGACGAAGGCGAGACGATGGCCGCGATCCGCGACCGCATCCTCGACATGGGTGCAAAACGCTTCATGTCCGCCGTGCTGTGCGAGAAGACGCTCTCGAAGGCGAAACCGCTGCATCCCGACTTCTGCGGCTTCTCGGTGCCGGACCGCTACGTGTTCGGCTGCGGGATGGACGCAAAGGGCTACTGGCGCAATCTGCCGACGATCCGCGCACTGACCGCGAACGTCTGACCGCCCTGCCCGCCACAAAGAAAAGCGGCGCCCCGGTTTCCCGGGGCGCCGCTTTTTTTTCGTCGGCACGCGCCGCGCCGCCCGCGCTACAACTGGTGCACGAACGCCCGGATGCCGGCCAGCAGCATCTCGACCGAGATCGCGACGAGCACCAAACCCATCAGCCGCTCGAACGCCGCGACGGTCCGCTCGCCGAGCCACTGCTGGATCCGTTCGGCCAGCACCAGCGTGATCGCGCAGACGATCATCGTGACCGTCAGCGCGCCAACCCACTCGAACATCTTGCCCGGCGCCTGCGACGTCAGCAGCATCACCGTCGCGAGCGCGGACGGCCCGGCAAGCGCCGGAATCGCGAGCGGCACGATGAACGGCTCGCCCCCGGCGCGCGGATCGCTGCCGAGCGCGCCGTCCGGATGCGGGAAGATCATCCGCAGCGCGATCAGGAACAGCACGATCCCGCCGCCGAGCCGCAGCGACAGGTCGGTCAAGCTCATCATCCGCAGGAAGCGGTCGCCGACCACCATGAAGAACAGCAGGATCACGAACGCGATCCCCACTTCACGCAGGATCAGCTTCACGCGCCGCTCGCGCGGCACGTCCCGCATCGCCGTGATGAACAGCGGGATGTTGCCGAGCGGATCCGTGATCAGCACGAGGAGCACGGTGGCCGACAGGAAGGTGTATTCCACCGTGTTCCCCTGTTGTAGCGCTTAGCGCGCGAGCGCGGCGCGGATCTTCTCCGTCACCGTCGCCGCGGCGGCGTCGGCCGGCAGCAGCGTCGCTTCGGCGTCGCGGCGGCCCTGGTACTCGATCTTGCCTTCCTTCAAGCCGCGCTCGCCGATCACCAGGCGATGCGGCACGCCGATCAGTTCCCAGTCGGCGAACATCACACCCGGGCGCTCGCCGCGATCGTCGAGGATCACGTCGATGCCGGCGGCGGTCAGTTCCGCGTACAGCTTGTCGGCCGCCTCGCGAACCATGTCGCTGCGATCGTAGCCCATCGGGCACAGCACGACCTCGAAGGGGGCGATCGACTCGGGCCAGATGATGCCGCGGTCGTCGAAGTTCTGTTCGATCGCCGCGCCGAGAATACGCGTGACGCCGACGCCGTAGCAGCCCATCAGCATCGGCTGCGGCTTGCCCGATTCGTCGAGGAACGTCGCGCCCATCGCTTCCGAGTACTTGGTGCCGAGCTGGAACACGTGGCCGACTTCAATGCCGCGGCAGATGTCGATCACGCCCTTGCCGTCCGGCGACGGATCGCCCTTCTGCACGTTGCGCACGTCGGCGACGTCCGGCTCGGGCAGGTCGCGGCCCCAGTTCACGCCAGCGATGTGATAGTCCACCTCGTTTGCGCCGACGACGAAGTCGCTCATGTTCGCGACCGTGCGGTCCGCGATCACCTTCACGGGCTTCTTCGTGCCGACCGGGCCGAGATAGCCCGGCGGCGTGCCGAACCACTCGACGATTTCCTGCTCGGTCGCGAAGCGGTGGTTCTTCAGCCCCGGCAGCTTCGACACCTTGATCTCGTTCAGGTCGTGATCGCCACGCAGCATCACGAGCCAGATGGTCGGCTCGGCGCCTTCGTTGTCGGTCGCGAGCACGATCGATTTGATCGTGCGCTCGAGCGGGATCGCCAGCAGTTCGGCGACGGCTTCGCACTTCGCCTTGCCCGGCGTCGCGACCTTCTCCATCGCTTCGGCCGGCGCCGCGCGCTCGGCAATCAGCGGCAACGCTTCGGCCGCCTCGATGTTCGCCGCGAAGTCGGACGTCGGGCAGTAGGCGATCGCGTCCTCGCCGGTGTCGGCGATCACGTGGAACTCGTGGGAGAAGTTGCCGCCGATCGAGCCGCTGTCGGCAGCGACCGCGCGGAACTCGAGGCCGAGGCGCGTGAAGATGCGCACGTATGCGTCATACATCTTGCGATACGACTCGTTCAGACCGGCCGCGTCCTTGTCGAACGAATACGCGTCCTTCATGATGAATTCGCGGCCGCGCATCACGCCGAAGCGCGGACGAATCTCATCGCGGAACTTCGTCTGGATCTGGTAGAAGTTCACCGGCATCTGCCGGTAGCTCTTGATCTGGTTGCGCGCGATGTCGGTGATGACTTCCTCGTGCGTCGGCCCGATCACGAAGTCGTTGTCCTTGCGGTCCTTGAAGCGCAGCAGCTCGGGGCCGTACTGTTCCCAGCGCCCCGATTCCTGCCACAGCTCGGCCGGTTGCACGGCCGGCATCAGCAGCTCGATGGCGCCTGCCCGGTTCATTTCCTCGCGCACGATCGCCTCGACCTTGCGAATCGAACGCAGGCCGACCGGCAGGTAGTTGTAGATGCCGCCGGCGACGCGACGGATCATGCCGGCGCGCACCATCAGCTTGTGGCTGACGATCTCTGCGTCGGCCGGTGCTTCTTTGAGGGTGCCGATAAAGAAACGGGAAGCTTTCATGCGGACGGTTCCAAATACGGCGCCCCAAGGCGGGGCGCCCGAAAAAGTTTCAAGGTGAAAAAGCTGCGCGCGGCGAACAACGAGGGACGACGATGGCGCAGATGACGTAGCAGACTAATCAGGGACAATTCAGCCGGTGCACCCCGCGCGGATTCGCTCCGTCACGGTGCGCAGCGCCCGTTATCTGTTTATAATCAAAGCAATTTTAAAGGATTCGAAGGTGGTTGTATGCTGGATCGTGAAGGCTTTCGCCCGAACGTCGGCATCATCCTCTTGAACGCGCGCAACGAGGTGTTTTGGGGCAAGCGGCTCCGCGAGCATTCCTGGCAGTTTCCTCAAGGTGGGATCAAGTACGGCGAGACCCCCATGCAGGCGATGTACCGGGAACTGCACGAAGAGACCGGCCTGCACCCGGAACACGTCAAGATAATCGGCCGCACCCGCGACTGGTTGCGTTACGAGGTGCCTGACAAGTTCATCAAACGCGAAGTACGCGGCCATTACCGCGGCCAGAAGCAGATCTGGTTCCTGCTGCGGATGGTCGGACGCGATTGCGACATTTGCTTGCGCGCGACCGATCACCCGGAGTTCGATGCGTGGCGCTGGAACGAGTACTGGGTGCCGCTCGATGCGGTGATCGAGTTCAAGCGGGATGTCTATCAGTTGGCGCTGACGGAACTGTCGCGCTTCCTGCGCCGCCCGGCGCAGCGAGCCGAAAAGCCGCGTGGGCCGCGTCCGTCGCGCTATCCGCGCGTCATCGGTGCGCAGGTCCAGCAGACGCTGACGATTGTCGACACATCGTTAGTCTGTTCGGAGATCGAAGTGGAGGCGAGCACGCTCGACGAGATGCCGCCCCGCGAGATCGTCGGCAAATGACGAGTCGGACTGCATGACCGGGCGCGACCTTGTGTCGCGCCCTTTTTTTACGAGGAATGCATATTGAAAGCGATTGCTCTCGCGCTCGCATCGATTGTCGCGGCGGCCACGCTGGCCGGTTGCGCAAATTCGAAGACGCCGACCAACAAGGATGACAGCGAGTTCGTGTACCTGCTGGACCGCCAGGGCAACTGGAAGGAAAACCCGGTCGACACGCTGCCGCCGCTTCCGCAAGCGGGCGACCTGCTACCGTTCAACGTGTCGCAGAACACGCCGCTCAAGTTCTCCGTCGATGCGAAGTCGCTCGCGGTCGGCACCGACGGCGTCGTGCGCTATGCGGTCGTCATCACGAGCCCGGCCGGCGCACGCAACGTGAACTACGAAGGCATCCGCTGCGACACCTACGAATGGCGTCAGTATGCCGGCCTGAATTCGGATCACGACGGCTGGGACCGCACGGTCGAGAACGACTGGCGTCGCATCGAGAACGGCGAGTTGAACGCGTACCACTCGGCGCTGTACCAGGACTACTTCTGCTCGAACAAGATGCCACAGGGCACGACCCAGCAGATTCTCGAGAACATCCGGTTCCACCGCACCGCGATGAGCCAGCTGCGCTGACTGCGCGACGCAGGCCACCGGCCCTGCCCCGCCAATCCCAACAAAAAGCCCGCACAACGCGGGCTTTTTTAGTATCTCGGGACGTCTGGCCGAATGGTTACACGAGCACGAGGTTGTCGCGGTGAATCAGCTCCGGTTCCAGCATGTAGCCAAGCACCGTCTCGATCTCGCCGCTCGGCTTGCGGTGAATCAGCTTCGTTTCCGCACTGCTGTAGTTCGTGAGACCGCGCGCCACTTCGCGTCCGTCGGGGCCGACACATGCGATCACCTCGCCGCGCGCGAACGCTCCCTGCACGCCAATCACGCCGATCGGCAGCAGGCTCTTGCCGCCGGCCGTCAGCTTCTCGACCGCACCGGCATCGATCACGACGTGCCCGCGTACCTGCAGATGGTCGGCCATCCATTGCTTGCGCGCGGCCATCCGCGCGGTGCGCGCGATCAGCTGCGTGCCGATCGCCTCGCCCGCCGCCAGCCGCACCAGCACGTCGGCTTCGCGGCCGCTCGCGATCACGGTGTTCGCGCCGCTGTGCGCTGCGCGCTTCGCCGCGAGGATCTTCGTCAGCATTCCGCCGCGGCCGAGGCTCGAGCCGGCCCCGCCCGCCATCGCCTCGAGTTCCGGTGCGCCCGCGCTGGCTTCCGCGACCAGCGTCGCGTTCGGATCCTTACGCGGATCGGCGGTGAACAGCCCCGACTGATCGGTCAGGATGATGAGCGCATCGCCTTCGATCAGGTTCGCGACCAGCGCGCCGAGCGTGTCGTTGTCGCCGAACTTGATTTCGTCGGTGACGACCGTGTCGTTCTCGTTGATGATCGGCACGACGCCGAGCCGCAGCAGCGTGAGCAGCGTCGAGCGCGCATTCAGGTAGCGCTCGCGATCGGCAAGGTCGGCATGCGTCAGCAGGATCTGCGCGGTGCGGATATCGTGCTCGGTGAAGCGGCTTTCATAGACTTGCGCGAGCCCCATCTGGCCAACCGCGGCGGCAGCCTGCAACTCGTCGATCTCGCGCGGACGCTTGCTCCAGCCGAGCCGCTGCATCCCTTCAGCGATCGCGCCCGAACTGACGAGCACCACTTCCTTGCCCTGCGCGCGCAGCGCGGCGATCTGGGCCGCCCAGCGGCCGATCGCAGCATGATCGAGCCCCTTGCCGTCGTTGGTTACGAGGCTCGAGCCCACCTTCACCACCAATCGCTTCGAATCCGCGATGATCGAACGCATCGTGCGCCGTCTCCTGTATCTGATGCCTGCCCGACCGGGCGCGCTTAAATTCCGGCACCGGGCGCGACGCCCGGTGCGTTCCGGCCACGCTCAGGCGTCGTCGCCGGGCGTCGCGCCGCCAGCGGCGGGCGGCGCATCGCGGAATCGCACGTCCGCGGCCAGATCTTCCTCTTCCGCCGCGCGATGCGCGTCCGAATGCTGGGCGAGGTAGTCGTAGATCGCGTAGCACAGCGCTTCGCAGCCCTGGCCCGTGAGCGCCGAAATCTCGAACACCGGGCCGTCCCAGCCGAAACGGTCGAGGAAATCGGCGACGCGCGCCTCGCGCTCGTCTTCCGGCACCATGTCGAGCTTGTTGAGGACGAGCCAGCGCGGCTTCTCATAGAGCGCCTCGTCGTACTTGCGCAGTTCGCCAACGATCGCGGTTGCTTCCGCGACCGGATCGACGCTTTCGTCAAACGGAGCCAAATCGACGAGATGCAACAGCACGCCGGTGCGCTGCAGGTGTCGCAGGAACTGGTGGCCGAGGCCCGCACCTTCAGCTGCGCCCTCGATCAGCCCCGGGATGTCGGCGATCACGAAGCTCTTGCTCGGGCCGACCCGCACGACGCCGAGGTTCGGCGCGAGCGTTGTGAACGGATAGTCGGCGATCTTCGGCTTCGCGTTCGACACCGACGAGATGAAGGTCGACTTGCCAGCGTTCGGCATGCCGAGCAGACCGACGTCGGCGAGCACCTTCAGTTCGAGCCTCAGCATGCGCCGTTCGCCCGGCTTGCCGTCGGTCTTCTGGCGCGGCGCGCGGTTCGTGCTCGACTTGAAATGCAGGTTGCCGAGACCGCCTGCGCCACCCTTCGCGAGCATCACCTGCTGATCGTGTTCGGTCAGGTCGGCGATCAGTTCGCCCGTGTCCATGTCGGTCACGACCGTGCCGACCGGCATGCGCAGCGTGACGTCGTCACCGCCCTTGCCATAGCAATCCGATCCGCGACCGTTTTCGCCGTTGCGCGCCAGGTGCTTCTTCGCGTAGCGATAGTCGATCAGCGTGTTGATGTTACGGTCAGCGATCGCGTAGACGTTCCCGCCCCGGCCGCCGTCGCCGCCGTCCGGCCCGCCGAACGGAACGAATTTCTCGCGGCGCATCGACGCGCTGCCATCGCCTCCGTCGCCGGCGATGACTTCGATTCGTGCTTCGTCAATGAACTTCATTCGTCACTCCGACCAGTATTTCCGCTATTGTGCCGCGCGCCGGCGCGCTTGAACAATCTGCCGTTCGGCCAATTGCCCGCCGTTTCGCGACAGCCGCCGGTGCGCACATGCGCCCGGCGGCCAAATAAAAAAAGGCCCCGCGAAGACTGCGGGGCCTTTCGGCTACGAAGCCCGTGGGTGCCTAAAATTAGGCAGCCGCCGGGACAACGATGACCAGATGCTTCTTGTCCGCGCCCTTGGTCGCGAACTTGACGTGACCGTCGACCAGCGCGAACAGGGTGTGATCCTTGCCCATGCCGACGTTCTCGCCAGCGTGCATGCGCGTACCGCGCTGACGCACGATGATGCCGCCGGCATTGATTGCCTGGCCGCCATACACTTTCACGCCGAGACGTTTCGACTCGGAGTCGCGGCCGTTCCGGGAAGAGCCGCCTGCCTTTTTGTGTGCCATCTGATTGCTCCTTTACCGAGGCGCTTACGCGTTGATCGCGTCGATGCGCAGCTCAGTGTAGTTCTGGCGGTGGCCGCCGTGCTTTTGGTAGTGCTTCCGGCGACGCATCTTGAAGATGGTGACCTTGGCATGACGACCGTGCGACACAACGGTGGCCTTGACGGAAGCCCCACTGACCAGCGGCGTACCGAACTTAATCGATTCGCCTTCGCCCACTGCGAGAACCTGGTCGAGCGTGATTTCAGCGTCAATGTCAGCCGGTATCTGTTCTACTTTGAGTTTTTCGCCAACGGCAACCTTGTACTGCTTGCCGCCGGTTTTTATGACCGCGTACATTGAGAACCTCACTCTGGATCCAATTTTTCCGCACACCACGCGCGGAAAACACGTGATTATACATGGGGTTAGCACCCAAGTCAAAGCCGATCCGCGATTGCCGCGCGCAAGACCTGGCCGGACGGCCAAAATCACCGTGCCGGCACGTCCGACAGACCGGGATATCGTGGATTCGACTTATAATCCGCGGCATCACCCATTTCGATCATCATGTCGTCGTCCACCGCCTCCCCCACCCTCAGCGCCGCCCACCTGCTCGCCCCGATCGCCAGCGACATGGAGCAGGTGAATCGCGTTATCCGGCAGAGCCTCGCGTCCGACGTGCTGCTGATCAACCAGATCGCCGAGTACATCATCGGCGCGGGCGGCAAGCGGCTGCGTCCGGCCCTGCTGTTGCTCGTCGCCGGTGCGCTCGGCGAGACGTCGCACCAGCGGCACGTGCTGGCTGCCGTCGTCGAGTTCATCCACACCGCCACGCTGCTGCATGACGACGTCGTCGACGAATCCGAACTGCGGCGCGGCCGCCAGACGGCCAACGCGCTGTTCGGCAATGCGGCGAGCGTGCTGGTCGGCGACTACCTCTATTCGCGCTCGTTCGAGATGATGGTCGGCGTCGGCAAGATGCGCGTGATGGAAATCCTGTCGGAAGCGACGACGATCATCTCCGAAGGCGAAGTGCTGCAGCTTCTGAACATGCACGACGCGGACGTCGACGAGTCGCGCTACATGCAGGTGATCCGCTACAAGACGGCGAAGCTGTTCGAGGCATCGGCCCGCCTGGGCGCGGTGCTCGCCGGCGCCGATGCGCCGACCGAAGCCGCCGCTGCCGAATACGGCCGGCGGATCGGCACCGCATTCCAGATCATGGACGACTGGCTCGACTACGCTGGCACGGCCGAAGCGATGGGCAAGAATGCCGGCGACGATCTGCGCGAAGGCAAACCGACGCTCCCGCTCATCTACCTGATCGAACGCGGCACGCCAGAACAGTCGGCGCTCGCGCGCGAAGTGATCGAACAAGGCGGCACCGATCGCTTCGATACGATTTTCGATGCAATCACCCGCTCGGGCGCGCTCGACCATACGCTTGAATGTGCGCGCAAGGAAGCACAGGCCGCTGCGGCCGCGATCGCCGCGTTCCCGGATTCGATCTACAAGGAAAGCCTGCTCGCGCTGTGCTCGTACTCGACGTCGCGACAGTCGTAAACGCGCCGCGAAGGGGACGCGATACCTTGTCTCGAAAAATTTCTTCAACAAGGTATTCCCTTTTGGAAAAAACATCGTTATAGTTACGTTCTTGCTTGAGACGACGCAGCGATCTTCACGAAGACGCTAGAGTCGGAAGAGCAAAAAATCGGGGTGTAGCTTAGCCTGGTAGAGCGCTACGTTCGGGACGTAGAGGCCGGAGGTTCGAATCCTCTCACCCCGACCAGATTTGAAAAAACCGTGCACCACGTGCACGGTTTTTTTTTGCCTTCCTTTTGCCCGGTCACGCGAGCCCGATGCCGCGTGCGATACATCCCGGCCGCCGGCCTCTGCTATATTCCCTCCATCCCTGTCCTTCACTGCCCTTCTGACGCGTGGACCAAATTCCCTTATGGGCGCAAATCGGCGCCGTCTTCCTGCTTCTCCTCTGCTCCAGCTTCTTTTCCATTTCCGAGACCGCGATGATGGCGCTCAACCGCCATCGGCTGAAGCATCTCGCCGGCCAGGGCGTGCTCGGCGCGAAAACCACGCAGGGTCTTCTCACACGCACCGACCTGCTGCTCAGCGTGATCCTGATCGGCAATAATCTGTTCAACACGATCATCCCGGTTCTGACGACCTCGCTCGCGCTACACACGTTCGGCCGCAACAACCTCGCGCTGTCGATCGCGACCGGCATCGTCGCGTTCCTGATCATAGTGTTCGCGGAAATCGCGCCGAAGATCGTCGGCGCGACCTTCCCCGAGCGCATCGCGCTGCCCGCCAGTCTCGTGATCGCGCCGCTGATGCGCGTGTTCAAGCCGATCGTGTGGTTCGTCAACGCGCTCGCGAACGGCGTGCTCTGGGTGCTGCGCATCAACACGAAGAAGGGCCGCGACCAGCGGATGTCGGCCGACGAGCTGCGCGCGATCGTGCTCGAATCGAGCAGCTTCATGCCGACCAAGCACCGCAGCATCCTGCTCAACCTGTTCGACCTCGAGAACATCACCGTCGACGACGTGATGGTGCCGCGCCGGCAAATCGAATCGCTCAACTTCCACGCGCCGCTCGACGACATCCTGCATCAGCTCGAGACCTGCTATCACAACCGCCTGGTCGTCTACGAAGGCGACATCGACAAGGTGCTCGGCGTGTTGCACGTCCGGAAGACACTCACGGCACTGCACAACCAGGATTTCGACCGCGAAACGTTAAGCACGCTGCTCGCCGAGCCGTACTACGTGCCGTCGGGCACGCCAGTCGTCCAGCAGCTCCAGTATTTCCAGGAAAGCCGCCAGCGAACCGCGCTTGTCGTCAACGAGTACGGCGAACTCGAGGGGCTCGTCACGCCCGAGGACATCATCGAGGAACTGATCGGCGAATTCACGACGTCGATGCCGCGCGGCGAACGCGCGGGCGGCTGGAACCAGAACGGCGAATGCATCGTCGCCGCCAGCATGCCGCTGCGCGAACTGAACCGCTGGCTGCACCTGCAACTGCCAACCGACGGACCAAAAACGTTGAACGGCCTGATCCTCGAAATCCTCGAGGAAATTCCCGAAGGCGACGTGTGCCTGAAAATCCGTGACGTGATGCTCGAGGTCATGCGCAGCGACGACCAGGCCGTTCGCACCGTCAAGCTCTTCAAGCCGCGCAGCACGCGCGCACGCGCCACGCGCTAGCCGAACGGCCGACTGTCAGCACCGCTCGCGATACGCGACCATTTGCAGGTCACGATCAACAGGCGGCCGAGCGCCGGCTCACATGCACCTCCCACCTCCTGGGGCGCCGCTGCACACGCAGCGGCCGCCTGCCTCCATCGACGCATCGCCCGCTGAAACGCCCCGGTCGCTCGATGCGGCGCAGCTCGACGATTCGCCCGCCGTGCGGCTGCTGACCGACACGCTGCACGCCGCCCGCGTGCGCGACGCGTCCGACGTCCACGTCGAACCGTTCGAAGCAGGCTGGCGCATCCGCCTGCGCATCGACGGCGTCCTGCACGAACACGCGCGGCCGCCTGCTCATCTGCGCGACGCACTCGTCACACGGATCAAGGTGCTCTCCCGCATGGACATCGCCGAGCGCCGGCTTCCGCAGGACGGCCGGCTGCGCATCGCGGTCGACGGCGGCATGCGAGGCGACTACCGGGTCAGCTCGCTGCCCACGCTGTTCGGCGAGAAACTCGTGTTGCGTCGCCTCGAAACATTACCGCCCGACCTCACGCTTGCGCGCCTCGGCTTCGACGCGCGGCAGGCGGCGGCGATGGAGGCCGCGATTCTCGCGCCACACGGCCTCGTGCTCGTCACCGGGCCGACCGGAAGCGGCAAGACGCTGTCGCTCTACTGCGCGCTGCAGATGCTCGACCGCGATGCCCACAACGTGTGCACGGTCGAGGATCCGGCCGAGATTCAGCTCGACGGCATCAACCAGGTCGGCGTGGCGGAAAAAGCCGGGCTCACTTTCGCCACTGCGCTGCGCGCGCTGCTGCGGCAGGACCCGGATGTCATCATGGTCGGCGAGATTCGCGATGCGGAGACGGCCGACGTCGCGATCAAGGCCGCGCAGACCGGGCACCTCGTGCTGTCGACGCTGCACACGAACGACGCGCCGACAGCCGTCGCGCGACTGCTCGACATCGGCGTCGCGCCGTACAACCTGGCGGCCGCATTGCGCCTCGTCACCGCGCAACGCCTCGTTCGGCGCCTGTGCACCATCTGCCGCGTGCGTTCGGACGCGTCGGCACGCGCGCTGCGCGAAGCTGGCTGCGATTCGGCAGCGCTGGAATCCGGATGGCGTCCGTTCGTCGCGCGCGGCTGTGCTGCCTGTCACGGCATCGGTTATCGCGGCCGGATCGGCCTGCATCAGACAATGCCGGTTTCACCGGCAATGGCGGAGCGCATCGTCGCGCGCGCTAGCGTCGGCACGCTCGCACAATGCGCGGCGTCCGAGGGCGTATGCAGTCTGCGCGACGCGGCACTTGCGCACGTCCGCGACGGCACGACGAGCATCGCGGAAGCGCTGGCCGCGACGCCTGACGCGTGACCGCCATGCGTGCACCGCCAAACGAAACCTGCTTCGCGTGGCGCGGCCGTCGTCGCGACGGCACGCCATGCCGCGGGAACGTCATCGCCTTCGATGCCGCCGCCGCACGAGCAGCGCTCGCGCGCGACGGCGTCGCGGTGCTGTCGCTCGACGTCCGCGGCGCGGCCCGACCACCAGCGGCCGGCGCAAGGGAGGTCACGCGCTTCACGCGTCAGCTCGCGAGCCTGCTGCAAGCCGGACTACCACTCGCACCGTCGCTCGAGATGCTCGCCCGCACCCGCACGCGCGACGGGCTGCCGCGCATCGCCGCCGGTCTCGCGCGCGAGATCGTCGGCGGGCAACGCTTCGCCGCCGCGCTCGCACGCTATCCGTCCCAGTTCGGCATGCTGTATCGCCAGTTGATCGAGGTGGGCGAGGCATCGGGTGCGCTCGGTACCGTACTGACCCGCGTCGCGGAGCACCGGGAACGCGCCGACGCGCAATGGCGCAAGCTGCGTGCCGCACTTGCGTACCCGGTCGCCGTCATCGTGTTCGCGCTCGCTATCTCGGCCGCGCTGATGGTGTGGGTCGTGCCGACGTTCCGACAGATCTTCGACGGTTTCGGCGCGGCACTGCCTGCACCGACCCGCGCCCTGCTCGCCCTCTCGTCCGCGACATCGGCCTGGGGTGGCACGTTGGTTGCCGGCGCAGCCGTCGCAGTATTCACCGCGCGCCACGCGCTGCGGCGCTCGCCTTCGCTGCGCTATACGGTGGCACGGCATCTGCTGAATCTGCCGTTCGTCGGCAGCGCGCTCACGCGCTTCGCGACCGCGCGCTGGTGCCGCTCGCTTGCAACGCTGCTCGGTGCCGGCGTCCCGCTCGCCGATGCGTTCGCCACGCTCCAGCGCACCGCCGGCCATCCTGTGTTCGAACAGGCCACCGCACAGATTGCGACGCGCGTGCTGCGCGGCGCGCGTCTGGCCGATGCGATGCACGCGACGGGATGCTTTCCGGACGACGTCGTGCAGCCGATCGCCGTCGCCGAGGAAACCGGCGCGCTCGACACGATGCTCACCGATATCGCCGCGCTATGCGAGCGCCAGCTCGACGCGCGTCTCGATGCGCTCGCCGCGCTCGGCGAGCCGCTGATCGTGATCGTGCTGGGCGCACTCGTCGGCGGCCTCGTGATCGCGATGTATCTGCCCATCCTTCAGCTGGGCAACGTGGTGTAGCATCGCAACCGATTCTGTCGCCTTTCATGCCCGAACCCGAGCCCCATGACGCCCGCGCCCCTGATCACCGTTTTCGACTCGCCCGACAGCATGTTGCTCGCGCTGGCGATGCTGCCGCATGCGGTGCAGTATGCGTTCGCCGTCGTGCTCGGCCTGTGCGTCGGCAGCTTCGTGAACGTCGTCGTGCACCGGGTCCCGGTGATGATGCAGCGCGCCTGGCAGGCCGAGATCGCCGAAGCGACCGGCAGCGCAAGCACGCCGCCGGACGACGGTTATCCGCAGCATTACGATCTGTGGCGCCCGCGCAGCGCCTGTCCACATTGCGGTCACGTGCTGCGTGCGTGGGAGAACATCCCGCTCGTGAGCTACTTGCTGTTGCTCGGGCGCTGCCGTCAGTGCGGCCATGCGATCGGCATGCGCTATCCGCTCGTCGAGCTCGCCGGTGCGCTGCTCGCCGCCGGTTCGCTCGCCGCGTTCGGCCCCACCGTCGCCGCACTCGCCGCGTTCGGACTGTGCGCGGCACTGCTGGCAATGAGCGCGATCGATATCCAGACCGGGTACCTGCCCGATTCGATGACGCTGCCGTTGCTGTGGGCCGGGCTCGCACTGAACCTCGGCGGCACGTTCACGTCGCTGCGTTCGGCCGTGGTCGGCGCGATGGCCGGCTACCTGTTCCTGTGGTCGGTCTACTGGATGTTCAAATGGTTGCGCGGCATCGAGGGCATCGGCTTCGGCGACCTGAAGCTGCTCGCCGCGCTCGGCGCATGGATGGGCTGGGCCGCGCTGCCGCAGGTCGTGCTGTTCGCCGCGGTGACGGGCGCGCTCGTCGGGCTCGTCGCGACCTGGCGCGGACGCATGCGCTTCGAGGAGCCGATTCCGTTCGGCCCGTTTCTCGCGGCAGGCGGCGTCGCGACGCTGTTTTTCGGCACCCCTTTCTACTCGGCACTCGGCGGCTGACATGACGCACCGCCGGCGGCCGCCATGTTCGCTGCGTCGCGGGGAGGCGCTTCGCTGCCTCGCGACGGCCCGGCGGAGGCTCACATGTTTTCAATAGGACTCACCGGCGGCATCGGCAGCGGCAAGACGACCGTCGCCGACATGTTCGCCGCACGCGGTGCATCGCTCGTCGATACCGACCTGATCGCGCACCGCATCACCGCACCGGCCGGCCTCGCGATGCCAGCGATCGAACAGGCATTCGGACCGGATTTCGTCGCAGCTGACGGCTCGCTCGACCGCGCGAAGATGCGCGCACTCATTTTCAGCGACGACGACGCACGTCGGCGCCTCGAAGCTATCACGCATCCGCTGATCCGCGCCGAGACCGAGCGCGAGGCCCGCGAAGCGCAGGGCCCATACGTGATCTTCGTCGTGCCGCTGCTCGTGGAGTCAGGTAACTGGAAGGCGCGCAGCGATCGCGTGCTGGTCGTCGACTGTCCGGTCGAAACGCAGATCGCACGTGTGATGCGGCGCAATGATTTCACGCGCGAACAAGTCGAAGCGATCATCGCAAGACAAGCGACGCGCGAAGCGCGTCTCGCCGCGGCCGACGACGTGATCGTCAACGACGCGACGACACCCGCTGCTCTCGCCGCCCAGGTCGATGCACTGCACCAACGCTATCTTGCGTTCGCGGCTGCCGCACACTGACCGCCGCGCGCGATCGTGATGGTGTACGAAATTGGTGCGTTGCTAGGGTAGACAGTGAGCATTAGAATGTCCTGCATTGTTTCAATCCCTACCCTAGAGGCGAGCGCGCTTGATTCTTTACGAGTATCCGTTCAACGAGCGAATTCGCACGCTATTGCGCCTCGAAGACCTGTTCGAGCGCTTCGCGTTCTTTTTGGCTCAGGAGGACCCGCGTGAACATCACGTCGCGCTGACGACGCTGTTCGAAATCGCTGAGGTCACAGGCCGCGCGGACCTGAAATCGGATCTGATGAAGGAGCTCGAACGTCAACGCCAGACGCTCGCCCCCTTTCGCGGCAATCCGGGCATCGAACAGAATGCGCTCGAGGCCGTGCTCGGTGAAATCGAGCAGACGCTCGCCAATCTTGCGCAGATGCAGGGCAAGACCGGGCAGCATCTGGTCGACAACGAGTGGCTCGCCAGCATCCGCAGCCGCGCGGTGATTCCCGGCGGCACGTGCAAGTTCGACCTGCCGTCGTACTATGCGTGGCAGCAATGGCCCGCGGAACAGCGGCGCCAGGACATCACGAAATGGATCCTGCCGCTGCTGCCGCTGCGCGATGCCGCTGCGATTGTGCTGCGGCTCGCACGTGAATCGGGGCAGGCTTCGAAAGTGATGGCGATGCAGGGCAGCTATCAGCAGATGCTGTCGGGGCGCTCGTACCAGCTGATGCAGGTCCGCGTACCTCCGGAGCTGCGCGTGATTCCCGAAGCGAGCGCCAACAAATACATGCTGTGGGTACGGTTCACCATGCAGGACGGCGACGTGCGGCCGCGCGCGGTGGACATCGACGTGCCGTTCCATTTGACACTGTGCAATCTGTAACGGCCGCGTGCCGGTTCGACGCTTTCGTATGACTACCGTTGTGAAATGTCCTTCGTGCGGCGCAGAAGTGCGCTGGACGCCTGAAAACAAGTTCCGTCCCTTCTGTTCGGCCCGCTGCAAGCAGCTCGACCTCGGCGCGTGGGCCGCAGAAAAGTACCGGATCGGCGGCGCTGCCGACGAGGGTCCGTCGTCGGAGGAAGATGGCGCCGACGGCCGCCGCGACAGCTGAGCGGCGCGCGACACCGCCCGCCCTGCGGGATATGGCCCGCCTTTCAGGCGAGCCGCCACGGCGTCATTGCGACGCCGCCTCCTTCTCGAGCAGCGCCAGCACCGGCAGCGCCGCCGGCAACAGCGGCGCGACCTCGACCGGCAGTTGCTGCCACACGAACGCCTGCCCTTCCTTGCTGTGCGGCTCGCCCGTCCAGCCCGTCACCTTGCAGAAATAGAGCCGCACGTACGCGTGCGGATAATCGTGCTCGAGCGTATGCCAGCGGTGGCTGGCCGTGACTTCGATGCCGAGTTCCTCGTGCAATTCGCGCGCCAGCGCGTCCTCCACGCTCTCCCCGGCCTCCAGCTTGCCGCCGGGAAACTCCCAGTAGCCCTCGTACGGCTTGCCCTGCAGCCGCTGTGCGAGCAGGTAACGACCGTCCGCCTGCACCATCACGCCGACCGCGACCTCTGTTACCTTGCGTCCATCGGGCGCGCGCACGCTGCCCGCTGCGAAATCCGTACTCATGCCTGCTCCTTGCGACCCGACCAGTCGCGCGCGAACTGCCATGCGACGCGCCCCGAACGCGAACCGCGCTCGAGCGCCCAGACGAGCGCGTCGCCGCGCGCCGTCTCGATCTCCGCGTCCGCGCAGCCGAAATGCCGCAGCCAGTGCGCGACGATGTCGAGGTAGTCGTCCTGCTTGAACGGGTAGAAGCTGACCCACAGGCCGAAGCGCTCCGACAGCGAGATCTTTTCCTCGACGACTTCACCGGGGTGGATCTCGCCGTCCGGCAGATGCTTGTACGACTCGTTGTCGCTCATGTACTCGGGCAGCAGATGGCGGCGGTTCGACGTCGCGTAGATCAGCACGTTGTCGGACTGCGCGGCGATCGAGCCGTCGAGTGCGACCTTCAGCGCCTTGTAGCCCGATTCGCCCTCCTCGAACGACAGGTCGTCGCAGAACACGATGAAACGCTCCGCACGCTCAGAGATCAGATCAACGATGTCGCCGAGATCGTGCAGGTCGTCCTTGTCGACTTCGATCAGGCGCAGCCCGTCCTTCGCATACGCGTTCAGGCAGGCCTTGATCAGGGACGACTTGCCAGTGCCGCGCGCACCAGTCAGCAGCACGTTGTTCGCCGGCTTGCGCTGGACGAACTGTCGCGTGTTCTGCTCGATCAGCCCTTTCTGTCGATCGATGTTGTGCAGGTCGCCCAGCGTGATCGACGACGCTGCCGGCACCGGCTGCAAATAGCCGCGCCCCTGGCGCTTGCGCCAGCGGAACGCGGTGGCGGCGTTCCAGTCGATGGCCGCCGGCGCGGGCGGCAGCATCCCCTCGAGGCGGCCGAGCAGCGCTTCCGCGCGCGTCAGAAACTGTTCGAGCTTGTCCATGTCGTTCGATCGCTCCGGATCAGGAGCGATAATCCGCGTTGATGCTCACGTAATCGTGCGAAAGATCGCACGTCCAGATCGTTGCCTGCGCGTCACCGCGGCCGAGCAGCACGCGGATCGTGATTTCGCTCTGCTTCATCACGCGCTGGCCGTCCTCCTCCTGGTAAGCCGGGTTGCGGCCACCAGCCTTCGCGACGAGCACGTCGTCGAGATAGAGATCGATCTTGCCGACGTCGAGATCCGTGACGCCCGCGTAGCCGATCGCCGCGAGGATCCGGCCCAGGTTGGGGTCGGATGCGTAGAAGGCCGTCTTCACGAGCGGCGAGTGCCCGATCGCATAAGCGATCTGGCGGCACTCGGCAACGCTCTTGCCGCCTTCGACCTGCACCGTCATGAATTTCGTCGCGCCTTCGCCATCGCGCACGATCAGCTGCGACAGCACCTGAGCGACCTGCGTGACCGCATCGCGCAGCGCTGCATAGGCCGGTGAATCGGTCGACGTGATCGCGGGCAGCGTGCTCTTGCCGGACGCGATCAGGATGAACGAGTCGTTCGTCGACGTGTCGCCGTCGATCGTGATGCAGTTGAACGAGCGGTCGGCCACTTCCTTCACGAGCGTGTCGAGGACCGGCTGCGCCACGGTCGCATCGAACGCGAGGAAGCCCAGCATCGTCGCCATGTTCGGCTTGATCATGCCCGCACCCTTGCTGATGCCTGTCAGCGTGACCGTGTGGCCGTCGATCGTCACCTGGCGAGACGTGGCCTTCGGCAGCGTGTCGGTCGTCATGATCGCCTGCGCGGCGTCATACCAGTTCGCGGCCTTGCGGTTTGCGAGCGCGGCCGGCAGCCCGGCCTTCAGGCGGTCGATCGGCAGCGGCTCGAGGATCACGCCGGTCGAGAACGGCAACACCTGCGCGGCGTCGATGCCCGCGAGGCGCGCGAGTTCCGAGCAGGTCTCGCGCGTGTTCACGAGGCCCGGCTCGCCGGTGCCCGCATTCGCATTGCCCGTGTTCACGACGAGCGCGCGGATGCCCGCGCCGCCGGCACGCACCGTTGCCAGGTGCTCGCGACACACCGTCACCGGCGCGGCGCAGAAGCGGTTCTCGGTGAATACGCCGGCGACCGTCGCCCCTTCGTCGACGGAAATGACCAGCACGTCCTTGCGATTCGGCTTGCGGATGTTCGCTTCCGCCCAGCCGAGCGTGACGCCGGCGACGGGATGGAGTTGGGCGGGATCGATCGACGGAAAATTGACAGCCATGGGGCACACCTGCCGGATGGAAAATGCCGGCATCCGCCGGCATCGATTGGAAGAACCGGCGGGCCGCACGCGGGCCGCCGCAACTCACATCACTGACTCGAAGCTGCAAACGAAGCGGCACGCGGATGCGCGCCGCCATCGATCATGACAGCTTCCCGTGACATTGCTTGTACTTCTTGCCGCTGCCGCACGGGCACGGGTCATTGCGGCCGACCTTCGGCATCTCGCCGCCGGGGCCGCCGTGGGTCATCGCGCTGCCGACCATGTCGGCCGTCGCGGTCGCCGCGGTGGCGGCCGCGACGTTCGCGACCGGGGCACCGGATTCCGCGTAGTCGGCATGCTGATACTCGACGTTCTCGAGCTGACCGCCGCGCTCCTCGATCTGCTCGGCGGCTTCCTCGAGCTGCTCCGGCGACTGGATCTGCACGTTCATCACGATGCGCGTGACTTCCTGCTTGATCGCCTCGAGCATCGCGGCGAACAGTTCGAACGCCTCGCGCTTGTACTCCTGCTTCGGGTTCTTCTGCGCATAGCCGCGCAGGTGGATGCCCTGGCGCAGGTGGTCGAGCGCCGCGAGGTGCTCGCGCCACAGGCGATCGACCGTCTGCAGCATCACCGAGCGCTCGAACGCGCTGAACGATTCGCGGCCGACCATCGCGACCTTCGCCTCGTACTGCTCGTCGGCGGCGGTCGTCACCGCTTCGAGAATCTCCTCGGCGGTGATCGACGACGACTCGTTCACCATTTCCTGGATCGCGAGGTCGAGCTGCCAGTCGTTGCGCAGCGCTTCCTCGAGCTCGGGCACGTCCCACTGTTCCTCGATGCTGCCTTGCGGCACGAACTGGTGGACAACTTCGGCGATCACGCCATGACGCATCGCCGAGATCGTCTCGGTGATGTCGTGGGCTTCGAGCAGTTCATTGCGCTGCTGGTAGATCACCTTGCGCTGGTCGTTCGACACGTCGTCGTATTCGAGCAGCTGCTTGCGGATGTCGAAGTTGCGCGCTTCGACCTTGCGCTGCGCCGATTCGATCGAACGCGTAACGATGCCGGCCTCGATCGCCTCGCCTTCCGGCATCTTCAGTCGGTCCATGATCGAGCGCACGCGGTCGCCCGCGAAGATGCGCAGCAGCGGATCGTCGAGCGACAGGTAGAAGCGCGACGAGCCCGGGTCGCCCTGGCGGCCCGCACGGCCGCGCAGCTGGTTGTCGATCCGGCGCGATTCGTGGCGCTCGGTGCCGATGATGTGCAGGCCGCCCGCGGCCTTCACCTGCTCGTGCAGCGTTTCCCACTCGTCGTGCAGCTGCTTGATGCGGCGCGCTTTTTCGTCGGCCGGGATCGCGTCGTCGGCGTCGATGAACGCGGCCTGCTTCTCGGCGTTGCCGCCGAGCACGATGTCGGTACCGCGGCCCGCCATGTTGGTCGCGATCGTGATGCGGTTCGGACGGCCGGCTTCCGCGACGATCGCGGCTTCACGCTCGTGCTGCTTCGCGTTCAGCACCTCGTGCGGCAGGCCGGCCTGCTTCAGCAGGTGCGACAGCAGTTCCGAGTTCTCGATCGACGTCGTGCCGACCAGCACCGGCTGGCCGCGCTCGTAGCAGTCGCGAATGTCGCGGATCACCGCGTCGTAACGCTCCTTGGCCGTCTTGTAGATCTGGTCCTGCTTGTCGATCCGCTTCGGCGGGCGGTTGGTCGGGATCACGACCGTCTCGAGGCCGTAGATCTCGTTGAATTCGTACGCTTCGGTGTCGGCCGTACCGGTCATGCCCGCGAGCTTCGCGTACATGCGGAAGTAGTTCTGGAACGTGATCGAGGCGAGCGTCTGGTTCTCGCTCTGGATCTTCACGTGTTCCTTCGCCTCGACCGCCTGGTGCAGGCCGTCGGACCAGCGGCGGCCCGCCATCAGGCGGCCCGTGAATTCGTCGACGATCACCACTTCGCCGTTCTGCACGACGTAGTGCTGGTCCTTGTGGAACAGCGTGTGCGCGCGCAGCGCCGCGTACACGTGGTGCATCAGCGTGATGTTCTGCGGCGCGTACAGGCTCTCGCCCTCGCCGATCAGGCCCCACTCGGCGAGCAGCCGCTCGGCCTTCTCGTGGCCCGACTCCGTCAGGAACACCTGGCGCGCCTTCTCGTCGAGCGTGTAGTCGCCCGGTTTCTCGACGCCCGTGCCGTCGGCCTTCTCCTCGCCGATCTGCCGCTCGAGCAGCGGCGGCAGCGCGTTCATCCGGACGTACAGTTCGGTGTGATCTTCCGCCTGGCCCGAGATAATCAGCGGCGTACGCGCCTCGTCGATCAGGATCGAGTCCACTTCGTCGACGACCGCGAAGTTGAGTGCCCGCTGCACGCGCGCGTCGGTCTCGTAGACCATGTTGTCGCGCAAGTAGTCGAAGCCGAACTCGTTGTTCGTGCCGTAGGTGATGTCCGCCGCGTAGGCCTGCTGCTTCTGGTCGTGCTCCATGCCGGACAGGTTGATGCCGACCGACAGACCAAGGAAGTTGTAGAGGCGCGCCATCCATTCGGCGTCGCGCTGCGCGAGGTAGTCGTTGACCGTCACGACGTGCACGCCACGGCCGGCCAGTGCATTCAGGTAGACGGGCAGCGTCGCGACGAGCGTCTTGCCCTCGCCGGTGCGCATTTCCGCGATCTTGCCGTAGTGGAGCACCATGCCGCCGATCATCTGCACGTCGAAGTGGCGCATCTTCAGCACGCGGCGGCTCGCCTCCCGGCAGACCGCGAACGCCTCGGGCAGCAGCTTGTCGAGCGACTCGCCGCCCGCGATCCGCTGGCGGAACTCATCCGTCTTGCCGCGCAACTGGTCGTCCGTCAGCTTCTCGATCTGCGTTTCGAGCGCATTGATCGTCGCGACGGTCTTTTGGTATTGCTTGACGAGCCGTTGGTTGCGGCTGCCAAAAATTTTCTGGAGAAAACCGGTTGTCATCGGATCGGATCCTGCGTCGCAGCACCGGCGCCCGGCGCGCGTTGCGCGCCCCGACGCCCGAGCCTCGGCGGCTTAGCGAATTAGTGGAATCAAACGAGGAATTTTAGCACGCGAGGAAGCATGCGCCGGTGTCCCGGCTGGACTCACGCCGCACGCCAAACCCGCGCGGGCCACCGGCCGCGTGGCCCGAAAGCCGCCCGTGCGCGAGCCGGCGCGGGTACAATCGGCGTCAACGTCCGCGCCCGTGCGCGCCCGAAGAATGCCTCGATGAACCGATTTTCCAAGCGTTTCGGCCCGCTCGCCGCGTATCGCCCGCAACCCGTGTCCGAAGTGCTCAACCGCACCGACGCGTTCGCGGCGCTGCGCGCCGGCGTCGAACAAGTCGCGTCGCTGCAGCGCGACCTCGCCGCGCTCCTGCCCGACTATCTTGCGAATCACGTCGAACCGGGCTCCATCAAGGACGGCACCCTGACCCTCTTTGCCGCGCACAATGCGCTCGCCGCCCGGCTGCGGCAGGTCGAGCCGCGCCTGCTCGCCGATCTCCAGAAGCGCGGCTGGCCGGTCTCGGCGCTGCGCGTGCGCGTGCGTCCGAAGGACGCGCCGGAACCACCGCACGTGAAGCAGGCGCGTATGACGACCGTCGGCGCCACCGCGCTGCGCGACCTCGCCGATCACCTCGAGCCGTCGCCGCTGCAGGCTGCACTCGCGCGGATGGCCGCGCGCCACGGTGCGAAGTCTTCGCGCTGAACCCGCGCCGACCGCGCAGGCGGCCGCCCAACGAAAAAGCGACCCGAAGGTCGCTTTTTTTATCGCGGGTGCCGAACGCCGATCAGGCGAAGGCCGTCTGCGTGTCGAACGCGAAGCCGCTCGGCGCGGCTTGCGGATCGTCGAACGTGACGATCTCGTATGCGTCCTCGTGCGCGAGCAGTTCGCGCAGCAGCGCGTTGTTCAGCCCGTGACCCGACTTGTATGCGGTGTACGACGCCAGCAGCGGATGGCCGACCACGTACAGGTCGCCGATCGCGTCGAGCATCTTGTGCTTCACGAACTCGTCGTCGTAGCGCAGCCCGTCGTTGTTCAGGATCCGGTATTCGTCGAGCACGATCGCGTTGTCCATGCTGCCGCCGCGTGCGAGACCCAGCTCGCGCATCATTTCGACTTCATGGGCAAAACCGAACGTGCGCGCACGCGCGATCTCGCGTACGTACGACGTGTTCGCGAAGTCGACCTCGAGTTCCTGGCCGGTCTTGTCGACGGCCGGGTGACGGAAGTCGATCGTGAACTTCAGCTTGAACCCGAAATACGGATCGAGACGCGCGAACTTGTCGCCGTCACGGATTTCGACCGGCTTCTTCACCTTGATGAAGCGCTTCGGCGCGTTCTGCTCCTCGATGCCCGCGGACTGGATCAGGAACACGAAGGACGCGGCGCTGCCGTCCATGATCGGGATTTCCTCGGCCGTCACGTCGACATAGAGGTTGTCGATGCCGAGGCCGGCACACGCCGACATCAGGTGCTCGACGGTCGACACGCGCGCACCATCCTTCTGCAGCACCGACGCGAGCCGCGTGTCGCCGATCGACATCGCGGATGCCGGGATGTCGACAGGCGTGGGCAGGTCGACGCGCGAGAAAACGATCCCCGTGCCCGGCGCGGCCGGGCGAAGCGTCAGTTCGACCTTGCGGCCCGAGTGGAGACCGATGCCCACGGTCTTCACGATCGATTTGATGGTGCGCTGCTTCAGCATGATGTTCTTCATCTTGATTGAGATTATCAATCAGGAGTTATATTCGATAGGTGGGATTATAGCGTAATTCCCTATTCAACGCTGTTTGAAACTGCGTATCAATCTGTTTCGACTGTTTACCCGCGCCGATACGGGACGGGCCGATGCCCGGAACGGAGGCGTTTCCGGTCATCGGCCCGTGTTACAACTGCCCTGAGGCCGGTGCGCAGCGTTGCCCGCAGGCAACGGCGCACCGCACGATCAGGACATCAACGTCGCGAGCACGCTCGCCGCATCGCTCACTTCGAACTTGCCCGGCGCTTCGACGGCCAGCGTCTTGACCACACCGTCGTCGACCACCATCGCGTAGCGCAGGGAACGGATTCCCATGCCACGCGCGGACAAATCCTGCGTCAGCCCCAGCGCATGAGTGAAAGCAGCGCTGCCGTCCGCCATCATGCGCACCTTGCCCGCGGTGTGCAGATCACGTCCCCATGCGCCCATCACGAATGCGTCGTTGACGGACACGCACCAGAGCTCGTCGATGCCGGCCGAGCGCAGTTGCTCGGCGTGCTCGACATAGCCCGGCACATGCTGCGCCGAACAGGTCGGCGTGAACGCGCCCGGCAATCCGAAGATCACCACCCGCTTTCCCGCAACCTGATCGCGCACGCTGAAGGCATTCGGCCCCAGCGTGCAGCCTTCGCGCGCGTCGTCGATGAATTCGAACAGTTGCGCGTCGGGCAGCGCGTCGCCCACTTGAATCATGGCTGGTCCCTCATAGCGATACGGTTTTTCGGCGTATTGCGGACAGCACGTCCCATCCCGCTCCGCTCATGCGAAGAGGGCACGTTTCCCGGCCCGGCGTCGCATCCGACGCGGCCTGTCGTGGTCCGTGGCATCCGTCACGCCGGCGTTACCGCGGCAATCTCATCGATTGTGCCGCGGCTTCGCCTGTGTGTGCGTCGTCAGTCAGCCTGCTTGCGCAGGAAAGCCGGGATGTCGTACGTATCGACACCCTTCTCCTGCAGCGCCTGCACGTGCGATGCCGCGGTTTCGCGCGAGTTGCGCCACACCGCCGGCGTATCGAGCGCGCCGTAGTCGGCCGTGCTGACGTGTTGCGGCTGCGCATAGCCGTGCGAGATCGCGCTGACCGGCTGGTTGTCGGTACCCGTGCGCAGCAGCGTCATCGGAGCCGATTGCTGCTTCTTCGCCGCACGGCCCAGACCCGTCGCCACGACCGTCACGCGCAGTGCATCGCCCATTGCGTCGTCGTACACCGCACCGAAGATCACCGTGGCGTCTTCCGCCGCGTAGCTCTTGATCGTGTTCATCACTTCGCGCGTTTCCGACAGGCGCAGCGAACGGCTCGACGTGATGTTGACCAGCACGCCGCGCGCGCCCGACAGATCGACGCCTTCGAGCAGCGGGCTCGCCACGGCCTGTTCCGCCGCGAGGCGTGCGCGATCGACGCCGGCGACCGTCGCCGTGCCCATCATCGCCTTGCCCTGCTCGCCCATCACCGTCTTCACGTCTTCGAAGTCGACGTTCACGAGGCCATCGACATTGATGATTTCGGCGATGCCTGCGACCGCGTTGTTCAACACGTCGTCCGCGCACTGGAAGCACTTGTCCATCTCGGCGTCATCGCCCATCACGTCGAACAGCTTGTCGTTCAGGACGACGATCAGCGAGTCGACGTGATCCTCCAGTTGCTGCGAGCCTGCTTCCGCGACGCGCATGCGCTTGCCGCCTTCGAATTCGAACGGCTTGCTGACGACACCCACCGTCAGGATGCCCATCTCCTTCGCGATCTGCGCGACCACCGGCGCCGCGCCCGTGCCCGTACCGCCACCCATGCCGGCCGTGATGAACACCATGTGCGCGCCACGCAGCGCGTCGGCGATGCGCTCACGCGCCTCTTCCGCCGCCGCCTTGCCCATTTCCGGCTTCGCGCCGGCGCCGAGGCCGGTGTTGCCGAGCTGGATCACGGACGGTGCGCGCGCGCGCGACAGCGCCTGTGCGTCGGTGTTCATCACGATGAAGTCGACGCCCTGCACGCCACGGTTGATCATGTGCTGAACGGCATTGCCGCCAGCGCCGCCAACGCCGACCACCTTGATGATGGTGCCGTTGGTTTCGGTTTCCAGCATTTCGAATTCCATTGTTGCCTCCGTCAAGAGAATAAAACTACTCGGCCGTTATTCGGCAGGAGATCGGGCAACCCCCTGTCGCGCGCCAGCCGCCGGCACCGGCGCGAATTTCGATTCGGTTCGTCCCCAAGAAAACGCCGGGCCGCCCCGGGTTTTCCTGGCCCCCTCGGGGGGCAGGCTCGGCATGCCGAGCCGTGGGTGTACTCAAAAATTGCTCAGGAACCATTCCTTCATCCGCGAGAAGATCTGCCCCGCGTTGCCGGACTGCACGGCGACCTTGCGACCGCGCATGCGCTGTGCGCTGCCTTCGACGAGCAGGCCCATCGCCGTCGAGTAGCGCGGATTGCGCACCACATCGGCGAGGCCGCCTGCGTATTCCGGCGCGCCGATGCGCACCGGTTTCAGGAAAATGTCTTCGCCGAGCTCGACCATGCCCGGCATCATCGAAGCCCCGCCGGTAATGACCACGCCGGAGCTCAGCAGTTCTTCGTAACCCGACTCGCGCACGACCTGCTGCACGAGCGAGAACAGTTCCTCGACGCGCGGCTCGATCACGGCCGCGAGCGCCTGGCGCGACAGCGTGCGCGGGCCGCGTTCGCCGAGGCCCGGCACTTCGACCATCTCGTCCGGATCGGCGAGCGCCTGCTTCGCGATCCCGTAGCCGACCTTGATGTCTTCCGCGTCCGGCGTCGGCGTGCGCAGCGCCATCGCGATGTCGCTCGTGATCTGGTCGCCGGCGATCGGAATCACCGCGGTATGGCGGATCGCGCCTTCGGCGAAGATCGCGATGTCGGTCGTGCCGCCGCCGATGTCGACCAGCACCACGCCGAGATCCTTCTCGTCTTCCGTCAGCACGGCCAGCGACGACGCGAGCGGCTGCAGGATCAGGTCGTTCACTTCGAGCCCGCAGCGGCGCACGCACTTGACGATGTTCTGCGCGGCACTGACCGCGCCCGTCACGATGTGCACCTTCACCTCGAGGCGGATGCCGCTCATCCCGATCGGCTCGCGCACGTCTTCCTGACCGTCGATGATGAATTCCTGCGTGAGGATGTGCAGCACCTGCTGGTCGGTCGGGATGTTGATCGCCTTCGCGGTCTCGATCACGCGCGCGACGTCGGTCTGCGTGACTTCCTTGTCCTTGATCGCGACCATCCCGCTCGAGTTGAAGCTGCGGATGTGGCTGCCGGCAATCCCCGTGAACACGTTGGTGATCTTGCAATCGGCCATCAGCTCGGCTTCCTCGAGCGCGCGCTGGATCGACTGCACGGTGGCCTCGATATTGACCACCACGCCCTTCTTCAGACCCTTCGATTCGCTCTGGCCGAGGCCGATCACCTCGTAATGGCCTTCGCCCTTCAGCTCGGCGACGATGGCCACCACCTTCGACGTGCCGATGTCGAGGGAAACCAGCAGATCCTTGTAGTCTTTGCTCATAAAGTGCTCTTGCGTGTGATCTCTCGTTACTTCTTGCGCTTGTCGGTATCGGTCAGGAACCGCATGCCTGCCGCACGAATCGCGAATCCGTTCGGATAACGCAGGTCCGCATACTCGATGTCGTTGCCCCAACGCTCCGTGACGGCCGGCCACGCGGCGACGAGGCGCTGGCTCCGGTCACGCAGGGTCTCGCTGGTGCGCTCCTTGCCCAGTTCGACCTGCATGCCGTTCGACAGCTTCACCGTCCACGCGTAGCGCGCCGACAGCGTCACTTCTTCCGGCGCCGCCTTCAGCGGCGCAAACCAGTTCGTGAAGTCGCGATACCGCGTGACGACTTCCTTCGCACTACCCTCCGGGCCGTCGAACGCCGGCAGTTCCTGGTCCAGTTCGCCCTGGTTCGCGGTGAACAGCTCGCCGTCGACGCTCACGAGCTGCGCGCTGCCCCAGGTCCCGAGCGGTTTGTACTCCTCGAGCGTGACAGCCAGCGCATTCGGCCACACCCGGCGCACGCTCGCGTGGCGCACCCACGGCATCTGCTCGAACGCGGCACGCGCCGTATCGAGATCGACCGTGAAGAAATTGCCCTTCAGCCGGCCGACCACGCCCGCACGCACCGTCGGCGTGTTGATGTGCTCGGTGTCGCCGTCGATCCGGATTTCGCGCAGCGCGAACGTCGGACGCTGGATCAGCCAGTAGCAGCCGGCCGCCGCCAACACGAGCAGCAACAGCGCGTACAGCGCGCTGGCGGCAAGGTTGAGTTGGCGAACGTTGTTCCACATACGTCGTTCCGTTCCTGCGTCAGTCGTTGAGCGTAAGCGACAGCACCTTCACGACCAGCTCCGAATAGCTGATGCCGATCGACCGCGCGGCCTTCGGCGGCAGCGAGTGGTCGGTCATCCCGGGGGCCGTGTTCACTTCCAGGAAATACGCGTTGCCGGCGGCATCGAGCATGAAGTCAGCCCGCCCCCAGTCGGTGCAGCCGAGCACGTCGAACGCGCGGCGCGCGATGCGCTTCAGTTCCGCTTCCTGTTCCGCCGGCAGCCCGCACGGAATCAGGTACTGCGTATCGTCGGCGACATACTTCGCGTGGTAGTCGTAGAACTCGCCGGCCGGCACGATCTTGATCAGCGGCAAGTCGAGATCGCCGGCGATGCACGCGGTGTACTCGCCGCCGCCTTCGATGCTCTTCTCGACGATCACGATCTTGTCGTGCGCCGCGGCTTCCGACAGTGCGGCGGGCAACGCGTCGGCCGTCTTCACCTTCAGCACCGCGACGCTCGAGCCTTCGCTCGCCGGCTTCACGAACAGCGGCAGGCCGAGCTTCGCGACGATGTCCGCCGCACGGGCCGCGTAGTCGTCGCCGCGCATCACCGTCTCGAACGGCGGCGTCGGCACGCCCGTCTGTTGCCACACGAGCTTCGTGCGAAACTTGTCGAGGCCGAGCGCCGAGCCGAGCACGCCACTGCCCGTGTAGCGGATACCGTAGAAATCGAGCGCGCCCTGGATCTGGCCGTTCTCGCCGTAGCCACCATGCAGCGCGTTGAACGCGCGCACGAAGCCTTCGTCCTTCAGCGCCGACAGCGGCCGCTCGGCCGGGTCGAACGGATGCGCGTCGACGCCCGCGTCACGCAGGCCCTGCAGCACGAGACGGCCCGAGGTGAGCGACACCTCGCGCTCGGCGGATTCGCCACCGAACAACACCGCCACCTTGCCGAAACGTTTCGGATCGATCCCGCTCATGTCATGCCTTCTGTTGTGTGTGTTGCACGAGCTTCGCCGGCACGCCGCCGATCGAACCCGCGCCCATCGTGATCACCACGTCGCCGTTCTGCGCGACCCTGGCCAGTGCGTCCGGCACGTCGTCGACCGTCGCGACGAACACCGGGTCAACCTTGCCCACCGCGCGCAGCGCACGCGACAGCGCGTCGCCGTTGGCCGTCGCGATCGCCGCTTCGCCCGCGGCATAGACTTCCGTCAGCACCAGCGCGTCGACCGTCGACAGCACATTGACGAAGTCATCGAAACAGTCGCGCGTGCGCGTGTAGCGGTGCGGCTGGAACGCCAGCACGAGGCGGCGGCCCGGGAAGGCGCCGCGCGCGGCCGCGATCGTCGCGGCCATCTCGACGGGGTGGTGGCCGTAGTCGTCGATCAGCGTGTAATGGCCGCCGTCCGCGCTCGGCACCTCGCCGTAGCGCTGGAAGCGTCGGCCGACGCCGTTGAATTCCTCCAGCGCCAGCTGGATCGCGTCGTCCGCCACGCCGAGATCGGTCGCGATCGCGATCGCCGCGAGCGCGTTCTGCACGTTGTGCAGGCCCGGCATGTTCAGCACCACCGCGAGCGGCGCGCGCCCTTCGCGAATCACCGTGAAATGCATCCGGCCGTCGCGCGCATCGATGTCTTCCGCGCGCACCTGCGCGTCCGGCGACAGCCCGTAGCGCACGACCGGCTTCGAGATGAACGGGATGATCTGCCGCACGTTCGGATCGTCGACGCACACCACCGCGCTGCCGTAGAACGGCAGGCGCTGCGTGAATTCGATGAACGCCTGCTTGAGCCGCGCGAAATCGTGGCCGTAGGTGTCCATGTGATCGGCGTCGATGTTCGTGATGACTTCGATCACCGGATACAGGTTCAGGAACGACGCGTCCGACTCGTCAGCCTCGGCGACGATGAAGTCGCCCGTGCCGAGCCGCGCGTTCGCGCCGGCGCTGATCAGCCGGCCGCCGATCACGAAAGTCGGGTCCAGCCCGCCCGCCGCGAGCACGCTCGCGACGAGGCTCGTCGTCGTGGTCTTGCCGTGCGTGCCGGCGATCGCGATCCCCTGCTTCAGGCGCATCAGCTCCGCGAGCATCACCGCGCGCTGCACGATCGGCACGCCCTGGTGGCGCGCGGCCAGCACTTCGGGGTTGTCCGAGCGCACGGCCGTCGACACGACGACCGCGTTCGCGCCCTCGATGTTCGCCGCGTCGTGCCCGATCGCGATCCGCGCGCCGAGCGCCGCGAGACGGTCGGTCACCGCGTTGCGCGACAGGTCGGAGCCGCTGACCTCGTAGCCGAGGTTGACGAGCACTTCGGCGATGCCGCTCATGCCTGCGCCGCCGATCCCGACGAAATGAATGTGTTTGACGATGTGTTTCATTGCAGTTGTTCCAGGTTCGCGCCGGCCACCTTCGCGCAGACGCGCGCGACTTCGTCGGTGGCCTCGGGCTTCGCCAGCGAGCGCGAACGCTCCGCCATGTCCGCGAGCGACGCCCGCGACTGGCCGCGCAGCCAGTCGGCAAGCAGTTCCGCCGACAGGTCGCGTTGTTGCACCAGCACCGCCGCGCCCGCATCGGCGAGGAACGCGGCGTTGGTCGTCTGGTGGTCGTCGACCGCGTACGGGAACGGCACGAACAGCGCCGCCACGCCCACCGCCGCGATTTCCGATACCGTCATCGCGCCGGAGCGGCAGATCACGAGATCCGCCGCCGCGTACGCGGTCGCCATGTCGTCGATGAACGGCACGAGCCGCACGTCGTCGCCGCCGGCGAATCCGGCCGCTTCGTAATTCGCCTTCAGCGCCTCGATGTGCTTCGCGCCGGCCTGGTGCACGATGCGCGGGCGCTCGCCCGGCGCCAGCAGCGCCAGCGCGCGCGGCACGACTTCGTTCAGTGCGGCGGCGCCGAGACTGCCGCCGACGACCAGCACGTTCAGCGGACCGCTGCGCGACGCATAGCGTGCTTTGGGCGTTTCCGTGCGCGCAAGTTCCGCGCGAATCGGGTTGCCGGTCCATTCCGCGTGCGGCAGTGCGCCGGGGAACGCGACGAGCACGCGTTTCGCGAATTTCGCGAGCACCTTGTTCGCGAGACCGGCGATCGAATTCTGTTCGTGCAGCACGAGCGGGCGGCCCGACAGCGCGGTCATCACGCCCGCCGGGAACGTGATGTAGCCGCCCATCCCGAGCACGACGTCCGGCCGCACGCGGCGCAGCGCGCCGAGACTCTGCCAGCATGCGCGCAGCAGGTTGAACGGCAGCGTCAGCTTGGTCTTCAGGCCCTTGCCGCGCAGTCCGCCGAAGCGCACGTATTCCATCGGAATGCCGTGCTTCGGCACGAGCGTCGCTTCCATCCCGGCCGGATTGCCGAGCCATACGACGCGCCAGCCCGCCGCTTCCATCCGGTGCGCGACGGCGAGCCCCGGGAACACGTGGCCCCCGGTGCCGCCTGCCATCACCATCAGCGTGCGTCGCGACGCGGTCATACCTTCCCTCCCCGCATCAGTACGCGATTTTCATAGTCGACCCGCAACAGCACCGCAAGCGCGACACAATTCAGCAGGATGCCCGAGCCGCCGTAGCTCACGAGCGGCAGCGTCAGGCCCTTGGTCGGCAGCAGGCCGAGGTTCACGCCCATGTTGATGAACGTCTGCGCGCCGAACCAGATGCCGATGCCCTTCGCCATCAGGCCCGCGAACGTGCGGTCGAGCGCGAGCGCCTGACGGCCGATCTCGAACGCGCGGCGCACGATCCAGTAAAACAGCAGGATCACGACCAGCACGCCAACGAAGCCGAGTTCCTCGCCGATCACCGCGAGGATGAAGTCGGTATGCGCTTCGGGCAGGTAGTTCAGCTTCTCGACGCTGCCGCCGAGGCCGACGCCGAACCACTCGCCGCGGCCGAATGCGATCAGCGAGTGCGTGAGCTGGTATGCCTTGCCCTGCGCATAGCGCTCGTCCCACGGATCGAGGTAGGCGAAGATCCGCTCGCGACGCCACGGCGACAGCCATACGAGCATCGTGAAGGTGCCGACCGCCGTCGCCACCAGGCCGCCGAACAGCTTGCCGTTCACGCCGCCGAGAAACAGCACGCCCATCGCGATCGCGGCGACCACCATGAACGCGCCCATGTCCGGCTCGAGCAGCAGCAGCGCGCCGACGAGACCGACCGCGAACGCCATCGGCAGGAAGCCCTTCGCGAAGCTCTGCATGTACTCCTGCTTGCGCACCGTGTAGTTCGCCGCGTAGATCGTCACCGCGAGCTTCATGATTTCCGATGGCTGCATGTTCGTGATGCCGAGCGGAATCCAGCGGCGCGCACCGTTCACACCCTTGCCTACGTGCGGGATCAGCACGATCACGAGGCCGACCAGTGCGATCAGGAAGAGATGCGGCGCGTATTTGTCCCAGGTCGACACGGGCACGCGGAACGCGATCACCGCCGCGATGAACGCGACGACGAGCGACACGCAGTGGCGCATCAGGAACGCGTAGTCGTGATACGACGCGTATTTCGGCGAATCGGGCATCGCGATCGACGCCGAATACACCATCACGACGCCGAGCCCGAGCAGCGCGATCGCGACCCACAGCAGCGAGTAGTCGAAGTCGAGCATGCGCGAGCGGCTCGGCCGAACGCCGTTCACGACGCTCGCGAGGCCGCCGGTCGCGGCGCGCGTGGCCGACGCGACGCGGCCGCCGGCGGCATTGCCGCCGGCGTCGCGCCGGTCGTTGAAACGGGACACGAGGCGATCGGACCAGCTCATGGCGTCGCTCCTTTGTCGATGGCGATTTCATCCACCGCCGCGCGGAACACGTCCGCGCGATGGGCGTAGTTCCTGAACATGTCGAGGCTCGCGCACGCGGGCGACAGCAGCACCGCATCGCCCGGCTCGGCGAGATCGGCGGCGGCACGCACCGCGCCTTCGAGCGTCGCGTGGTCGGCGAGCGGCACACCGGTTTCGGCGAGCGTGTCGCGAATCGCCGGCGCGTCGCGGCCGATCAGCATCACGGCACGGCACCAGCGCGCGACCGGCGCAACCAGCGGCGCGAAATCCTGGCCCTTGCCGTCGCCACCGGCGATCAGCACGATCTTCTGCGCGAGCCCGTCGAGCGCGGCCACCGTCGCGCCGACGTTCGTTCCCTTGCTGTCGTCGACGTAGTCCACGTCGTCGATCGTCGCGATCACTTCGACGCGATGCGCCTCGCCGCGATACTCGCGCAGCGCGTGCAGCAGCGGCGCGGCCGGCAGGTCGATCGCGCGTGCAAGCGCGAACGCGGCCAGCGCGTTCGCCGCGTTGTGCAGCCCGCGGATGCGCAGCGCGTCAGCCGGCATCAGGCGCTTCTGCGCGATGTCGGGCGTATGCGCGGCGTCGCGCTTGCGGCGACGGCTCGTCGTCTCGTCCGGCGCGTCGCGGTCGACCGCTTCGACCAGCCACGCAATGCCGTTGTCGCGCGACAGGCCGTAGTCGCCGTCCTGCGTCGGTTCGTTCAGGCCGAACGTGACCGTGCGCGCCGCATCGGCCGCGCCGGCGGCCGGTGCGAACTTCATCACGGCCGCATCGTCGCGATTGAGCACGCGCGTGGTCGTCGCGCCGAAGATCCGGCCCTTCGCGGCCGCATAGGCGTCGAAGCTGCCGTGCCAGTCGAGGTGATCCTGCGTGATGTTGAGGATCGCGGCCGCATCCGGCGCGAACGTGCGGGCCGTCTCGAGTTGGAAGCTCGACAGTTCGAGCACCCAGACGTCGGGCAGCGCCGTATCGTCGATCGCACCCGCGAGCCGGTCGAGCATCGCCGGGCTGATGTTGCCGGCGACGGCGACCTTCTTGCCCGAACGCTGGCACAGCAGGCCCGTGAGGCTCGTCGTCGTGGTCTTGCCGTTGGTGCCGGTGATCGCGAGCACCTTCGGCTGATAGCCGCTCGTGCCGAGCGCGCGCAGCGCCTGCGCGAAGAATTCGAGTTCGCCCCACACCGCGATCGCGCGCTCGTTCGCGGCCGCGATCAGCGCCGCCAGTGCCGGTTCGAGCGGCGACAGGCCGGGGCTCAGCCCGACGATCTCGACGCCGCCGTCGAGCAGCGCAGGCGTGAACGGGCCGCCGACGAACTCCGCATCGATGCCTTCGGCCTGCAGCGCGGCAAGGTTCGGCGGCGCCTCGCGGGTATCGGCAATACGCAGCCGGCACCCGTGCCTCGCGCACCATCGCGCGATCGCGAGACCCGATTCCCCGAACCCCAGTACGAGCACCATCGGCCGCTGCCGATCTCCAAACATCTCGCCAGACATCCTTGTTACCTTTCCTTTACCGCAGCTTGAGGGTGGACAGACCGAACAGGCACAGCATCAGCGTGATGATCCAGAAACGCACCACCACCTGCGTTTCCTTCCAGCCGGACAATTCGAAATGGTGATGCAGCGGTGCCATCTTCAGCAGGCGCCGCCCTTCGCCGTAACGCTTCTTCGTGTACTTGAACCACGACACCTGCAGCATCACCGACAGTGTTTCCGCGACGAAGATGCCACCCATGATGAACAGCACGATTTCCTGGCGCACGATCACCGCGACCGTGCCGAGCGCGCCGCCAAGCGCCAGCGCGCCGACGTCGCCCATGAACACCTGCGCGGGGTGCGTGTTGTACCAGAGGAACGCGAGCCCTGCCCCGCCCATCGCGGAACAGAAGATCAGCAATTCACCGGCGCCCGGGATGTGCGGGAACAGCAGATATTTCGAATAGACCGAGCTGCCCATCACGTACGCGAACACGCCGAGCGCCCCGCCGACCAGCACGACCGGCATGATCACGAGGCCGTCGAGCCCGTCGGTCAGGTTCACCGCGTTGCTCGCACCGACGATGACGAAGTAGGTCAGCACGATGAAGCCCCACACGCCCAGCGGGTAGCTGATCGACTTCAGGAACGGCAGCATCAGGTCGGCGCGCGCCGGCAGCCCCATCGACAGGCCGCTCCTCACCCATGCCATGAACAGGTCGAACACGCGCACGTTGTTCGCTTCGGACACGCTGAAGGCGAGGTAGACGGCTGCGAACAGCCCGATCACCGATTGCCAGAAATACTTCTCGCGCGACGACATCCCGCGCGGGTCCTTGTGGACGACCTTGCGGTAATCGTCGACCCAGCCGATCACGCCGAAACCGAACGTGACGAGCATCACGATCCAGATGAAACGGTTCGTCAGGTCGCCCCACAGCAGCGTCGCGACCGCGATGCCGATCAGGATCAGCACGCCGCCCATCGTCGGCGTGCCGGACTTGACCAGGTGCGTCTGCGGCCCGTCCTTTCTCACGGCCTGACCAACCTTCATTTGCGTCAGCTTGCGGATCACCCACGGTCCGCACACGAGCCCGATCCCCAGCGCGGTGATGGTGGCCATCACCGCACGGAACGTGAGGTACGTGAACAAGCGCAAAAAGCTTGCGTCTCCTTGCAGCCATTGCGCCAGCGCCAGCAGCATGCTTCCTTCCTTCTACTCAGTGTGCAGCGGGCACCGTGCCCGCCGCGGGTTGTTTCGTCAGCGCGTCGACCACGCGCTCCATCTTCATGTACCGCGAGCCCTTCACGAGCACCGTCGCCTGCGCGCCGTAGCCCGCAGCGAGCAGTGCCGTCACCAGCGCGCCGACGTCATCGAAATGGCGGGCCGTGTCGCCGTACGCGGTACATGCATCGCGCGACGCATCGCCGAGTGCGAACAGCGCGTCGATGCCGCGCTCGCGCGCATACGCGCCGATCTCCCGGTGAAATGCCGGGCCTTCGTCGCCCACCTCGCCCATGTCGCCGATCACCAGCACGCGCGGCTCAGGTTGCGCGGCCAGCACGTCGATCGCCGCGCGCATCGAATCGGGGTTCGCGTTGTAGGTGTCGTCGACGACCGTCGCGCCCGCGAGGCTGCCGACGACCGCTCGCCGGACCTGCAAGCGGCCCTTGACCGGCTCGAACGATTCGAGGCCCTGCTTGATCGCGGCCAGCTCGATACCGGCCGCGAGTGCCGCGGCCGTTGCCGCCAATGCGTTGCGTGCGTTGTGCTCGCCGAGCGCGCGCAGCCGCACCGTCACCGGGCCGGACGGCGTGTCGATTGCAAGCTCGCCGCCGTGCAAACGGCCCGTGACCTGCGCTTCGACCTGTCGTTCGGCGTCGTGCAGCGCGAAATCGAGAATCCGGTTGCCGGTCGCCGCGACACGCCAGATACCGGCGTACGCATCGTCGGCCGGAAACACCGCGACGCCGTCCGGCGTCAGCGCGTGGATCACGGCCGCGTGTTCGAGCGCGACCGCCTCGACCGTCGCCATGAATTCCTGGTGTTCGCGCTGCGCATTGTTGACGAGCGCAACGGTCGGCGCCGCGAGGCGCGCGAGAACTTCGGTCTCGCCCGGGTGATTCATCCCGAGCTCGATCACCGCGACGCGATGTGCGCCCGACAGGCGCAGCAGCGTCAGCGGCACGCCGATGTCGTTGTTCAGGTTGCCGGCCGTCGCCAGCCGCGCGTCGGTGCCGACTGCAGCCGCGAAGATCGACGCGATCATTTCCTTGACGGTCGTCTTGCCGTTGCTGCCCGTCACCGCGACGAGCGGCACCGCGAAGCGCTTGCGCCAGCCGTGCGCGAGTGCGCCGAGCGCGGCACGCGTTTCACCGCCCTCGATGACCGGCATCGCGAGGCCCGCCGGCGCGTGCGCGACGAGCGCCGCGGCTGCGCCGCGCGCGGCCACGTCGCCGAGGAAGTCGTGCGCGTCGAAGCGCTCGCCCTTCAACGCGACGAACAGGTCGCCCGGACCGACCGTGCGGCTGTCCGTCGACACGCGCTCGAACGTGGTATCCGAATCGCCGCGGACGGTGGCGCCGGGAATCAGGCGCGCGGCTTCGCCGAGACTGAGCATCGTCATTCGCCGCCTCCCTTGCCGTGCGTCGCGCGTGCCGCAAGCGCGAGCCGCGCGTGATCCTGATCGGAGAACGTGCGCTTCTTGCCCATGATTTCCTGCGTCGCCTCGTGCCCCTTGCCGGCCAGCACGACGACATCCTCGCGGGCCGCGCCGCGCACGGCCTGCAGGATCGCGCTCGCGCGATCCTCGATGCGGCGAGCGCGATCGGGCGCGGTCATCCCCGCGATGACCTGATCGATGATGCGCTGCGGATCCTCGCTGCGCGGATTGTCGCTCGTGACGACGACTTCGTCGGCGAGCCGCTCGGCGATCGCGCCCATCAGCGGGCGCTTCGTCGCATCCCGATCGCCGCCGCAGCCGAACATGCAGACGAGCCGCCCACCGCGCGCCGCCGCGATCGGGCGCAACGCGTCGAGCGTCTTGTCGAGCGCATCGGGCGTATGCGCGTAGTCGATCACGACCAGCGGTTCGTCGTTCTGCAGCCGGCCGCCAAGGCGCTGCATGCGCCCGTTGACGGACTCGAGCCGCGCAATCTCCGCGACGGCCGCGTCGAACGGCAGGTCGGCCGCAAGCAGCGAGCCGAGCACCGCGAGCAGGTTGCTGACGTTGAACGTGCCGAGCGTGCCGACCTCGACGTCCGCGTCGCCCCACGACGAGCGCAGACGGAAGGCCGTGCCCGTCGTGGTCGCGCGCACGTCGAGCGCGACCAGTTCGCGATCGGCGTCGGCCGCCTGCGCGTCGCCGATCCCGTATGCGATCGTGCGCACGCGGCCGGCCAGCTTGTCAAGCAGGCGGCGGCCGGCTTCGTCGTCGCGATTGATGACCGCTGCGCGCAGACCGCGCCACGCGAACAGCTTCGACTTCGCGGCTTCGTACGCGTCGAACGTGACGTGATAGTCGAGGTGATCCTGCGTGAGGTTCGTGAAGACGGCGATGTCGAATGCCGTGCCGTTCACGCGCCCCTGATGCAATGCGTGCGACGACACTTCCATCGCGACGGCTTTCGCGCCCGCGTCGTGCAGTTGCGCGAGGCTCCGCTGCAGCTGCGGCGCGTCCGGCGTCGTGAAGCCGGTCGGCACCAGTTGCCCCGGCATGCCGCTGCCGAGCGTGCCGATCAGCGCGCACGGCTGGTGCAGCGCCGTCAGCGCGGCCGCGATCCATTGGGTGCAGGACGTCTTGCCGTTGGTGCCGGTCACGCCGATGGCGAGCAGGCTGTCGCTCGGGTCGCCGTACCAGCCGCTGGCGATCTCGCCGGCCAGTTGGTCGAGCGCCGGCACCGCGAGTGCGACCGGTACGGCCGGTGCGGCTTCGAGACCTTCCGGCTGATACAGCACGGCGGCCGCGCCGCGCGCGACGGCATCGGAAATGAAGGCGCGATTGTCCGCCCCGTCGACCGCATAGCCGAGGAACACGTCGCCAGCCTGCAGGCTGCGCGTGTCGGCATGCAGTTGCGCCGCGGGGGCCACATGCTGGCGCAGCCACGCAAGCGCGGCCGCGATCTGCTGATGCGCCGGATGGGAACTGCGAGCGGCGCTCATCGAACAACTCCTGGTGAATTACGTGTCGTGCTGGATACGATCATATGCTTCGCACCGCCGCCCGCGGCGAGCTTTTGCGGGCCCGTCGCGGCGGGCGCGCCGGGCGCGTCGTCGGACACGACGAGCTGCTTGATCGGCATGTTCGGCGGCACGTTCAGCGCGCGCATCGTATCGCCCGCGATCGCCGAGAATACGGGGCCGGACACCTGGCCGCCGAAGTGGCTGCCGGCGGTCGGTTCGTCGACCGACACGGCGACGACGATGCGCGGGTTCGGCATCGGCGCCATGCCGACGAACGACGCGCGGTACTTGCGCGTGTAGCCGTGGCCTTCGTGCTTGTAAGCGGTACCGCTCTTGCCGCCGACGCGATAACCCGGCACGGCCGCATCGGGCGACGTGCCGCCCGGCGCCACCACCGTTTCGAGCATCGCACGCACCTCGCGCGCGGTGGTCGGGTTGAACACCTGCGTACCCACGACCGGCTGGTTGGGGTCGGTCTTGAAAATGGTCACGGGCATCAGCTCGCCGTCATGCGCGATCGCCGTGTATGCGCGCGCGAGCTGGAACAGCGACACCGACAGGCCGTAGCCGTACGACATCGTCGCCTGCTCGATGCGACGCCAGCTCTTCCACGGACGCAGGCGGCCAGCCACCGCGCCCGGGAACCCGACCTTCGGCGCCTGGCCGAGGCCGATGCTCGTATACATATTCCACATTTCCTCGGGCCGCATCGTCATCGCGATCTTCGTCGCGCCGATGTTGCTCGACTTCTGGATCACGCCGCCGACCGTCAGCGTGCCGAAACCCGCGTCGTCGGTGATCGGTGCGCCGTCGAGCACGAAATGCCCGTTGCCCGTCTCGACGAGCGTGTTCGGCGTCACGCGGTGCAGGTCGAGCGCGAGCGACACCGTAAACGGCTTCATGATCGACCCCGGCTCGAACACGTCGGTCATGATCCGGTTGCGCAACTGCTCGCCCGTCATGCGCGAGCGGTCGTTCGGGTTGTACGTCGGGTAGTTGACGAGCGCCAGCACCTCGCCGGTGCGCACGTCGACGACCATCGCAGCGCCGGCCTTCGCCTTGAACTTCTCGACGGCGGCCTTCAGGTTCGCATACGCGATGTACTGGATCTTGCTGTCGATCGACAGGTCGACGTCCGTCCCGTTGTGCGGCGGAATCTGTTCGGCGACGTCCTCGACGATGTGCCCCATCCGGTCCTTGATCACGCGGCGCACGCCGGACGTGCCGGACAGCATCTTCTGGTCGCCGAGTTCGACGCCCTCCTGCCCTTCGTCCTCGACGTTCGTGAAGCCGATCAGGTGAGCGGTAATCTCGCCTTCCGGATAGAAGCGCTTGTATTCATTGCGCTGATAGATACCGGGAATGTCGAGCGCGGCGACCTTGTCCGCGACGTCGATCGGCACCTGGCGCTTTACGTAGACGAAACCCTTGTCTTGCGACAGCTTCACGCGCAGTTCCTTCGGCGTCATGCCGAGGAGCTTGCCGAGCTGGTTGACCTTGCCGGCGTCGAGATCGTCCGGCACGGCGTCCGGAATCGCCCAGATCGCGCGCACGGGCAGGCTCGTCGCGAGCACGAGCCCGTTACGGTCGAGGATCTTGCCGCGCGTTGCCGGCAGCTCGATCGTGCGCTGGTAGCGGCTCTCGCCCTGCTTCTGGTAGAACGCGTTGCCGGGCCCCTGGATCCAGAACGCCCGCGCAGCGAGCGCGACGAACGCCATGAACAGCAGGAACACGACGAGTTTCGAGCGCCACATCGGCAGGTGCACGCCGAGCACGGGGCTCGACGAGAACTTCACGTCCTGGCGCTTTTGCGACGGCTTCATCGCGCGCCTCCGTTGCCCTTGCTGGCCGTATCGGCCGACGCGGGAATCGGCGCGTCGATCGCCTTCGCGGCGCCCGGCGGCAGCGTCAGGTACTGGGTGCGGCCCGTCGTGATCGGCTGCATCTTCAGCGAATCGTTCGCGAGCTGCTCGATGCGGGACGTCTTGGACAGCGCGCTCTGCTGATATTGAAGCTGCGCGTAGTCCTGCTGGAGCTGACGCTCCTGCGACTGCGCGCGCTGCAGCTGGATGAAGATCTGGCGCTGCTGGTTCGTCGAGTTGACGACCGACAGCGCACAGCCCATCACGATGATCAGCAGGAAGATGTTGAAGCGGCTCATGGCGTGACGCGCTCCGCGATGCGCATCACGGCCGACCGGGCGCGCGGATTCGCGGCGACTTCCGCCTCGCTCGGGAATTGACGGCTGATAATCTTGAGCGGCGGGCTCGGGAGGTCGACGGCACGGATCGGCAGGCGACGATCGACGGCAGGCGCACTCGCGTGCGCCTGCATGAATCGCTTGACGATCCGGTCCTCGAGTGAATGAAAGCTGATGACCACCAGCCGCCCCCCTTGCTCCAGCAAAGACAATGCCGCGTCTAGTACGACTTGCAGGTCCGCAAGCTCTTGATTGACGTGAATCCGTATAGCCTGAAAGGTGCGGGTTGACGGATCCTTGCCCTTCTCACGGGTTTTGACGACGTTACCCACGATTTGGGCAAGCTCGCCCGTGGTGTCGAGAGGCCCAAGACGGTCGGACTCTGCCCGGCGAGCAACAAGCGCCTTTGCAATCTGAAAAGCAAACCGTTCTTCCCCATAATCCCGTATCACCTCCGTCAATTCCTGCACCGAAGCGCGCGCGAGCCATTCGGCCGCCGACTCGCCGCGCGTCGGATCCATTCGCATGTCCAGCGGGCCATCCGCGCGAAAGCTGAAGCCGCGCGCCGGATCGTCCACCTGCGGCGAGGACACGCCCAGGTCCAGCAACACACCCGACACCTTCTCGACACCGCGCGCCGCAAGCGCGTCGCGCATCGATGCAAAGCTGTCATGTACGATCGAGAAGCGCCCATCCTCGATGCGCTGCGCCGTCTCGATCGCCCTCGGATCCTTGTCGAACGCGATCAGCCGGCCGGCCGGCGCCAGCCGCGCGAGCACCGCGCGGCTATGACCGCCGCGCCCGAACGTGCCGTCGACATAAATGCCGTCCGGCCGCGTCACGAGCGAATCGACCGCTTCGTCCAACAGTACGGTCCGATGCTGCAATTCGTTTCCCATCGCGGGCGTCTCCGTCACCGCAATCAGAACGTGAAGTTCTTCAGCGCGTCGGGCATGCCCTGCGCCATCGCTGCCTGCTCCTTCGCGATGTAGGTCTGCGAATCCCACAGCTCGAAGTGACTACCCATTCCCAACAACATGACTTCCTTTTCCAGTCCGGCCGCCATCCGCAGCTCGGGCGATACGAGAATCCGGCCTGCGCTGTCGAGATCGACATCCATCGCATTGCCGAGAAAAATTCGCCGCCACCAATGAGCGTCCATCGGCAGCGCGGCGATCTTGGCGCGGAACACTTCCCATTCGGGGCGCGGAAACAGCAACAGGCAGCCGTCCGGGTGCTTGGTCACAGTCACCCGTCCTTCTGCCTGTCCTTGCAGCGCTTCGCGATAGCGAGCCGGCACCGACATCCGCCCTTTCGCATCGAGCGTCAGCGCCGACGCCCCTTGGAACACTTTCCGCTCTCCCGTTCAGGGCACCGAAGCACCCGCTCAATGCTCAAGAATTTAGCCGGAATAGCCCGCCAAATCACACAAAAATACACTTTCTCACACTGTCTCCCACTTTAGTGGAAGGGTTTGGCACGGTCAAGGGAGCGGCCCGGTTTTTTGACGAATTTTGTTAGTTAGAACAAGGACTTACGCGCGCATGCTCATGCGGCCCTTCATGCTAAAAATCGTTATAAATGAATGAGCTAGTGCAACTTGTGAAGGTGATACGTGAGAAAGGCGGGCCAGACTGGCGTGCGGACGGGGCTTTCGGGGGCGGGAAAACGCGGAAAAAACGGGCGGTATCGGGAACGGCGGACCAGGGCGACGTCACACGCCGCCCCGGCCCGAATGTCAGAGATAGTATGCAGTGCTCGTCATGACTTTCGATGCGGCGCGCATCAGCATCCGCGCGGGCAGCGGCAGCTCGATCCCGCCGGCATCGGTCGCGGCCTTGCCGTGCTTCACCTCGTCGAGCCGCATCTGCTCGACGATCGCACGCGACGCCGTGTCGGTCGCCGGCAGCTCGGACAGGTGCCCGTCGAGATGGCTCTCGACCTGGCGCTCCGTCTCCGCCATGAAGCCGAGGCTGACCTTGTCGCCCAGCGTTCCGGCGACGACGCCGATCGCGAGCGCGCCAGCGTACCACAGCGGGTTGAGCAGGCTCGGACGCGAATCGAGTTCCTTCAGCCGATGCGCGGTCCACGCGAGATGATCCTCCTCCTCGCGCGCGGCTTCCTCGAACATCGCCTTCGACGACGACGAGCGCGCGGTCAGCTTCTGCGCCTGATAAAGCGCCTGCGCGCAGACCTCGCCGACGTGGTTCACGCGCATCAGCCCGGCGGCATGCGTACGCTCCGCGGGCGTCAGTTCGCCGGCCGGCGGCTCCGCCGGCGCAGGCACCGGGCGGCTCATCCGGCTAATGCCGGTCAGCGATCGCAGGCCGCGATCGAATTCGCTGATCAGTTCATCCAACACCATCCTGTTCTCCTGGCTGCGTGTGCTGCCGCGGGCGGCAAAGGCACGTGCTCCGCTGCGTAACCGACTTGATTATTCAGCGGAAATTGCGGTTAACCCGTGATTTTAACCATTGTTGCATAAAGGAAACATGGCAGCCTTGCGCCAAGGCATTTCGCTTTGTCGGAAAAATCGGCTTTGTTACATTACGTGCGACTTCTTGCGAAGTTGATGGGGCCCGTCAACACAACATAACTATCCGCCCCGCCAAAAAAATTCAGTGATTCTTGGAGATCCGTTAATGAAAAAGTCGCTTCTCGCGCTCGTCGCGCTGGGCGCGTTTGCTGGCGCAGCTCATGCGCAAAGCAGCGTGACGCTCTACGGCATCATCGATGAAGGCTTCATCTTCAACAACAACGCCAAGGGCGGCCACCTGTACGGTCTGGCAAGCGGCGTGATGCAAGGCAGCCGCTTCGGCCTGCGCGGCACCGAAGATCTGGGCAGCGGCCTGAAGGCGATCTTCGTGCTCGAAAACGGTTTTGACGTCAACTCCGGCAAGCTGGGCCAGGGCGGCCTGATGTTCGGCCGCCAGGCTTACGTCGGCCTGTCGAGCCAGTACGGTACGGTCACGCTGGGTCGCCAGTACGACTCCGTCGTCGACTTCGTCGGCCCGCTCGAGGCAGGCGACCAGTGGGGCGGCTACATCGCTGCTCACCCGGGCGACCTCGACAACTTCAACAACGCATACCGTGTGAACAACGCGGTCAAGTACACGAGCCCGACCTACGGCGGCTTCTCGTTCGGCGGCCTGTACAGCTTCGGCGGTCAAGCCGGCCAGTTCTCGAAGAACCAGGTCTGGTCGCTCGGCGCGGGTTACAACAACGGCCCGCTGGTATTGGGTGTCGGCTACTTGAACGCACGCACGCCGGCGAACTTCGGCGGCATGTTCAATACCGGCGCGTCGGCTGCGGCGACGGCCGTGTCGTCGCCGGTCTACGGCGCATATGCGAACAGCGCGAACACGTACCAGGTCATCGGTGCGGGCGGTGCGTACACGTTCGGCGCAGCGACGATCGGCGCGACGTACTCGAACACGAAGTTCAAGGGCTTCTCGGTCGGTCCGTTCGTGAACCAGACCGCGACGTTCAACAACGGCGAAATCAACTTCAAGTATCAGCTGACCCCGGCGCTGATCGTCGGCGCGGCGTACGACTACACGCAAGGCAGCAAGATCGACGGCAACTCGGCAGCCAAGTACCACCAAGGCTCGCTGGGCGTCGACTACTTCCTGTCCAAGCGCACGGACGTCTACGTGATCGGTGTGTACCAGCATGCGTCGGGCAACACGCTCGATTCGGCAGGCAACGTCGTTCAGGCACATGCGTCGATCAACGGTCTCGACCCGTCGAGCACCAGCAACCAGGTCGCAGCGCGCGTCGGCATCCGTCATAAGTTCTAATCAGCTTGTCTGACAAGCCGCAGCATATTGAAGGCGCCTTCGGGCGCCTTTTTCTTTTGCGGCTGCGAAGCGGTGAGCGGCGAACAGGACGATCGCCGGGCGGCCCGTTCACGGCGGCGAACCGGCCCCTACGGCTCATCGACGGGAATGCCACCGCTGCCGGCGGGCAGCATGCGTCGTGGTATCGCGCCATGCGAGTCGCGAATCGCGGATCGCGGCCGCCGCCGGCGATCCGGTCGAGCCGCTCCGTCAGCCACGGCGCATCCCGGTAGAACGCGTGCCGTTCCTGCGACCGTCGGACCTCGGCGCGGCAACCTCGGTGCCGACACCACGAATAAAAAGCCCGGCATTGGCCGGGCTCGTTCGTTCGACTTCGATGTTATGCGCGTCCGTCGCGCAGTTCGCGCCGCAGGATCTTGCCGACATTCGTCTTCGGCAGTTCCGTGCGGAACTCGACGAGTTTCGGCCGCTTGTAGCCAGTGAGCCGCTCCTTGCAGTACGCGAGGATGTCCTTGTCGGTAAGCGCCGGGTCCTTCTTCACGACGAACAGCTTCACGGCTTCGCCCGAGTGCTCGTCCGGCACGCCGACCGCCGCCACCTCGAACACGCCCGGGTGCGACGCCACCACGTCCTCGACCTCGTTCGGATACACGTTAAAACCGGATACCAGGATCATGTCCTTCTTCCGGTCGACGATCTTCACGTAACCGCGCGCGTCCATCACGCCGACGTCGCCGGTCTTGAAGAAACCGTCCGGGAACATGACCTTCGCGGTTTCGTCCGGACGGTTCCAGTAGCCGGCCATGACCTGCGGCCCGCGGATGCAGATCTCGCCCGGCTCGCCGAGCGCGACGTCGTTGCCTGCGTCATCGCGGATGGCCACTTCTGTCGACGGCAGCGGCAGGCCGATCGTCCCGCTATATTCGGTCGCGGTTACCGGGTTGCAGGTCGCGACCGGCGAGGTCTCCGACAGGCCGTAGCCCTCGACGATCGCCGTATGGGTCTTCTCATACCAGCGCTTCGCGACGCCTTCCTGGATCGCCATGCCGCCGCCGTTGGCGATCACGAGCTTCGACAGGTCAAGCTGGTTGAATTCGGGATGGTTCAGCAGCGCGTTGTACAACGTGTTGACGGCCGGAATCGTCGAGATCTGGTAACCCTTCAACTCCTTGATCATCCCGCCGATGTCGCGCGGATTCGGGATCAGGATGCCCATGCCGCCCGTGCGCATCGTCAGAAAGCCGCAGACCGTCAGCGCGAACACGTGATAGAGCGGCAGCGCGACGACCGTCACGAACTGCTTCACCTCGGGGTACTTCTCGTGCGCGGGATGGTGCCATGCGCCGGCCTGCAGCACGTTCGACACGATGTTCCGATGCAACAGCGTCGCCCCCTTCGCGACACCCGTCGTACCGCCCGTGTACTGGAGGAACGCGACGTCGTCGGGGCCGAGCTTCTGCGGCTTGAAGGTTTGCCGCGCACCTTCCGACAGCGCGGCCTTGAAGCGCGTGTACGACGGAAGATGCCAGGCCGGCACCATCTTCTTCACGTTGCGCACGACGTAATTGACGAGCCAGCCCTTGATGCCCAGCAGATCGCCCATCGACGCGACCACCACATGCTTGACCGCGGTGTTGGCGATGACGGCCTGCAGTGTCGACGCGAAATTCTCGAGGATGACGATCGCCTCCGCCCCGCTGTCCTTCAGCTGATGTTCGAGCTCGCGCGGCGTATAGAGCGGGTTGACGTTGACGACGGTGAAGCCCGCGCGGAGCACCGCGACGATCGCTACCGGGTACTGCAGTACGTTCGGCATCATGAGCGCAACGCGCGCGCCGCGCTTCAGGCCGCGCGACTGCAGCCACGCGCCGAACTGGCGCGACAGCGCATCGAGTTCGCCGTACGTGATGCTCTTGCCCATGCAGACGAACGCCTTGCGGTCACGATATTGCTTGAAGCTTTCGTCGAGGAGATCCGGGATGGAAGGATACGGGGACGCGTCAATTTCGGCTGGAACGCCGGGTGGGTACGATTTCAGCCAAATTTTGTTCATACTGCGCGTCTCCTCACAGATTTTCGAATGGTCGTGCTAAAACGCATCGTAGCGGCTCGTCCTTGCCGAGACAACCGGGTTAGATGCCCACTTCGAACTTTCGAATATATTCGTCTGATCATATCAAGAAGTTCGGTCAAATCCGCTCAACTTCCACCAGACAATCGTAAAACGTCGCCGAGTTGCCGAGATCGGTCAGCGCCTGGCTCGTCACCTCGTTCGCGTTCCGTCCATCCGCCGACAATTTCTTCCACCAGATCGACAGTCCGACGACGAGCCCTGCCCGCGCCCGATCGGTCACTCTCGCGACCGCCTGCATCGATCCGCGGTCGTTGAAGATGCGCACGATGTCGCCCTCCCCGATGCCGCGCGCGTCGGCGTCGGCCGGGTGTATATCGAGGTGCGGCTGGCCTTCCGTACTGCGCAGGCTGTCCACGTTCACGAACGTGCTGTTCAGGAAGTGGCGGGCCGGCGGGGAAATCATCGCCAGTGGATAACGAGCGGCGAGTTCAGGGGCGGCCTCCGCCGATTCGAACGGCGGCAGATAATCGGGCACCGGGTCCATGCCCATCTGCTCGAGTCGCGCACTGTAGAACTCGCATTTGCCGGACGGTGTGCGGAAGCCGCCATTCGCGAAAGGCGCGTCCGCCACCTTGAGCTTCAGCCAGCCGGCCCGCTTCAACGTCTCCCAATCGCTGTCGAGCGTCGAATCGTCCCAACGGAGCGCCGTCTGCGCGACCTCTTCGTCGCTGTGATAAAGCGCGGGCTCGTCGAGCCCCATACTGCGTGCGATGCCGCGAAAGATTTCCGTGTTCGGCCGTGCGTCGCCGACTGGCGGAATCGCCGGTAGATTCGCCATCACATAGGTGTGGCCGTATGACTTGTGGACGTCGAGATGCTCGAGTTGCGTCGTGGCAGGCAACACAATGTCGGCGAAATCGACCGTATCTGTCTTGAAGTGCTCGAGAACGACCGTGAATAGATCTTCGCGCGCGAACCCGGCGGCGACTTTCGACGAGTCGGGCGCGACCGCGACCGGATTCGAATTGTAGACAATCACCGCTTCGACCTTCGGCCCGAAGGTGGCGTCGCCCGGATGCAGCAGTGCATCGCCGATCGCATTCATGTTGATGATGCGCGGCAGTCTGTGTGGCCAGCCTGGCATCAGATCCGGACGCAGCAGCGCCGACTGATTGACCGGAGCGAATTCCGACGACGACAGCAGAAGCCCGCCGGCCCGGTCGCGCCACGCGCCTGTCAGCGCAGGCAAACTCGCAATCGCACGCACGGCATTGCCGCCACCGCGCACACGCTGCATGCCGTAATTGAGGCGAATCGACGCCTTGCGGGTCGCGCCGTAACGACGTGCGAGTTCGATCAGTTCCGACACTTCGATGCCGCAGATCTGGGCGACACGCTCCGGCGGATAGGACAGGGCTCGCGCCTTGAGCGCATCGAAGCCGAGCGTATGACGCGCGATGTAGTCGTGATCGAGCAGATCTTCGGTAATCAGCACATGCATCATGCCGAGCGCGAACGCGCCGTCGGTACCCGGCTTCAGCGCGAAGTGCTGATGGCATTTCTCCGCCGTCAGCGAACGGTAGGGATCGATTGCGACCAGACGGGCGCCTCGACGCTTGGCTTCCTGCGCTCGGGTCCAGAAATGCAGGCTGGATGCGATCGGGTTGGCGCCCCAGATCAGGATCAGCTCGCTTTCCTCGAAATGCTCGAGATGCATACCGATGCTTCCGCCATACGTATAGCGCAGGCCTGCTGCACCGGCCGCGGCGCAGATGGTCCGCTCAAGCCGGGACGCACCGAGTTTATGGAAGAACCGCTGCGCAATGCCTTCGCCCTGCACGAGTCCCATCGTTCCCGCGTAGCTGTACGGCATAATCGCCTCCGGCGCACGCGCAGCTATTTCCCCGAGACGACGACCGATCTCGTCAAGTGCTTCACTCCAGCTGATCGGCACGAAGCGCCCTTCCCCCTTCGCGCCGATGCGCTTGAGGGGCACGGTGAGCCGGTCGGGATGATGGACGCGGTCGGCATATCGGCTGACTTTCGTACACAACACGCCCTGCGTGGGCGGATGGTCGGGATCACCCGTGACCTTGATCGCACGGCCGTTTTCGACGGTCACGCGCATCGCGCATGTGTCCGGACAATCGTGCGGGCAAACGGCCCGAGCTATCTGAGTGGCGACGTTCATCATTCTGGATGCGACTGGGGTGGAGGTTCGCAAATTTTACGAGGACGGACCGACTAAGACCTCATTTCGCACGAATTTCTCGCCTGTTCAGCGAAAAGACTGGAATAACGGATGAAAAATGTCGACGCTGGACCGGCTCCGAACTGCCGATGCGACGATACGGACGCGGGGGCGGGTGTGAAAAGTACCTTGACGGCGGCTTCGCCGAGCGGACACGAGTCACCTACCTGGCCGGAGATTGCAGCCAATAAGCGGGTGATCGGTCCGGGATGATGGAGAGCGGCGGGGTCGGGTTACGCGCTTGAGCAACAACCGGAGAGGTTCGATTGCCTGCACTCGTGCTTTCCGCCGCCCAAATGCAAAAACCCCCGCCTTTTGGGCGGGGGTTTCTGGCTTAGGGAGCCTGACGATTACCTACTTTCACACGGGAATCCGCACTATCATCGGCGTAGAGTCGTTTCACGGTCCTGTTCGGGATGGGAAGGGGTGGGACCGACTCGCTATGGTCATCAGGCAAAGAGGGTTGTTGCGCTGCTTCGCAGCACAACCAATCTTGGAAGAAGCAGTAATTTAGGTTGTGTGTATCACACACGAGAATCAACCAGTCCGACGCGCTGTCATCAGCGCGAGACAGACTTGTTATAGGATCAAGCCTTACGGGCAATTAGTATCAGTTAGCTGAACGCATTACTGCGCTTACACACCTGA